>JBCNMJ010000081.1:0-18033 GCA_039594975.1 Chryseobacterium sp. | reverse complement strand
TAATAAAAATTAAAATTAATTTAAAAAGTGTATATTAGCAAAATACTTCGAGAATTTAAAAATTTTATATTTGGCTATGCAAACAACCTATATTGAAACACAGCAAATTTCCTTTCAAGATTTTAAAAATCAGATACTTGAAGACTACAAGTTGGGGAGAGTTTCTCGCGAAATGTCCTATTTAGGAAGAAGAGAAGTTCTTACAGGAAAAGCTAAATTTGGTATTTTTGGGGATGGTAAAGAGCTTCCTCAGCTTGCAATGGCGAAGGTTTTCAAAAATGGAGACTTCCGTTCAGGATATTATAGAGATCAGACTTTTGCATTGGCTGTAGATGCGTTGACAGTAGAGAGTTTCTTTGCACAGTTATATGCTGATACAAGTGTTGAAAGAGAACCTGCATCGGCTGGAAGACAGATGAACGGGCACTTTGCAACAAGAAGTTTAAATGAGGACGGAAGCTGGAAAGACTTGACAGCTCAAAAAAATATTTCTTCGGATATTTCTCCTACAGCAGGACAAATGCCGAGATTATTGGGGTTAGCTCAGGCTTCAAAAATATATAAATCAGTTAAATTCGACGGTTCTGAAAAATTCTCAAAAGAAGGTAATGAAATTGCTTTTGGAACAATCGGGGATGCTTCTACAGCAGAAGGTCATTTCTGGGAAACTCTGAATGCTGCCTGTGCTCTTCAGGTTCCGATGGTGGTTTCAATTTGGGATGATGGTTACGGAATTTCAGTTCCTACAAAAAATCAGAGAGCAAAAGCGGATATCGCTGAAATGTTGAGTGGTTTCCAAAGAAAGGATGGAGAAGCTCAGGGTTGTGAAATCATTCAGGTAAAAGCATGGGATTATGCTGCACTATTGGATGCTTATGCAAGAGCAGAACAATTTGCAAGAGTTGAAAGTGTTCCGGTAGTCGTTCATGTTATTGAAGTTACACAGCCTCAAGGTCACTCGACTTCGGGTTCTCACGAAAGATATAAAAACGAAGAACGTTTGGCTTGGGAATCCCAGTTTGACGGATTGGTTAAATTCAAAGAATGGATTTTAAATTATTCCATCGAAATTGATGGTAAAGAAGAAGTTTTGGCAACTGCGGAAGAATTGGATGCTATTGACGAAGAAGCTAAAAAAACGGTAAAAGCCGGACAAAAACAGGCTTGGGAAAACTATCAGAAGACAATCACAGATTTAATCAGTTCAGTGTTACCTTTAGTTGAAAATTTAAAAGGACAACACGCTGAAATTGAAAATTATATCAATCAGTTCAATAAATTAGTTTCAAAAGCTAAGAAAGATGTTTTCCATTTGGTAAGAAGATCTTTATTGGCAACAAGAGGAACAAACTCTGCAGAAAGAAATCAGTTGATGCAGAAATACAATGAGATTTTTGAGGTTGAGAAAGACAACTACTCTTCTCATTTGTATTCTCAGTCTCAGTGGAAAGCGGAGAATGTAAAAGAAGTTAAACCAATCTATTCAGATAGTTCTGAAGATGTGGACGGAAGAGTAGTGGTAAGAAATAATTTCGATAAAATCTTTGAAAAATATCCTGAAACTTTAGTATTTGGTGAAGATGCCGGAAATATCGGTGACGTAAACCAGGGACTTGAAGGAATGCAGGAAAAATATGGTGATGTTCGTGTTGCCGATACAGGAATCCGTGAAGCAACGATTTTAGGTCAGGGAATCGGAATGGCAATGAGAGGTTTAAGACCAATTGCCGAAATCCAGTATCTTGACTATATTTTGTACTGTTTACAAGGAATGAGTGATGACTTAGCAACAGTTCAGTACAGAACTAAAGGTGGTCAGAAAGCTCCGGTAATCATCAGAACAAGAGGTCACAGATTAGAAGGAGTTTGGCATTCAGGTTCTCCAATGGCGGGAATTTTAAACCTTTCAAAAGGGATTTTAGTATTGGTTCCAAGAAACTTAACCAAAGCTGCCGGATTCTATAATACGATGCTTCAAAGCGACGATCCTGCCGTAATTGTTGAATGTCTGAACGGATACAGATTAAAGGAAAAACAACCGGATAACTTAGGCGAATTCACTGTTCCTGTTGGTAAAATTGAGGTTACCAAAGAAGGAAGTGATGTTACATTGGTAACTTATGGCTCTACCTGGAGAATTGTAATGGAAGCAGCAGAAGAATTAGGAAAATTAGGAATTTCTGCAGAAGTTATTGACGTTCAGTCATTAATTCCTTTTGATTTAACTCACGAAATTGCTGAATCTGTGAAGAAAACAAACAGATTGGTTGTCATCGATGAAGATGTGGAAGGTGGAACCTCAGCATTTATCCTTCAGCAGATTTTAGAAAAACAAAAGGCATTCAGATTCTTAGATTCTGATCCGTTGACAATTTCTGCAAATGATCACAGACCGGCGTATGCAAGTGACGGAGATTACTTCTCTAAACCGTCTGCAGACGATATGGTTGAGAAAATCTATACAATGTTTAACGAAACAAATCCTCAGAAATATCCGGCGATATTTTAATTGAAATTTTAGATAAATTTGAAAACCGCTTTCTTTTTGGGAGCGGTTTTTAATTTATATTTGTTAAACCATTTAGGTGTATACCATGAAGTTCAAACTTTTCTTTATATGTTTTTTATTAATAATTACGAGTTGTAAAAATGAAAAGAAAGAAGTTCTTTTGGCTGACAGAGAAGCTCCTTTAGGTTGGGTTTACCTGAAAATGTATGATGATAAAAGTTTTGAATTTATTTCACAAGGAATGATGAGAGATAAAGATATTTACACAGGAAATTATGAGCTTGAGAATGATACTATTTATTTTAAATATAGTGATTCAATTCCAAAAGCAGGATCAAAAGCCGTAATTGAGAAAGGTTTTATAAATTATATTAATGGAAATTACCCGGAAAGCGTAGAAGTAAAACTTAATAAATTACATTTAAAGAAATAAAAAAGACCATCAAATGACAGCCTTTTTTATTTTCTTCTCTTCCAGAAGAGATTTACAATCTTTCTCTTTATCCGGATCATGCACATGATATTTCCTTTCCCACTCTTCCAGCTGATATAAAATGGGTAACAATGCTAATCCTTTTTCTGTTAAGGAGTATTCAACTCTTGGAGGAATTTCTTTAAACTCTTCACGAATTACCAATCCGTCGGCTTCCATTTCACGTAACTGGTCGGTTAAGACTTTCCGGGAAATTACATTAATTCGTACCGCAAGTTCTCCAAAACGTAATTTTCGGTCCTTAATTACCAATACGATGATCGGTTTCCATTTGCTTCCTAAGGCAGACATTGCTTTTCCTAAAGGACAGCTGTAAGCCATTAATTCATTTTGCTTCATATGTTACTTTTACGTTACTAATGTAAGTTACTGCAAAGTTACCACTTTTTTAAATTTGAAAGATACAAAAATGAACTATTATTAGTTACTTTGTGTAACAATTATAAAAAACATATTTAAAAATGAGCACAGAATCATTATTTAAACCTTTTCAATACAAGAATTTAGAACTAAAAAATAGAATCGTAATGGCTCCGATGACGAGAGCTCAATCTGATAGCGGAGTTCCAACTCAGCAAATTGCAGACTATTATGCAAGAAGAGCGGCTTCGGAAGTTGGGTTGATCCTTTCTGAAGGAACTGTGATCAACAGACCGGGATCAAAAAATATGCAGAATATTCCTGATTTTTACGGAACAGAAGCATTAAACGGATGGAAAAATGTAATCGATGCTGTTCATGAAAATGGAGGAAAAATGGGACCTCAGATCTGGCATGTCGGAGATACGAGAATGTCTGAAGATTATCCTTTAGTAGATATGGAAAAAGCCTCTACAATGACATTGGAGGATATTCAGGATACGATTGTACAATTTGCGGCTTCTGCGAAATCTGCGAAAGACCTTGGCTTTGATGTGGTTGAAATTCACGGAGCACATGGTTATTTAATTGATCAGTTTTTCTGGGAGGTTACCAATACAAGAACCGATGAATACGGAGGAAAAACGCTGAGAGAAAGAAGCAAATTTGCTGTAGATGTTGTAAATGCAATCAGAGCTGCAGTAGGAGAGGATTTTACAATTATCATCCGTCTTTCTCAATGGAAACAGCAGGATTACGGAACGAAATTAGCAAATACTCCGCAAGAAATGGAAGAGTGGTTATTACCATTAAAAGAAGCCGGAGTTGATATTTTTCACTGCTCACAAAGACGCTTCTGGGAAGCTGAATTTGAAGGTTCTGACTTAAATTTTGCAGGTTGGGCAAAGAAAATTACAGGTCAGCCGACAATTACTGTAGGTTCTGTAGGTCTTGAAGGAGATTTTATGGGAGCATTTGCCGGACAGGGAACAGGAAAAGCAGATCTTACGGAATTAACGAGAAGATTAGACCAGGGAGATTTTGATCTTGTTGCTGTTGGAAGAGCGCTTTTACAGGATCCGGAATGGGTGAGAAAAGTGAAAGAAGGAAAAACAGAAGATCTTTTGGATTTCAAAGCTGAAAGTATGGCAACTCTTTATTAAAAAAATATTGTGGATTGTAAATCGTGATTTTGTTTTGCCTTCAATTTTTTACAACTTTTCTGGCTTGACGAAGGAAAAATAAATGTAACTTTTAGCAATTCACTTTTTTATATTTAAATTTTTACCTATCAATTATTTTTAAACGAAACCGCTTCAGGAATGATCTTGAAGCGGTTTTTTAGTTTTAATTCGGACAGCCAAAAGTTATTGAAATACATTTCCAGTATCCGGGATTTCCATTTTTAGGCGGATAATAGCATTCAACGGTATCCAACGGACATTCCGGAGCATTTCCTCCGTTAATCTTTTTTAAGTCTGATTTTACTAATTTTCTTAGATTTTTCATAGTAAATAATTTTGATGAAGATCAAATATAATATTTCTCTATTGATTGAAAAAATAAAACCGTTCTCAATTTGAAAACGGTTTCTTAACAGATTTAAATATCTAAATTGCCGGTAAAAGGCAAAAGTGATTCTTACAATCCAATATTTTTAGTTGGTTTCAACTGCTTTTTAATAGATTTTGGAAGCGCATTTTTGTGAACAAGAATTGCTGTAGATTTGTATTCAACATAGGGTCTTGTTACATAGATATAACCTTCGAAATCATTGGTAACTCCCCAGGAATTCTTTACCATATAATATTCTTTTCCGGATTGATCTTTTGCCAATCCTACGATGTGCATCCCGTGATCATCCGTTGTAGAAAGATTGTTCAAAGCCTTTTGACGCATATCTTCAGAGATCGCTTTGTCTTTTTTAGGTTCTGTAAATAAAGTTTCTTTGTTATCTTTTGTGATTTGATCTAAATCTACATCCGGAACGTAAGCAACTCCGTTTTTATAAGAGAAATAAGGTTCAGTAACATCCGTTGCCCAACCTACAGAATATCCTTTGTTTACCGCGTTATCAATGATTACAGTTAAATCTTTCATTGGAACATTCCAGTCAGAATCGTGGCTCCAGTTATCAGGAATAGGAACTACAAATTTTTGATAATAAGGATAATCTTTGTATGAAGAAATTTCTACATAATCTTCAGGATTGATACCTACAACTTCTTTAGCAAATGTTTGCGGAGTATAAGATTTACCTTCATATGTAAAGTTGGTTGGAACTTTTCCTAAGTATTCATCCAAAATAGCATCAACAGAAGCCATCCAGTTATCGGTTAATTTTCCTTTGGAACCAGTCTGAACCAGGCTATCTAAAACAGATTTTAATTTACCCTGCATTTCAGAGAAATTGTTTAATTTTTGTCCTGATTTTAAACCAGTGTAAACATCCTGTGGAACTGCTCCATATTTTTTATACATATTAATAACGTCGTGCAATTCTCCTCCGTCACCCCAGCTGATTGCACCATTATTTAAAACATATAATTTTGCTTTATCATGATAAGAATTCCTTGCAGTGAAGATTTCCGCTAAATCGACAGGTTTTTTTCCCATTCTCTGCATTTCAGATTCAAGGAAAGAGTTCCCTGAATAGCTCCAGCAAGTCCCTGAAGAACCCTGATTTTTTACTGAAGTTGCTCCTACATCTTTCAACGTTGTGAACTGAAAATTAGCATTTTGAGATTGATTGTTTTTTAGCTTATTGATTAAGTCATCCTGGGCAAACATCATACTTCCTGCAGACAAAACAAAAAGTAATGACACAATTTTGGTATTTTTCATTACTATAAAAAAGATTATTTATATGAATAGTCGTTCATATTACAGATTTGTTACAAAGGAAAAGGTTAAATGAGAGATTTTATTTTTTATGAAAAGGGGCTTTCAGTTTCTATTTTGTTTTTTAAGCTATACTAGATAATTATTGAGGAAAAGAAATTTCATATTTTTAAAAAAAAGTTTTAGATGTTTCCAACCCGATTCAAAAATTCTGCATCTATTAGAGTATAAGCCAACCTATGGAACACGAATTACTAATAGCATGTCAACGGAATGACCGCAATGCACAGCGGAAAGTCTACGAAAATATGGCGGGTAAACTTTACTCAGTTTGCAGACGTTACCTGAAAAATGATGAAGATATCGATGAAGTATTGGCCGATACTTTTTATAAAATCTTTACCAAACTTGATCAGCTACAGAATCCTGATATTTTCGAATCCTGGGCAAAAAAAATTACAGTGAATGAATGCTTGCAGAAATTGAGAGCAATGAAAGCGCTTCATATTTCTCTGGATGAAAATTTGGTTGAATCTTCTGATATACCCGTAGAAAGCATCTCTTTCGAAAAAGATATTCTTAAGTTACTTAATTTCCTTCCGGAAGGCTGCAGAGCGATTTTCAATCTGTTTGCCATTGAAGGATATCCACATAAAGAAATCGCAACCATGCTTTCAATCAGTGAAGGGACATCAAAATCCCAGCTGAATTTTGCAAGAAAAAAACTTCAGGAACTCTTGGTTAATCACAACATTTAAAACTTTACAGCAATGGAAAATAATCACGATATCGATAAAAAATTCAATGAGGCTTCAAAAGTGGAAGAACCAATGATTTTTCCTGGTTTTGATAAAGTTTGGGCGCGAGTTGAAGAAAAACTGGATAAGAAGGAAAATAAAAAAAGAATCATTCCTATATGGTTTCCTTACGGAATTGCGGCGAGTTTAATCATCGGTTTAGGCGCATTTTATTTTATCAATAAAAATGATGTTTCAGAAATTAAGAAATCTGAGATCGCTCAAAATACGGTTACGCCTACATCAAATTCAAATATTCAGGCAATTGACAGTACGGTGAAATCGAATATTGAAAAAGAAGTTAATGATTTAAGAGAGAATCGGAATCAAAAAATACTAGCTTATGAAGATGCAAAAAGATTGTACAATGATCATCTTGAGAACGGTTTTATTTTCAAAGGCAAACCATTCATAGATAGATATAAGAATTATAAGATAAAGCCCATAGCAATTAAGAAAGAAGTGCCTTATGTTCCTGTAGATAGTAGCTATAAAGAAAAAAATATTGAAGAGGTTGTAATAGTAGGATATGGCTTAAAAGCAGCGGAGTCTGTATCTGTTGTATCATCTTCAACGGTTAGCGGAAATCTTATAGCGAGTAATTCAAAACCTGTTTTAAATGCTTTGGCAGGAAGTGTTCCTGGAGTTATAATTACTTCCGGTTCAGGAACTCCGGGTTCTTCCAAAAGTGCTATTCATATTCGTGGAGTTGCATCAACTAAAGAAGGTTCAGAACCTTTATATGTTATTAACGGTGAGACTGCCAGCAGAGAAAAATTCAAAAAATTAAAACCTGAAAACATTAAAGAAGTCTCAGTAATAAAAGATGCAGCTGCAACTTCTGTATATGGAAGCAGAGCAGCAAATGGCGTTATTGTAATTTCTACTAAAAATGCATCAAAATCAAAAAATAAAAAGTTTGATAAATTCCTGAAAAAGCTTTTCCCAAAATCAAAAACCGATATTGTAGATAAACCAGTAGACAAAGAAGAAGTACTTCCAAAAGCAGGACAGCTTACTGCAGGAGAAGTAAACGATTTTTCTAAATGGAATTATTGGATGGATATTGCTGTGCCTGCTTTAGAAAGATATAAAAATGAATGGAAATTTTTCCCTGAAAGAAGAGTATCTGTACAATTGGTGAATAAAAATAAAAAACCAGTAGTAGGAGAAAAACTAAAATTGGTTAATGATAAAAATGAAATAGTCTGGGAATCTGTTACTGATAATCTTGGAAATGCAGAACTATGGATTAATCCAATGACTAACTCCGAGCAAAACATAGGAAAATATATTTTGAAAGACCAATCAAATAATATAATCAGTAATAATCCCAAAGAATTCAAAAACGGACAAAATCTTATTGTTCTAGATAAACCATGTTTTGAAAAAAGAACCTTAGATCTTGCATTTGTAGTTGATGCAACAGGTTCGATGGGAGATGAAATTGCTTATTTACAATCTGAACTTCTTGATGTGCTTAAAAAAGTTGAATCTAACCTGAAAAATACTGAGGTAAGATATGGTTCTGTTTTTTACAGAGACAGAGGAGATGAATATGTAACCAAAAAATTTGATTTTAATGTGGATGCGAGCCAGCTTTTAAGTTTTATCAAACAGCAGAATGCTGCGGGTGGTGGTGATTTTCCGGAAGCTGTAGTTGAAGCATTGGATGTCTCTGTAAATGAACTGAAATGGAGTACAGAAAATTCTACCAAAATCATGTTTTTAATTCTTGATGCACCTCCGCATCAATCAGAAGAAAATATTGACAAGCTTTTTAAATACATAAAAACAGCATCTCAGAAAGGAATAACAGTTATTCCTCTGTCTGCAAGCGATATTGATAAGCAGACAGAATATCTGATGAGAACTTTTGCGCTGATGACGAACGGTACATATACTTTTTTGACCAATCACAGCGGAATCGGAAACAATCACATTGAACCCACAGTAGAATCTTATGAAGTTGAAAAGTTAAATGATCTTCTTTTGAGACTTATTTTACAACGTGCGACACTTACAGAATGTGATAAAAATACTTCTCAAAACTATCTGAATAAAAAACTGGAAATTGAAGCAGGTAGTGAAACTGAGCATCAAATAAAAGTTTTTCCGAATCCTACCAAAGGTCCGATAAACATTATTTCAAACCTTCCGGTTGATGAGCTATACGTATTTGATTTGGCTGGAAAAATTATTATGAAAAAAGAAAAGCTATCCGGAAAAAGTGCTATTGATATCTCATCTTATCCACAAAGTGTTTATCTCATCAGAGCCAGAACAGAAAAAGGATGGGAAACCTTTAAAGTGATTAAAAATTAACAGAAGAAACAGGTTCTAAAAAAAGAAATTTCTTCGGAGATTTCTTTTTTTTCTCTATTTTTAGAAATATTATCAAAGATGAAAAAAGTTTATCTGTTATTGCCTGTCTTTGCGGTTCAGTTTGCATTTTCGCAGGATTCTCAACGTTATTTTTCAGGGATATTTTATAATGAAAAAAAGAAGCCTCAAAATTTTCTAAAGGTTTTCAATAAAAACAAGGGTGTTTATGAATTGACGGATGAGAAAGGTTTTGCGATTATTCAGGCTGATGTAAGCGATACTTTGGTTTGGAATAACGGCAAAAACGTACAGGTTGTTTATAGCGTTTATGAATTGAAAAATATTCTTGAAAGGCAGATAAAGAGAAAATCTGTCGAAAATATCAGTTCTAAAGATTATGATAGTCTGATTAAAAAGCCTGAAGCTGATGACTTCAGCATTGAAAAATCTTACGATTCTTTAAGAAAAGGTTCAGGATATACTATTTCTGCGGTCAGAAAATTAAAATTAAAGTCAGATTCTACATATAAACTTAAAAGACAGCCTGAAAAATTTCTCGTTTTTAACGGAAGTTTCAGCACCTCATTGGATGTAAAAAATCGAAATCGTATTCCTAAAACACAAAACAGATATGTTCAAGGTAGGTCAGAAAACGGTTCTTTGGTCTGGAAAGGCCCTGAAACAGGCGAAATGTTCAGTTTCGGACCTGATATTTCTATGTTAGGTTACAATGGACAATCTTACGAATATGATATTAACGGACAATTAATCAATTTAGCTGACGGAATTTCTCCTGCAAAAGCGTATAATAACAATCTTTTTAAAACTACGGTTGGTTATAGCAATCAGTTGAATGTAAATGCAATCATTAAAAGTGGTGGTTATAATGAAGATGCACGACTTTCGTTAAGTATTGGACAACAAAAAGATCAGATGTATTTTGTGGATCAGTTTGATATCGTAAATTCTTTTAAAGCAAAATTCAGCACTGAAATTTTAAAATTTAAAATCAATGCAGGATTTAATTATGAAGAGAATAAAGCGACAAATACCAATAGAATCGGACTTTTCAACCGGACGTATCAGAATTCTCTTCTGACTCCGGTTTCGTTTTCAAATCAGCAGAATGCTTATTTGAGTAACGGCTTACAGAGAAGTTATGGTTTGTTTGCAGACAACCCCGAATTTCTTTTTACTCAGGAAAATAAGTACAATTATTACGAAAATATAAGACAGCTCAATTTTGATCTGAGCAGACAGTGGAGAGGTTTTAAATTCAATATCAGTCAGGCTTATGATAATCAGGATGTAATGCATCGTGATGTTTATAAGATTTCAACAACTGGTTTCCAAAACGGACTTTACAATATAAGAAATCAGAAAAACGAGTTTTATAATTCAAATATTTCAGCGAGTTATGAATTGCAGG
Organism: Chryseobacterium sp.; assembly: GCA_039594975.1. GTDB lineage: Bacteria > Bacteroidota > Bacteroidia > Flavobacteriales > Weeksellaceae > Chryseobacterium. The sequence continues at coordinate 7,279 of JBCNMJ010000081.1, read as the reverse complement.
GAAGATATTTGAAGAATAAATTTGGTCTAAATCATATTTTGAATGACCGTAAAATTGATGTCAGTCATAGTTTAGACCGTAATTATTCTTATCAGAGAACTTCACAGGATTATATTTTTAATTATAATTTGGATTACGATAACTATGATGATATCGAATTTGGAGTAAATCTTGGAAACTCATTTTATATCTCAAATACTTCTTTGAAAAACAATTATTGGTTGCCCAAAGCAAACGGATATTTTACTTTTAAAGATCTATTTGGGTGGAATAACACAGACTTTCAGGTTTTGGGAGCTTACACACAATTAGCTGCCGAACCGGAAATTTCAAAGTCGTATTCTTCATATGCAACGACGCTATTTACTGCTCAGAATGCCCAGTTTTATTTTCCTTTAAAAGAGGTTGAAACATTCAAAAACCTCTCCAATATTAATGTTAAAGAATGGAAAACAGGATTCAAATTTATGATTAATTATAAAATGAATTTGACTGCAGAATATTTTAATCGAGAAATTAAAGACGATGTATTCCCTGTTTTTGAAAATCAGAATTTGGTGTTGAAAAATCTTGCAGACCATACTTATAAAGGTTATGAAGTTAATTTCAATTATGATAATATTTACCGCAGGTATGATCTCGCTATAGGCAGTAAAGTTTCGTTTTTTAAATACAGAGATATTGTCAATCGTGTAAATTCGGGTTACAATAATCTGATGATTTCAGGTTTTAGTGATATTTACAAAACATTATCCGAAGGCCAGATTTTAGGTGCAGTGGTGGGAACTTATTATGAAAGAAATTCTGAAGGAAAAGTAATCATTGATAATAATGGATATCCAATTAAAGTTTCAGGAACGAAAATTATTGCAGACCCGACTCCTGATTTTGTGATGAAGTTTTCCCATAATATTACTTATAAAATGTTTGCTTTAGATATCAATTGGGAATGGAAAAAAGGCGGAGAAGTCTGGAACGGAACTCAGGCTGTTCTCGATTATTACGGTCGTTCTCAGGCTTCGGGTGATGGAAGGAATATTAAAAATTATGTTTTTGAAGGCGTCAATTCTAACGGAAATGTGAATCAAATTCCGGTTGATTTTTACAATCCTAATCAATCAGTCAGTGAGAATAGATGGACGAGATATGGTTTCCTTGGCGTTGCCGAAAATTATGTGCAAAAATCCGATTATGTAAGGATTAATGATATAACTCTTTCTGCTTATTTTGATGTCGGAAAATTCAGAAGAGCTTTGGGCTTGAGTTTTTATGTGAATAATATTTTCCTTTGGCAGGCCAATAAAGGGGTAGATTCCAATCAGAATTTTTATGATTTTGAGAATAGCAGAGGTTTAGATTTCTTCAATCTTCCATCTTTTAAAACGTATGGTTGTACGGTTTCTTTTAAATTTTAATTGAACATATCCGAAGCCAAAAAGTATTTCAAACTTAAAATGAAACTCATGAAATCCAATTTTTTATACTATATCATTCCTTTCTTTATTTTGTTTTCGATTCCGTTTTGTAATGCACAAAATAAATTTAGCGATTTCAAAAAAGAAAAAACTTATATACAGACTAATCATGTTTTTTACAAACCAGGAGAGGAAATGTTTTTTAAAATTTATATTGTTCAGGCAGAAAATCAACTTCCGACAGAGCAATCTAAAGTGGTAAATTTTGAAATCGTTGATCCAAGCGGAACGGTTCTGAAAAAATCTAAGTACGAGATTAAAAACGGTCATGCAGAGGGTTATTTTTATTTTGGAGACGAAATGAAAGGCGGAATTTATAAAATCAGAGCTTTTACAGCCTGGATGCAGAATGAGGTGGGAAAAAATGTTTTTGAAAAAGAAATTACGCTCCAGAAAATTGTTTCTCCACGAATTTTAATGAAACTTGATTTTCCTAAAAAAGGATACGGAGCCGGCGATGAGGTTTTGGCAGATTTCTCGATGAGAAGTTTGAGTAATCTTCCGATTCCTTATTACGAAGCGTATTACACGGTAATGCATCAAGGCGAAAAAATTAATGAAGGCAATTTAATTACCGATAAAGAAGGAAAATATTTGCTGAAATTTAAACTTCCTGAAGTTTTGAAATCTTCTGATGCTTTGTTGAACATCAAAGTCAATTTTGACGGTTTCACAGAATCTATTTCAAGAAATATTCCCATAGTTTTAAATAATCTTGATTTAAAATTTATGCCGGAAGGCGGAACTTTGATCGACGGAATCAAACAAAACATCGCTTTTAAAGTTTTAGACGAATTTGAAAAGCCTGTTGATGCCGTTTTAGGAATTTACAATCAGAATCACCAGAAAATAACTGAAGTTTCTGCATACAATTTCGGTATGGGAAGTTTTTATTTAATTCCAAAAAATGGAGAAACATATTATGCAAAAGTTGTAAAACCGGAAAATATCAGTCAGATTTACCAGCTTCCTGTTGCAAAAAATGACGGAATTGTTTTTAATCTTAAAAAAGAAAATCAAAACATCAATTTATTCATCAACTCGACTTCTGAGAGAAACATTGTAATCTCTGGAAATTTCCGTGAAAAAGAAATTTACTCTAAAATTTTAAAGATAAAGAAAGGTTTAAATCAGATTGAAATCTCAGAAAAAGAACTTCCAATCGGAATCTGCAGATTTACCGTTTCCGAAAATAATATCCCGCTTGCTGAGAGAATTGTTTTCACGAATGAAAACAAGCAGATGAACGTAAAGGTTACTCCAGTAAAGAAAAATTATTTACCGAGAGAAAAAGCGATTGTCAATATTGAAACAACTGATGAAAATAACCAGCCCATTCCTGCAAACCTGGCGGTAAGTGTTGTTGATGATAAATTGTGGACGTATGCAGACGACAAGCAAAACCATATTCTTTCCTGGCTTTTGATGGATTCAGAATTAATGGGCAAAATTGAGAGACCACCATTTTATTTTGATAAAAAAGAAGAAAAAGCTACCAAAAGTTTAGATTTGGTCATGTTGACAAATGGTTACCGATACTTTGAAATGAATCCTGAAGTTGAAAAAACAGGAAACTACAAATATCTCCCTGAAAAGAAAAACCCAATTTACGGAATCGTTGAAGATGAAAACAAAAAACCTGTAAAAGCTGAAGTTTATTTAATCGGAAGTAATTCTAAAATTAAAAAACAGTTGACCTCAGAAAATGGCTTGTTTTATTATTCAGATTTAAACAGAAATGAATATTACTCTGTGATAGCTAAATCTGCAGATAAAAAACAGAAAGTAAGCGTGAGAATTCTTTCTTATAAACTCAATATAAATCCTTTAGCAAAGCAATCCTTAGAAAATATTGATGTGGATGAGATTATTAAAGAAGCTGAAATAAAGGATAAGCCAAAAATAATTAATAATGGAAGTGAAAATATTATAAGGCCGGCTAGCTCTAAAAAAGATTCAGCGCAAAGTAAGGATATTGAAGAAGTTGTTGTTTTAGGTCTTAATTCTATGACTAAGAAAGGGGCTGTTTCCTCAACAATTAAAAATTTTGACGAAAGGCCAAACGCTCCTCTTATGAATATAGCACAAGGACAGCTTGCAGGAGTGAATATTTCTACAGGAAGTGGACAACCCGGATCTAAACCAACTGTTTTGATAAGAGGATTTGGTACAGTAAACATGAATATAGAACCATTATATATTATTGATGGAATTCCCACAAATAGTGCTGGGTTTAGAAATATGAATCCAAATGAAATCAATTCTATGGAAGTTTTGAAGGATGCAGCTGCCACTTCAATATATGGAAATCGTGGAGCAAACGGAGTCATTATTATCAATTCTAAAAAAGGAAGAAATTCAAATCTAAAATTCGATATCACTCCCGAAACCTATTTTGCTGTAAAAAATATTCCGAATGACAGTTTAGTTAGCTATGAATATTCTCGCCAGTTTTCTTATCCGGTTTATGAGTCAACAAATACGGCTTACAGACACGATTATCGTGAAGCATTATATTGGAATCCGGTCGTTGAAACTGATAAAAACGGAAAAGCTCAGATTGAGTTTTACCAGTCGGATGCCAATTCAGCTTTCAGAATTATGACAGAAGGAATTTCATCAAACGGCTTAATCGGAAGGGATGAAACAACTTATGCGGCACAAAGTTTAATTTCTATCGATGCTAAGATTCCACAATATTTAACCCAGACAGACCAAATGACAATTCCCGTGGTGATTAAAAATAATTCATCGGAAACCCGAACTTTAACGGTGGATGTAATTGTTCCGAATTATATAAAACTAATGAAAGCCGATAGTTTAATCACTTTAAAACCTTTGGAATCCGGAAGATTATTCGTAACCATGCAGACTGATAAACTGGTTAACTCTAATGTTCAGTTCGCTGTAAAATCAGGAGAATTCTGGGAAACAATGATTTTACCTTTGAAGGTTGAAGAAAAAGGATTTCCATATCATTTTTCAATCATTCACAATAAAAACGAAAATTTCAAAATCAATATTCCGGAATATATCAACGGAAGTTTGATGGCATCCTATTACGTTTATGAAAATTCAGCATTGCAGATGTTTGAAGATTTAGAAAGATTAAAACAAGAACCTTATGGATGTTTCGAGCAGCTATCTTCAACAATTTATCCCAATATTTTTATTCTGGATTATTTAAAATTAACAAAAAAAATGGATGGAAATACTGAATCTAATGTCATCCGAAATATGAAAAAAGGATATCAGAAAATGTTATCCTACAAAAATAAAGATGGCGGTTTCTCCTACTTTGGAGGCAGTGAATCTGATGTTGCTCTTTCTGCATTTGCTTTGCTGGAATTTAAAGATTTGAAAAAATATGTGAATGTAGACACAAAGTTAATTCAGAATTTGAGTTCGTTTATTTTGTCTAAAAGAGATGCAAACGGACTTTTTGAAGTACGAAAAAGTTACGAAATGAAAACGGGGTATTCCGAATATTCATGGTCAAGAAATATGTATGTTTTGTATACTCTTTCTAAAATTGGTTTTAAAAAGGAACTGCTTCAAAACTATGAGTATAGCTTAAAAAGAGTTTTGGCGACAAAAGATTCTTACCAATTGGCTTTGATGGCAAATACTGCAAAAAATCTTGGGAAAAATGAAGATTATAGTACCTTAATTACCGTTCTAAATGAACAGTATGACGGAAAAAATATCAAAACGAAGGCAACTTTTACGGGCTCAGGAGGAATTTCCGCCAATGCAGAAACGCTATCACTTTACATGATGGCATTGCAGAAAAACGAGTCTTCAAATCAATTGAAAATCGCTAAGGTTGCCGACGAATTGATTAACTACAATGATTATTACGGCTTTGGTTCCACTCAGGCAACGGCTTTAGCTTTGGAAACATTATCTAATTTCTTTGCTAAAAATGAGACGCTGTATGGAACTGATAAACCTACAATTAAAGTAAATAATGTGGCCGTTTTAGATAAAAACAACAGTTTTGCATCGGTTTTCAGAAAAGGAGAAAATGATATAGCGGTTGACTATTTACATGAAAAAGGTCTGCCATACAAGTTGGACTATCAGTTTTATACTTTAGAACCTCCGAAAAGTGAAAATATTCCTGTAACATTGGAAACAAAATTAAAATCTCAATCCTCAAAAGTAGGAGAGACGAATCGATTGACTGTTACTGTTAAAAATACAGTGAATGCACAGTTACCGATGACGACTGTAAAAATAGGAATTCCTGCAGGTCTGACTTTACAGAATGCTTTGCTGAAAGATTTAATCGATAAAAAACAGGTTTCTTATTATGAAATTTTTGATAATTATCTGGTTTTATATTGGGAACATTTTGATGCCAACGAAACGAAAACCATTAATCTGGATTTAAAAGTAGAATTTGCCGGCGAATATACAGGAAAAGCAAGCAATGTTTATCTTTATTACATGCCTGAATCTAAGTTTTGGAATGAAGGAATCAGAGCGGTAATAAATCCGTAATTCTAAAATCTTGCTTATATAAATGGTTGATTTTTAGTTTTATTAAAATACTAAAATTTAATTTTCAAAAATTATTGAAAATTCAAAAATTATAATTATATTTGTATCAGAAATAAAGACAAACAAAATGCAACTTTCAGAAGCTAAAGAAAAATATATTCAGACTTGGGGAACTTTGGCAACCAACTGGGGAATCAACCGTACAATGGCACAGGTTCATGCTTTGCTTTTGGCTGAAGGAAAACCACTTTCTACAGATGAGGTGATGGAAATGCTGGCAATTTCAAGAGGAAATGCCAATATGAATCTTCGAAATTTAATGGAATGGGGCTTGGTAAGAAAAGAATTGATGAAGGGTGACCGAAAAGAATATTTTTTTGCAGAAAGAGATATGTGGTATCTTTTTAAACAGTTGTTGAAAGAACGTAAGAAAAGAGAAATCGAACCTGTTTTGAGCTCAATTTCCGAATTAAAAAATATAGATGAAAATACCGAAGAAGCTCAAAGATTTTCCGCTTTGATGGAGGAAATGGAAAACGTAACAGGAAAAGTATTCAACATTATGGATCTTGCCATAAAGAGTGATGATCACTGGCTCGTCGGAAAAATTACTAATTTATTAAAATAGAAAGGGCTTAAAATCCTTTTTTATTTCAAATAAACTTTCAAAAAATACTGAAAGTATTATAATATTAAAAAAATTTAAAAATGAAACTAAATATTTTAAAAACAGAAGTGATATTTCAGACTCTATTAACCTTCATTAGCCTTGCATACGTTATTTTTGATTATATTCAAAAAACGGAAGGTACCGAATTTTTTATTGCACTTTTCTTTATTGGAGTTTCAAATTTGCTGGGCTTTTTACTGAGAATTTTCCTTGTTGGAAGCAAATTTCATCGCTATTATTTCTTTGGAGTTATTTTGTTTTTTCTTATTTTATATTGTATAACTGCTTTAACAGTTGATTCTCACATAGAATTTGCATTATATTTTATGGGAATTGGAGGTATGCTTTTTAATATCTATTATCTGGTTTATGGTTTTTGTCTTATTAAAACGATGAAACAAAATAAGATAGCAGAATAAATTTTTTTGAATATATATTTCAGAAATTATTGAAAATATAATATTTTTAAAATGTTCAATATAATTTCATACATACTTTTTCTTTCCGTCAGTTCATACATCACGATTGATGTGGGGAGAAGATGTTATAATTCAGGAAAGTATTACTTGGATTATCTCATTCATGATTCAAACCTTTGTTTGATAATCAATAGAATACTGCTGGGATG
>JBCNMJ010000080.1:0-18440 GCA_039594975.1 Chryseobacterium sp. | reverse complement strand
TTGTTAAGAATTAATAATTGAATGTTGAATTTCTGTATATTCTTCTACAGATAATTTCAGTCTTTCATTTCTGAAGTTCATATCTTCCATTTTATTTAATGGAATCAAATGAATATGAGCATGAGGAACCTCCAGCCCAACCACCGCAACTCCCACTCTTATACAAGGAACCGCATTTTTTACTTTCTTAGCTACTTCCTGAGCAAATCCCCAAAGATTTTTATATTCTTCGCTATCCAGATCAAAAATCAGATCAACTTCTTTTTTAGGAACTACCAACGTATGTCCTTTTACCAAAGGCATTGCATCTAAAAATGCCACAAAATTTTCATCTTCAGCAACTTTATAAGCCGGTATCTCGCCGTTAATTATTTTAGTGAATATTGTGCTCATACTTTCTAAGATTTTGTTTTCTACAGAGTGATTTCCAATACTTCGAAAGACAGTTTATTTCCGTTTGGCAAAGTAATTTCAGCAGTTTCTCCTACTACTTTTCCTAATAAACCTTTAGCAATAGGTGTATTTACAGAAATTTTACCAGACTTCAGGTCACTTTCATTATCCGGAACCAAAGTAAATACCTGCTCCTGTTTTGTACCGTTATTTTTAAGCTTCACGGTTGTCAAAATTGAAACTTTAGAAGTATCTAATTGGCTTTCATCTATAATTTTTGAACTAGAAATAACGTCTTTTAATTTAGAAATCCTCATTTCAAGCATTCCCTGCGCTTCTTTAGCGGCATCATATTCAGCATTTTCAGACAAATCTCCTTTGTCCCTAGCTTCTGCAATCTGTTGGGTAATCTTAGGTCTTTCAACAGTTTCCAACTGTTCTAGCTCAGCTTTCATTTTGTCTAATCCCTCCTTTGTAACATAGCTTGCCATAATTTTCGAAATTTAGTTTTAGTATAAAAAAATAATCCGACATTTGCCGGACAATGTTTTCGTGTAATAATCGTTTAATTTTTACAAATATATAAAAATTTAAATTGAAATGAAAAAAAGTTTTTCAATCCTATTTATTTTAACAACTCTGATTTTCAGCATTTTAACCTTAAACTCCTGCGGAAGAACACAAGATACTGTAAACTGTTTTCCAAGCAGCCCGATTAATGTCACATTAAACCTGAATCTTCCGGCATACTATGATCTTAATAACACCGGCGGATGGATTTATATTAACGAACAACAGTCCGGAACGAGAGGATTAATCGCCGTAAGAAACGGTTCTTCTTTTAAAATATATGACCGAAACGCACCTCATCTTTGTCCGGACACCAATACTACTCTTGAGGTAAAAGATGACATCTATATTTTATGTCCAAAGGATAACACTAAATGGTTACTATTAACAGGTTCACCCACAGACGGAGCTGCTACAGGATTACCTCCCAAAACATATACTTATAATTATGATGCTTCATCCAATATTTTAAATATTTATTATTAATATGAAAGTGGTTATACAGCGGGTATCCGAATCCAGTGTAAAAGTAGACGGTACTATTGTAGGTGAAATTGGAAAGGGATTGATGCTTTTGGTAGGAATTGATGAAAATGATGAAAAAACAGATGCAGACTGGCTCGTCCAGAAGATTTTAAATCTTAGAATTTTCGGCGATGAAGATGACAAGCTCAATCTTTCCGTTCAGGATATTAAAGGTGAAATTCTTTGTATAAGTCAGTTCACTCTGATTGCTGATTACAAAAAAGGAAACCGCCCTTCTTTCATTAAAGCGGCAAAACCTGATAAAGCCATTCCTCTTTTTGATTATTTTAAAGAACAGATTTCAAACTCTGGACTCAAAACGGAAAGCGGAATTTTCGGAGCAGACATGAAAGTTTCATTAATCAATGATGGTCCTGTAACAATTGTAATGGATTCCATCACGAAAGCTTAATTTTACAACAGAATATAATTTATCTCAAACAATGAAAAAAACATTAGCTACTTTGGCAATTGTTGCCGGATTTACTACTTCTTTCGCTCAAAAGTCCTATACGGATGAACAGAAAGCCTCTTATTATATTGGTCTTGATATTGCCCAAAACATGAAAAGACAAGGATTTGCCGTAGATCCCGATCTTATGGCTCAGGCTTTAAAAGATGAGTTTTCAGGTAAAGCAAGTTTATTCCCAAAAGAGGAGATGGGGACTTTTTTACAAGAGTTTATGCAGAAGCAGAATGAAAAGAAGCAGGCAGAAGCAAAAGTAAAAGCTGAAGAAAACAAGAAGAAGGGAGCTGAATTCTTAGCTAAAAACAAGCTGAACAAAAAAATAACAACCACAGCAAGCGGATTACAGTATGAAGTTCTGCAGCCAGGTGACGGAAAAGCTAAGCCTACCGCTTCAAGTACTGCCAATGTAAAATACACAGGAAAACTAATGGATGGAACTGTTTTTGACAGCACAGATAATCACGGCGGAAATGCAATGGATTTGAGCCTTTCCGGTGTAATCAAAGGCTGGACGGAAGGAATCCAGTTAATGACCAAAGGAGCAAAATACAGATTTTACATTCCTTCAGATTTAGCGTATGGTGATAACGGAGCAGGTGGAGTTATTCCTCCGGGGGCAACTCTTATTTTCGATATTGAACTGGTAGATTTTAAATAAGATCTTTATTACAATAAAAATGGGGCCTCTCAAATAAATTGAGAGGCCCCGTTTTTTAAAATTAATTCGCTGGTACACTGCTGAAATTAAGTGCTACTTTTATATTCATATCAGAACTTGTCTGATTTTTCAGTTCATAAACCGTTCTTACCGTAAGACCTGTACTCTTTACCACCTCATCCAGATATCCTGTATCATTTAAATCTAAATTAATACTTGATGAACTCGTAGAAATATCAGATCTTGAAGCAACTAATCTTTCCCCGGTTCCGCTTGAAGAAACATAAACTTTTACAGATTTAAAGTCACTAAGATTACCTCCGGAAGGACTTACCACTGAGATTTTTGCATCAGATATCCTTACGTCTTTTATTTTAGCATTATTATTTCCTCCAAACCAGGTCTGAACATTAGAAGCTGTTGCAGTAGAAGACACCTCTTTATTGGCAGGCACTCCGGTAGAAATCAATACATTGGCCGTATAAGGAAATGTATTCTGAACAAGGGACTGTACCGTTCCGCAGCTTACCAAAGCCACAGAAGCTATTATAGCTGTTGAAAATATATTTTTCATAATATTTATTTTACAGTTTCATTTACATAAATTATACCAAATCTACTCTACCTTCACAGAAAATGCACCGGTAACCTGACCATCTGCCATATTGTTTTTCCCTATAATCAACCAGATCTCTCCTTTTTCGGGAATATCGTATGTGATTTCTCTTCCAAAAGGTCCGTCCATCTTTCCGTCGGGAAGTTTGATCTGGTTAAATCTTATGTTAAAATCATTTTGTTTCGTCGTAATTTTTGCTTTCAACTGAGGTTTTGAATAGTTTGAAATTTTAAGAATCAGTTTATCAAGATCTTTGGTAAATTCTTCCTGTATCAGTATCGGAAAATGATTTCCTTCAACAGTTTTCATGATGACCCTGCCATTTTTTTCTTCAGCAGTAAGCGTACTGTTTACCTCAGCAATCGTGTCCTCGCTTTTGGCATCTTCTTTCTTTATAACTGAATCTGCCTTGTTTTCAGATTTTTCTTTTACACTTGCTGAATCAGGCATTTTTATTTCTGTACTTTTCACTTCTTTTTTACAAGAGAATAAAATAATCGGAATAATGAATAGCAGCTTTTTCATATCTTATTTTTTAATGGATTCGTAATATAAAATCTTGGAAAGGAAAGTGCCTTTATCACTTTCCGCTCTCTCATCGTTAATTTTTGTTTTCATTTCCCTCGGAAAAGCCTGTTCCAACATTTCATCATTATAATTCAGGGAATGCAGGAATTCAAAATTCCCTTTATGATTCCTTATATTATATTGTGTTGCCATTCCGCCCCAGTTGAAATAACTGCAAACCAAAATCATTCCATAGAAATACCACAGCATCTGATTGAACAGAAAGGCATTGGTTTTTTGCTTCTGAATTTTTATAAAAGTTACGACCAATCCGATAATACTCAATATTAAAAAAGCGTAAACTCCCAGTCTTTTATAAGTTAATCCCAGCTGCTGAACATATTCTGTATTTTTAGCCATCGCAGAAAATATTAAAACCGCATTCAGAACGACCCATATTTTAGCAAGCATCTTTAGTATTCCTGCACTTTTATCAAAATTAAAAGCTCCTTTAAAATAGAACATAATCACCGCGATCGCCATAATAATGCTAAAAATAACCGAAACTACTCTTTCATGTGTTTCATCTGAAAGTTGAGAAGGAGTCTTTGGAACTTCATAAAACTGCTCATAGTTATACGTGAAAATAAAGAAGATGAGCATTATATTTAAAACCAAGAAAGTTATTATCCCGCTTGTTCTTTCCAGATCAAAGGTCATAAAGCTAAAAGAAGGCTTCAGAGGTTTTTCCTGGACTGAAAACGTATTATTTAAATAATGATTTTGCTTATATATAAATCTGTCTATTGAAAAATTCCAGAAATTGAACGCAATAAAGAACCCCAGAACGGCGAGTCCGAAAAAATCAAGAAAGTTAAAATCAAATTCAATATTGTCAAACAAAGTGGCAAAGTGATCACTTCCGTAGGTATAAATACAGAAGAATACGATTATAAAAATGGCAGGAATAAGAATAATCGCTATCGTTTTCTGAAGCATACCTGAAGTATTGAATTTCGGAAGCCATTTTTCAAAGCTGAAAAACCGACAGAAAAAAGTAAGGAAATTGGTCACAAAAACCGGAACAATAAAAAAGGTTTTCAGTTTTCTTGTTTTTAATTTAAATCCTAGAAATAAAAGAGATGTCACAACGGCTAATAGTGACGGAAAATCCCGATACCAAGCAAAGGCTATACTGGATAAAATGGAGGCAGCAAAAAGAATATAAAACGTTTTGGTCTTATTCTTTTCCGGAGTTGTAAACAAAGCAAGCACTGCATAGACCATTCCCAGAATTCCGAGATTAACTCCAGGTGTTTCGCCATAAAAAAGCACTACAAAAAGTACGGTCGTAAAAAGGATAAGATGATACGTTTTCATAAGGTGAGTTTTCATAAAATTTTAGATTAATAAAGCACCGGACTTTCTTTTTGTCGGAGAAAATCACTGAGGTTCTCAAAATTTTGCCACAGCAATTCTTCAAAATTCAGATGATGAAATTTCCTCATACTTTGTCCTTTTCTGTATGCCCTGATGTACATTTTAAAATATTCCGGAAGGATAACCGTTCCCAAAACAATGGCAGCCAAAAGATGTGCATTGAGTTTTCCGTTTCCCAGCAGAAGATACTGCATAGCGATTTCCTCTTCAAACTGGGTTCCTATTCCTGTGATCAAATGATGGACATCGTGATTTTCCATTTTTGGAATCATTGAAAAGCCATGTTTCTTATAAAATTCGCCCAGCTTTCTTCCTAAAGAATCTTTATGAAACTCCAGCAATTGTTTTTCATTAAACTGCCATTGTCTTTTCTTCTTTTTAAAATAGGTTCTATAGAGTTTTTGTGTTTTGTTGTAAACGAAGAGTAAAAATTTGACGCGTAGTTTTTTCATAATATATATTTTTAATAATCAATTAGATATCCATAAATAAATGTTACAGGAATATTAATCAAAAGTATTATAGCAGATTTGAGACAAATCACCAGTTTAGATTGGTGTAGGAGTCCATAAATGATCAAAGAAAAAAACACAATTGTATTAATTAGCACGAAGAAGCATAAGATCAGACTGCTGAAAACAGCAAATTCAACCATTAATCCAGAAAACAAACTAAAAAATACAGTACTTCCTCCCAAAAATGAAAATCCAAACATTAATTTCCCTGTGCTTAAAATATCTTTATCACTCAGCATTTTAAACTTGAGTTAAAGTAAAAACTGTTATTTCCGGACGAACCATAAACCTTACCTGAAAAGAATGTCCCAACGCGCGGTTGATGTACAACATTCTTCCGTCTTCAAGATCAATTTCACCGGAAACATATTTTCTGTTTTCCACGGGAAGAACTGGTGTTATCACTCCGGGAATCCGGCACTGTCCTCCATGAGTGTGGCCGCTTAGGATCCAGCCTTGATATCCATTCCACACATCCTTGTCACAGACATCAGGATTATGGCAAAGCACAAGATTCGCTTTTGAAGCATCATAATCTTTCATTACACTCATCGGATCAAAATTGGGAGACCACAGATCGTCGAAGCCAATAAAATTTAATCCGTGAGATTCTTCCTGTGCGTTTTTCAACATGACAATTCCCTGGCTTTCCAAAATCTGACAGGTAATCTCTGAAGAACCCAAATCTTTCCAATTCTTACCATAGTCATGATTTCCTAAAATTCCAAAAGTTCCCAACTTACCCATCACAGCATTACCCATCACTTTTTTTAACTTTTCATGATCTTCAGTACTTCCATGATTTACATAATCGCCAGTGTAAACCACAAAATCAGGGGTAAACTGTTTCGCTTTTTGAAACGATTCTATCAGAAAATGATAGTCAAACCGGTCACCAACATGCAAATCTGAAATCTGCATCAAAACTTTCCCCTCCAGTTCTTTTGGTAAGTTCTTTATCGGAAGCTTTCTCTGCACAAATTCTACCCAAAACGGTTCTATCTGCCAGGAATATAATGCCGGAAATGCTGCAATCAATGAAACCTTACTAAGCTTTTTCAGAAAATCTTTTCTAGTCATCATTTTCAGTTCTAACTTCCAGCAAACGGACTTCCGAAAATTCCTACAGCCAATTCTATCCAAATTAAAATCAAAACCAAAAGGGTGATTCCGCAAATGATTAATTTGGATGAAAAAGATTTTTTGGAGTTAGCCACTAAACTGATAACGAAAGTGGTCCCAAAAAGCAGGATTCCGGCGATCACAAAATCCGGTAAAGACCAATTAAATCCTTCTACAAAAAGATTGCAGAAAAACGCCACTGCCAACAACAATGCAGGAACAGCGAAAATCAGAATGTTTGTTTGTTTTAATGTTTTCATAATGTAATATTTAAATCAATATAAAGTACTTTGAATTACAAAGTTTATATTTAAAAAAATTTGAGCTTATTTGCCTAATAATTTTTCAAGCGCATTTAAGTGTTCGGTAAATGCCAATCTTCCAGTCTGCGTCACCCTGTAAGAGGTCTTAGGCTTTTTCCCCACAAATTCTTTTTTTACTTCTATATAGTTCGATTTTTCCAGGGCTGTACTATGACTGGCTAAATTACCATCTGTAACTTCTAAAAGGGTTTTCATTTCTGAGAAATCAACCCAATCGTTCACCATAAGAACAGACATAATGCCTAATCTTACACGACTTTCAAATTCTTTGTTGAGTTGATTTATTTTAATCATTTTAATTTAATTAATCCTGTATGCGTTTATGAATAACCTTAAATACTTTTTCATTTTTAAAATATACTTCCAAATAATGATCAACGAAACCCAAACCACCTCCTGTTCCGGAATCGTATTCCCAACTATTATTTTCTTTATTTCTTACATCCGGGCTACCTATAATCTCTTTTACTTGTAGGCTATCTTTTCCATCTAGTATTCTTTCATCAATTAAATCATCTATCATTTCATATCGGCTTAGCCTTTTTTCCATATCCTCACCCAAAAGAATCCAATTTCCCCGCTCAAATTCTCTAGATTTTTCTTTAAATAAAAAATAGATTGTAACTGTTACGGATATAACATATAATACTATTCCTAGAAAAGACGAAATGATAATACTTACTAACCTCCTATATTTATTGCTCTTAATTTTCGTCTTGAAATAATTATTAACTATTATGTAAATGATTATAGTTAAAACTAAGACAATGATTATAACAGCAATATCAATCATTTATATTTCTTATGCATGATCAATCCATACACCACATGTAGGACCCCAAAACCGATTGTCCATGTCACCAATCCCCATCCAAGAAAGAAAAGAGAAAACAGTCCTAGTACAATCTCACAATATCCTAAATATTTAACATCGGTTAATGTATATCGCTCTGCGCTCACCAATGCCAATCCATAAAAAATAAGAGTTGCAGGAGCAATAAACACAAAAAGGTGATGATACAAAAGTCCCAAGCAGAAAACTCCCCCCGAAACCAAAGGGACCGCAAAGGTAATCAAAAGTCTCTTAGTGGTAGCATCCCAAATTTTTAACCCTTTTCTGCGGCTTTTATTCGCAGTAAAAACATATCCGCTTAAAAGAGCTACGGCAAGAATAACAATACCGGTAATCATTAACTCATTGACTAAACCGGCTTTGAAGACATTTCGCTGTCCGGCAAAATAATCAATTCCTTCGCGTTGAAAAGCAAAGTACACATATATAGCCCCTAAAATAGCTGCCAATCCGGCAAATACTCCCGACAGTCCGCTCAAAGAAATAAATCTTGAAGAACGCTCCATCATAGAACGGATATGAGATAAGTCATCCTGATAGTTTTTTGATTCCATATAAAGAACTTTGAATTACAAAGTTAAAATTAAATTTCAAACTTCAAAATATTTTTTTAAAAATTTTTATATGTTTTTATTAAGGCCTAAAGACTCAGAAGAAGAAGTCGTACAAAGTACATTATCCGTGGAAATGACTGAAATCCCTTGCTCTTGATTGGAGCAGCTTACAATTATATGCCTTGATAAAGAACTTTCAAATGTTTCCTAAACAGGGTTTAAAGAAATATAAAAAACCTTGCCTATTCAGGCAAGGTTTAAAAAATATTAAAATTTGAATAAGAATTATAATGGATTTTGTACGATAAGTGGGTTAGCATTGATCTCTGCTCTAGGAATTAAGTATTCCCATCTGTTATCTGTATTGGCAACAGTCAATACATTATTAACAACAACTGAAGAATGGTTGGCTCCTGTTCTGTCCAATCCCAGGTTTAATCTCTTAAGATCCAAGAATCTGAATCCTTCTCCCCAAAGTTCTATTCTTCTGCTGTTCAGAATTTCCGTGATATAAGCAGCACCTGTAGTTGTCGCACCTGTATAAGAAGGATTTCTATTAGTAGCAAGTGCATTGAACACTACTTTTGATCCAGCTTCATCACCTAGTCTTGCTTTAGCTTCAGCTTCGATAAGATACATTTCCGCAGCTCTCATATATGGAACATCCACTCTACTGTCCGAAGTGCTTACAGATAAGAATTTCTGACTTGTATATGGAAACTTTGAATATGTTGACGGTAAAGCAAGTGCAGTATGCTGACCAGTAGGATCAACCACTTTTGTTCTTACGTCCGTAGCCGGGAACATAGCAAAAAGTTTACTGTTCATTGCCTTAGGTGCCTGTCTGATATTGGTTGAATTATAATTTCTAGACATGTATGCTCCAAAATTTCCAAAATAATCAGTTTGGTCTGCAATAATGGTAGCCCCCCACATCCATTCACCATTACCTTCCAGGTTATTGAATCCTGCAGTATATGTTGCATTATTCATTAATGGGAATCCTGCAAAACCACCTGTTACCGCTTCTCTTGCCGACTTAGCAGAAGATGCAGCCAAAGCATAATTTCCTTGAGTTAAAGCAACCCTAGCTCTTAAACCTAAAACAACTCTGTCATTAAAGTGTGATTTTGTTAGTCTTGAGGTACTCAATCTTGACAATGCTTCAGCAATATCATTATTGATCTGAGTATAAACTTCCTCAACTGTATTTCTTGCCAACGGAACTTCATTCGCTACCAACCTGATAGGAACACCAAGCTGAGTGTTCGTCGTATTAGGAATATATCTTTTTCCGTAGAGTTGAACCAACATATAGTAACTGAATGCTCTAAATGCATATGCTTCACCAATAGCCTGTTTTACAGTAGCAACATCTGTCGCGTTTGCAGTGGGCACTGTTGGGCCATTTGCAATAACTAGATTAGCATTTCTGATCAAGGCATAGTAAAACTGGAAAGGATAAAAATCATTGGATCCGTTTTCATTTACCTGATCCTGCCATCTCACCGTTGAAACATACCAGCCGTTACCGGTGGAAGGGAAAACCAAATCTTCTCCTAATGCATCCATCATAATCATGATTCCTCCTTGTCCGTTTTGTCCCTGGCTGTTGTTTTGTCTGTAATACATATCTCTATGCATACCATTGATAATAGCCATAAGGTTGGAAGCACTTGAATAAGCAGATTCCTCAGAAACTGCCGTTGTTGGATCTGTTTCCAGATAATCACTACTACAAGCTGAACTTAAAGAAAGCACCAATAATGCTGAGGATAATATTGCAATTCTTTTATATTGTCTTTTTATAATATTTTTCATAATCTTAAATTTTAGAATGATAAGCTAAATCCTATTGTAACAATTCTCGCAGGAGTATATCTGTTTGAAGTTGTTCCGTTGAAAGTTTGTGCTGGTTCCAACCCTTTTCTTGCCGTTTTACTCCAGATATTTTCTCCAGATACTAATAATCTTAATGATGTTAAACCATACTGTGAAATACTTTCCGGACTAAAGCTATATGCCAAAGTAGCCTGTCTGAAAGTGATAAAGTCTGATTTTACCAACCATCTGCTGGATGCAGCATTTGAACTCGTATATGTTGAGGAGTTTAATGCAGGTACATCCGTGATTTGTCCTGGTGTTGTCCATCTGTTCAAAATATCAGTACTTAGAGCACCTCCTTGAGAGTAACTTGACATCAAAGATTGGTAATTGGAATCATATGTCATTCCACCTAACTGATAAGTAAACATAGTGGATAAAGACCATTGCTTATAAGAAACCGATGTTCCGAAGCTACCAAACAGATCAGGAATAGCAGATCCTGAGTAGTCATATTTAGCTTTATTAAAGTTCGTTGTTACCTGTGTTCCGTTTACTGTTCTGATATCAGAAGCTGTAGTACCAGCATAAGCATCAGCAACTAAGAATAATGGTGAACCATCAGCAGGATCAACTCCATACCATTGTCTTAACCAATAATCATACACGGAATGTCCCACAGAAACTTTTTTAGTTCCATTAATGATCTCAGTAATTCCTTGTGATAATTCTGTGACCTGATTTTTAAGAGTAGATGCATTTGCATTGATACTCCATGTAAAATTTTCGTTCTTAACGACATCTGCGCTAAGCGCAAATTCGAAACCTCTGTTGTACATGGTTCCAACATTCTTACTGATGCTGTTTCCAGGCACACCACTAGACACAGGAACAGGAACAGGGAAGATAAGATCATCTGTAATTCTGTTATAATAATCTACTGAACCTGTAATTCTGTTGTTTAAGAAACCGAAATCCAACCCTAAGTCAGTTTGCTTGTTAGATTCCCAAGTGATAGAAGGATCTGCTAGGAAACCAAATAAAATTCCTGGCTCCTGTGCGTTGTTGTATCCTAAACTATAGGTACTTTTATACATAAAGTAGCTATTTGTTCCGTCATTTCCAACTTCCCCGTAAGAACCTCTTAGCTTAAGTTCGCTTATTAATCTTGAATCCTTTAAAAAGTCTTCAGCTTTAATTCTCCATCCTGCTCCTACTGACCAGAAAGAATTCCATCTTACATCTTTAGCAAATCTTGAAGAGGCATCCCATCTGATAGAACCGGATAATAAATATTTAGATTTATAATCATAATTCAATCTTGAGAAGACACTCTCTTTTTTATAATTATCTGTTTGCGAAGTTACGGTAGTAGGTGTTACAAAATTGATTAATTCATCATTATCATCTACTGTTTGCCCTTGTTTGTAAGCATTAAAGTACTCATAAATATATTTGTAATTTTCGTGCCCTAATAAGAATTCAAAATTATGAACGTCAAATTTACGCTTATAGTTTAACAACTGGTTCCAGGTAAGTGTTTGCTCTGTAAATGTTGTTTTTTCAGCCGCACCAGCAGGAGCTGCATCTCCAATAATTTTATTGATATACCTGCTTCTTCTATTGTTTCTTATATCATATCCAACATTGGTAGAGAGTGTTAAATACGGATCAACTTTAAACTCTGCGTAAGATCTGGAAATAATATAATAATTTTTAGAAATATCTTTATTTAAAAGAGTTTCCTGAATTATGTTTCTTCCTGCTGCTGCATCAGCTCCTCTTGCCCCTCCTGCATCATATACTATATTTCCGGCTGCATCATATAATGTTGCAAATGTATTAGGATCATGCGCATATGGACTGTATATTGGCCCCATTGTTCTTGTCCAGTTATACGGATTAATATAAGCACTATTGTTATCTGCACCATCAATAGAATTGTTACCATTGGATGAAACCCCACTGATACTCGTTCCTAACTTAAGCCAGCTTTTGATTTGAGAATCCACTTTCAATCTGGCAGTAAATCGCTCAAAATCAGATTTTATCAGATAACCTGTCTCGTTAGTATAACTTACTGAAGAAAAATAAGTGGTTTTATTAGTCCCCCCACTATAGTTTAGCTCATAATTTTGCCTGAAACCCGTTTTCATTAATGGACCTTGCCAGTCAAGATCTGTATACTTCAATTGAGCATTCGGATTTAAAACACCATCAACCACTAATAAATTGTCAGCAACATTAAAAACGTTGGTCTTCAATACACCCGAGATCAAATTTGTTGTTGCATATGTATTTGCCGCAGCAAGACCTGCTCCAGGGTTAGTGGTAAATCTACCGTTTCTTATAGCTTCCCAGATCAACGGATAATATTGATATACATTCACTCTGTCGTATTCCGGAATAGATCTCCCGACATATCCTGTACTCATATTAAAGTTCAGAACATCTGTTCCTTTTCTACCGGATTTAGTTGTAATTAAAACAACCCCATTCGCAGCAGCCGAACCATATAATGATGTAGAGGCTGCATCTTTAAGAATGTTAAAAGAGGCAATATCATTGGGATTTATCGCAGATAAAGATCCGGTATAAATAACACCATCTACCACATATAGAGGAGATGTTGAAATTCCATACGAACCTATCCCTCTTACCTGAATACTAGGAGCACTTCCTGGCTGCCCGGTTCCCGTAGAAACTTTCACCCCCGGACTCGCTCCGTCTATTGCCTGTCCTATGTTGGAAATCGGACGATCCGCAAATTGTTTGGCTTTAATTTCTGTATTAGAGCCTACTAATGTTTCTTTTTTCTGAGAACCGTAAGCAACAATTACAACTTCATCAATTTGCTTTTCAGTAGTTGTAGTATCCTTTTTAGCCTTCTGTGCTTCAACCATCTGGCCGCCTGCAAAGAACAGAACAGCAGTAGTTATTAATGACAATCTTAACTTCATATTTAACAAAATTTAATAATAACACAGCAAATATGTTAATAAACATTAACATATCCAAATATTAGTTAAAATTTTAACACATTAATATTTATGCAATGGATTACATAGTATATTTTCATTTAAATATTGAATTTATTAATAGTTCAACATCAATGAACCAAAAACCATTGAAAAATAAATGAAAAATAAAAACCATTGAAAAATTTCAATGGTTTCATTCAATATATTATGAATAGTTTATTTTACTCTCAACCTTTCTTTAATCGTTTCAATATTCTTCTTGGCAGAATCTTCCAGAATAAGACTTGCACTCATATGAATTCTTGCAGGCATCAATTCATTGAAATGATCTGTTCCTTCCCAAGAAACTTTCTTAATTAAAGCTAAAGCTTCTTCACTTCTAGTAGAAAGCGTATTTAAAAATTTATCAAGCTTGGCATCCATTTCCCCTATCGTTTCAGAAACAGAATGGTAAATATTATGTTGTTCTGCCCATTGCGCTGATCTGAAATCAGCATCAATAGCCATAGCCGAGAATTGTGATTTCCCTATTTTTCTTTCTACGTAAGGGCCGATAACAAAAGGACCGATTCCTAAATTAATTTCCGTTAAAGCCAGTGCAGAATCTTTCGTTGCAAAACAGTAATCAGCACCACAAGCCAAACCTACTCCGCCGCCGGTTGTTTTACCCTGAACTCTTACAACGACAATTTTCCCGCAATTTCTCATCGCGTTCAAAACTTTGGCAAAGCCTCCGAAGAATTTGGTAGAAGCTTCCAGCTCTTCAATAGCTAATAATTCATCAAAACTCGCTCCCGCACAAAAAGCTTTTTCCCCTTCACTTTTTACAAGGATAGCTTTCACTTCTGCTTTAGCTCCTTCATCCAGAATAGTTTGGGCTAATTTTTCAAGAATGGCTCCCGGAAGGGAATTGCTTTTTGCCGTTCCGAATGTAATTTCGGCAATATTATTTTTAATTTCTGATGTTACAAAATCACTCATTTTTAGTATCTATTGATTTTTACAAAAATACTAAATAAAGGGCTTTTAAGAAAACTAAAGCAGTAATTTTAGCCTCCAAAACTGGGCATGTTCGGAATTCTTATTTTCTGCTGTACAGCAATATTCTTTTGAATGCATAGATGGCCGGAAATTTTGCAAATTTTTCTGCTATACGTTTTTTATATTCTTCAATGAATTGTTGTTTAGCATTTCCCTCCAGCCTTTCTAGATAAGGAATCAATGCTGACCCGGAGATAAACTGAAAGAGCTTTTCTGCATTTTCAGCAATTATCGGATAAACTTTAATAGAAATTTGCAAGTCTTTCAACCCATATTCAAACATCATTTTTGAGTATTCATCCAGGCTTAATACGGGAGAAGCCCTGTTCCAATTTTGAAGAAGGCTTTTGTATGGTTCTTCCGAAGCTAGCTGAAACAATATCTGATTAAGTATATTTTCTGCCTGAAGTGGCATTTGTACTGCAAACTGGCCGTTGTCACTTAGTAAGGAAAGTAATTTTGGAAATAGCTTTTCATGTTTATCAGACCACTGCAGAGCTGCGTTACTGAAAATCAAATCCCAAGTATCGGTAGAATTGTATAATTCTTCAACTGTTTCCTGTTTAAAACTTAATCGTTTATTTTTAAACGCTTCTGATTGAGCCAACATTTCCGATGAGGAATCAATCCCTAAAAACTCTGCATCAGGAAATCTCTCTGAAAGAATATGAGTCTGTTCTCCGGTTCCGCAACCAATATCGATTGCTTTTTTCAAACCATCAGGAGAAATAAACCGTATCAGATCAAAGAAAGGAAGGTAACGTACATCCTTAAACTGGTTATAAACTTCGGGATTCCAGGGCATATTAAAAACTATTTAGATAAATTAACTATTATTCAGGCCTAAAATATATTTATCAATATAAAGTTGTTTTTCTTTTGACTTATATTGCTGAATATATCGCGGGTGCTCCAAAACAGTCATTTCTTCGAAAAGATGAGCTTCCTGATTTAATTTTGAAATAAAATCTGCATTTTTCTTTCCTAAAACAAAGACTTCTGTTGTATCTAGGTCTAAGCTGATATGTTTTTTTAAAGACTCAATCATAAAATCTTTTACATCATTAAAGAGTAGCTTATCATCATAATAATTGGCATTCAGCCACCCATTCTTTGATTTTCTCACAATAGCCAGAGGAAAAGGAGAGTTGATATAGATGTTTTTATAAAAACTGTCTGCTCCTCCATACTGAGCAATCATGTCATACATAAAAACGGAAGAAACTTCATGGGTATATGCAGATTTCATTGTAATACCGCAAACATTTTCCAGACGTTTGGTGTCCGTAAAAGGGACTCCGGTTACTCCTGCTCCGTGGCGGCTAGGATTAATTCCTATAATAAATTTCCTTCTGTTGAAGTCGTTATAATATTTGTGATAAAACTTTTGCATCACGATCATGGTTTCAGGGTTGTCCAAATATGGATTTAAAATCTGAAAATCTTCAGGTAACGATCCTGAATACTGCAGATTTTTGTTAAACTCAATGACCCTATCTGCAAAAGTTTTATTTTTCATATAAGTTGTAGTATTATCCTACTTCCAATTCTTCTTCCTGTCTTAATCCTCTGATAAAAGTTTCAAAATCTTTTGCCAGAAAGGTCTTCTTAAAATTGTTTTCCTGATCTACATGCACCACTTCCGGTTCTCCGTTTTTACCACATGCAGAATAATCAAGTAAAATCATATCGTGTCCAGCTGAAGGACAGTCACAGATATAAATACCATCCGAAGGATATCCCCATTCATCAATCATAAACTGGCTTCCCAATTCTCCGCACAACGAATATTTCTTTCCTTTTCCAATCGCCATAATCCCAGTAATGGCTACATGATCTTCTGCCCAAGAAACACTTTCTGTAGTAGCAAAACATGATTTATTCACCAATCCGCCATTTTGCAATCTCATCAATTCGATATAAGATTTCGGAAGCTGATATCCTAATTTATTTTCAACTTCAGCGATTATTTCATCACCAGGAAAATCTTCTATATAATCTTTTGATGAATAACTGCATTCACTCCAAAAATTTGCAAAGTCAAAATCTTTGAAAAACGTTAATTCCATAGTATTTTATTTATTAAAAGTAGCTACATCAAATATCTATATTATTTTTGAATTAAAAACTTATTTTTTTAACATTATAGAGGTTTATATTTAGAATATTTCTAAAAAAAACGATTAGCAGTTCAGATGGGTTTCATTATGAATACAATAAGCAGTTTCCAAGAAAAATAATGCTCAGAATAGCGATCACTTTCTTTTTTGCAACTTAGAGTAAGGTTGATAAAAATATATGGTTTAACAAAGATTATAAAAAACGATGTAATAAAATTGCTTAATACAAGCTGTTTAAAATAATGTATGAAATGATTGCACATCAGTTAAACATGATTTCCAAAAAGAACTGAATAATCTTTTTTCTGCTTTAATTCACCTCTGTTTTTTTATTATATTCGTTTTCAACAAAATAACACTTTCATTCAATTAAAAACTTTTAACCATGATTGGAATTATTATTGAGCTTATAATCTCATGGCTCATCCTTAAATTCACAGTAAAAAAAGATCTTTCCGTTTTAG
This sequence comes from Chryseobacterium sp., assembly GCA_039594975.1. Taxonomy (GTDB): domain Bacteria; phylum Bacteroidota; class Bacteroidia; order Flavobacteriales; family Weeksellaceae; genus Chryseobacterium. The sequence continues at coordinate 1,465 of JBCNMJ010000080.1, read as the reverse complement.
GACTTAAGCCTAATCAGACAAGATTGATTCAGTGGAGCATTGGATTTCTTTTGGCTGCAGCGATTTGCAGTCTCTACCATACCATGACAACAGCATTTATCAATAACAACTGGTTAGTAAATAAACAATTAACATTCTCTGCCATATTAATGAGCTCATGGTGGGTTGTAAAATCTGTTTTGTTTGAAGAATTACTTTTCAGAGGCGTTTTACTTTATCTCTCAATTGAAAAATGGGGCAGTACTAAAGCCTGCATCTTTTCTGCAATCTGCTTTGGTGTTTATCACTGGTTTTCCTATAATGCCTTCGGAAATCCTTTTCAGATGGGAATTATTTTTGTGATGACTGCTATTTTTGGATGGATGTTGGCAGTATCATTTGCAAAAACAAAATCGATGTACCTTCCAATAGGTCTTCATCTAGGCTGGAATTTCTTTAACATTATCGTATTCTCAAACGGTCCGTTAGGAAAAATGCTTTTTATGAAAGCTAATCAGAGTCATCTGGAAGGGATTCCTTCACTGCTTGTTTTTATATTCCAGATCATCGCATTACCTCTTCTAGTGTACGGATATTTTAAGCTTAGAAGCCATAAGTAAAGTTAATATTCTAAAGGCTTGTAGTTTGTAAAAGTTTTATAGAAGTCATAATCATTTCCTTTGAATGGTTTTTCTTCAATAATTTTAAACTTGTCCGTGGAGTCTTTCTCTTTCACCACTATTTTATCAGAAACATCAACTCTTGCAAATTCGTATAAAGAATCTTTTTTGATTTTCATAAATGCAGTTGTTGTAGAGCCTGTTAAAATTAAAGAGTTGATACAGTTCAATTTGGAATTATAACTCAGATTTGGGTAATCCTCTGAGTTTCTGATGTGAACAAAGCTCTTATTAATTGGATCATAAATAAATAATGTCATCACTATATTTCCTCCTCTTCCTGCTACCCCGCTCTGATAAGTTATATCATTAAAGCCATCATTGTTGAAATCGCTAATTTGAACATCTAAACTAGTAACTCCGTCTTTGTCAAATTTAAAACTGCTTGTACAGTACCAGAAATCGACATCAGTTTTTTGACCTTTCACCCACTTCTTTTTTGAGTTATAAAAATTAATTGATACAAATACATCTCCATGACCAGTATGTCTATATTTTTCAATTTCGATTTTAGTTTTTCCTTTTGCTCCAATATTTAGACTATCAACAAATTTCTCTTCAGAAAAATAGCCTTCTGTATCTGGTTTAGAATTTCCTGAGCAGGAAAAAACAAATAAAAGTGAAAAAGTATAAAAAAAAATTTTAATAGAAGTTTTTAAAAATTTCATGACTAAAGAATATTTCTGAATTTATGCATTTCCTGTCATATGAAATAAAAAATCCCTTCCAATGTAAACCTGAAAGGGAAATTTTATAATGATTCTGAATTAAATCAATCCAAACTGTACAAAATGATGGGTAAAATG
>JBCNMJ010000079.1:0-18574 GCA_039594975.1 Chryseobacterium sp. | reverse complement strand
TTAAGTATCTGAAAATTTAACTTTTATCCGTAAAAACAGCTTTATAAAGTGAATAGATCATTGCATTCCAGAATGGAAATGTGAAAAGTCCTCCGATAAAAAATACTGCAAAGCCGATATATTTGAAAAGGAAAGCAACAATAATGCATACAAAAATTTCTACAAAATGGCTTTTTAACACTTTAAAATTTAAAGATATGGCCTCAAAACTTCTTTTGTTTTCAAAGAACATAAGCGGTGCCACGAATATGGTAATACAAACCCATACAGTAGGTAAAATAAAGGTGCCAAAAACTATCCCGTACACCATAAACCAAAATAATGCATAGGATATATATTTAAAAAAATTTAGTCCGTTATATCCGACAAACAGGTCGGACAGTTCTAATTTCTCTTTCAAATCTATTTTCTTGAAAATCTGGAAAAATCCGATGTTTAAAGGATAGAGGAAAACAAGAGTTCCTAAGAATGCATATCTGAAATATAGAGCATTCTCTGTTGCTCCCAATTCTGCAGTTTTTTTAATATATGCTTCTGTACTTACTTTAAAGGCATCCATTAATTCCTGTTGCTGATCCCAAATTCCATATTTAGAGGCAAAGAAAAAAATCGCCGTAAAAAAAACAGCAAAATAAATGATGGAAAACATCAGCTGAAAAACCAATGTCTTATTCCAATAGAAAAAAGCCTGCTTCAAAATAAAATCAATTCCCGGTTTCTGTGGATATTTGTTCTGCATCAAAAAAATTTTGTGCAAAAGTAAACATCAATAATTACTTTTGTCGAATGTTTTCAATGAATCATCAAAAATTTATGGAAATGGACGAACTTTCTCTTCAGAAGGTTCCTTATTTCTTCATCATCGATTTTCTTGGCGAGAATGTGGAGGTCTTTAAAGAAAGTGACATTAAGGGATCAGGATTACTTATTGATTTTCAAAACTTTTCAAACGCAGAAAATATCCCGGAACTCAATAAAAAAGTGGAATGGACATCTTTTCCGGAAACTCAGGAAAGCTTTGAAAAAGGATTTAATGAAGTTCAGAAAAATATTCGTTTCGGGAACTCGTATCTTGTTAATTATACCCGAAAAACCAAAATTGAAACAAATTTAACACTTGAAGAAATTTTTTATCATTCCACTGCAAAATACAAGGTTTTTTATAAAGATTTTTTTGTATTTTTTTCTCCTGAAACTTTTGTGAAGATTATCGACGGGAAAATTCTGACGTATCCAATGAAAGGAACAATTGATGCTTCTTTGGACAATGCCGCTGAAATTTTAAAGAATGATAAAAAAGAAAAAGCAGAGCATTATACGGTAGTGGATTTACTTAGAAATGATCTGAGTATGGTGGCGGATAATGTGAAAGTAGATAAGTTTCAATACATTGATTTTATAAAAACACAACAAAAAGATTTATTTGCTATGAGTTCTGAAATTTCAGGATCTATAAAGCCTGAGTTTAATGGAAAGGTAGGCAGCATTATGAAAACACTCCTCCCCGCCGGCTCTATATTAGGCGCTCCCAAACCCAAAACTTTAGAAATCATCCTTAGCGCAGAAGGATATGAAAGAGGTTATTATACAGGAGTTTGCGGCTGGTTTGATGGAAAAAACCTTGACAGTTGTGTAATGATACGTTTTATTGAAAAAGAAGGTAATAATCTTTATTTCAAAAGCGGAGGCGGAATAACGCACATGAGTAAATTAGAAGACGAATATCAGGAAATGAAAAACAAAATATATGTCCCAATTCATTGAGAGCATTAAAGTAGAAGATCAGGAAATTTTTCTTCTGGAATTTCATCAAAAACGCATCAATCAGACTTTTTCACATTTTGGAAAAGAAGGATCTATTGATCTGAAAAAAATATATAACCATCTTGAACATGACGAGGACGGCCTTTTCAAGCTGAGACTTGTGTATGATCTTGACAAAAAAGTGCGTACCCAAATGATTCCTTATGCTATTCCCGAAATAGCCGATTTTCAACTGGTGGAAAATAACAGCTATGATTATTCCTTTAAGTTTGAAGACCGAAAAGAGCTGGAAAAGATGAAAATGAAAGCTAAAGCTGAAGAGATTATTATTGTAAAAAACAACCATATTACAGATACCTCTTTTTCTAATCTTCTGTTTTTGAAAGGAAAGGACTGGTTTACTCCTTCCACATATCTCCTGAACGGAGTACAAAGACAAAATCTACTGAAACATAAAAAAATAAAAGAGACAGAAATCACTCTGCAAAATATTAAACAATTCTCACATTTTCAGCTGATTAATGCACTGAATGATTTTGACGATATGTTTGTCTACCCTATCGACAGAATCATCAATCTTCCCGATAATGAAGAATATCTGGATATTTAAATAAAAGCCTCAGTATTTTAAAATGCTGAGGCTTTTATTCTTAGATAATGTTTATTCTTCTTTCATAAATTCAAAATAAGCTTTCAGAACATCCGCACTGTTTTTTCCGTACGTATTGACTTCTAAAATTTTCGGTTGCGTATCTGCTTTGAAGAAATTCTCCATTACTCTGTCAAGCGTAAGCTCATCTTCAACTCTGATATAAGAAAAACCAAAATGTTTGGCTAAATGTTCTGCATTTTTATGGTGTTTTGTAGCAATAAATTCATCTAACGTATTGGGATTTGCATTTCCGGGTCCCGGAATGATTTTAAAGATATTTCCTTCGCCGTTATTAAAAATAATCACCCTTACAAATGGAGGAATATATTGATTCCAAAGTCCGTTAATGTCATAGAAGAAACTTAAATCCCCTGTAATCAGCAAGGTCGGATTCGCATTTTTAATAGCAAAACCCATCGCTGTAGAAGTAGAACCATCGATTCCACTGGTTCCTCTATTACAGTAAACTCTATTTTTTCCAAAATCAAACAGCTGTGCATATCTTATTGCCGAGCTGTTGCTGAAATGAATATTATAATTCTCCGGAATTGTTTGAGAAGCTTTATTAAAGAAATAGAAATCCGAAAAATCGATCTTGTTCAGAAACGATTCATGTTTAGCATCTTTTTTATCCCTTAAAACATCCCAAAGATTGTAATAAGGTTTTGGCTCAAGGCTGACAAACTTCAAGAGTTTGGCAAAGAAAACTTCAGGTTTTACTTCAATTTTTTCAGTTAAAGAAAAATAAGTATCCGGTTGCCAAACCTCATCCAAATGCCAATGTTGTTTCGGGTGTGCATTTCTTAAAAATTGCTTTACTTTTTTTGATACGACATTCTGACCTACTGTAATCAACAAATCCGGAGCATAGGTTTTATAATCTTGCTCCGTGAAATTAAAAATATAACGGTCAATATGTTTAAAGAATTTTTCGTGATGCAGATTAGAATTGGCCTCACTCAATACCACTACAGAATGATTTTTGACCAATTGCGTCAGCTGATTTTCCAATTCAGGGCTGTAATCTCTTGTCCCTACCAAAAGCATAATCCGTTGAGAAGTATTCCAGTCTGCAACCAAATTGGATGGAATCTCATATTCTTTATGCTTAATTGTTTTTTCCACTGTAGGAAAAGTAGGAAGCTCAGAAACCAGCTCATATAAAGGTTCCTCTAAAGGAATGTTAATATGAACCGGACCTTGTTTTTCAAAACAAAGCTCAATTGCTTTTTTAATGGTTTCAAAATTCTGGTCTTCCGCATTTTCCTTGCTGTCTTCCAAAAGCTGAAAATCGCCATATGAATGCTGATGAAAAATATTGTTCTGCCTTATGGTTTGTCCGTCAAAAAGATCTACAAAATCCGTAGGTCTGTCTGCCGTTAAAATCAACAGAGGAATATTCTGATAAAATGCTTCTGTAATAGCGGGATAATAATTGGCTGCGGCAGAACCGCTTGTACAGGTAATAGCAACAGGTTTTTTCTCACTCTTTGCCATTCCCATTCCTACAAAAGCAGCACTTCTTTCATCTACAATACTGTAACAATGGAAATTATCCATTTCTGAAAAATGAATCGCCAAAGGAGCATTTCTTGATCCCGGAGAGATAACGATGTCTGAAATTCCATATTGTTGAAGAAGGTGGGCGAGTATCTGAATACTTCTTTTAGAAGAATATTTTTTCATAGGACAAATTTAATTTATAAATGCTTAACTCTAAAAAGATTAATTTAAAAAATGTAATTTAGCAACTCGTAAATTTCTAAAAATGGATAAAATACCTAGTGTAGACCTGCGTGATTTCCTTTCGGGTGAACCGGAACGCAAACAGAAATTTGTAAATGAAATCGGAAAAGCTTATGAAGAAATCGGATTTGTTGCCTTAAAAGGACACTTCTTAGATGATAAGCTGGTAAGTGAATTGTATGGAGAAGTTAAAAACTTTTTTGAACTTCCAACGGAAACGAAACAGAAATATGAGATTCCGGGAATTGGTGGACAAAGAGGTTATGTAGGATTCGGAAAAGAAACCGCAAAGGGTTTCAAAAAAGGAGACTTAAAAGAATTTTGGCATTTCGGGCAGTATTTGTCTGATGATTCAAAATACAAAAGTGAGTATCCTGATAATGTAATCGTTGATGAACTGCCAAAATTCAACGAAGTGGGTAAGGAAGCTTATCAAATGCTTGAGAAAACAGGACAGTATGTTTTGAGAGCTTTGGCATTGCATCTTGGCCTGGATGAATTTTATTTTGACGACAAAATTGCAGAAGGAAATTCAATTTTAAGACCTATTCATTATCCTCCAATTACAGAAGAGCCGGATGATGCTGTAAGAGCTGCTGCTCACGGAGACATTAACCTAATCACTCTTTTAATGGGAGCTCAGGGAAAAGGCCTTCAGGTTCAAAATCATAACGGAGAATGGATTGATGCAATTGCAGAACCGGATGAATTGATGATCAACGTTGGAGATATGCTTTCCAGACATACCAACAACAAACTGAAGTCTACCATTCACAGAGTGGTAAACCCGCCAAGAGAATTATGGGGAACTTCAAGATATTCAATTCCTTTCTTTATGCATCCAATAAGCGGAATGTCTTTAAATGCTCTTGAAAATTGTGTAGATGAAAACAATCCAAAATTGTATGAAGATACCACAGCAGGAGAATTTTTACATGAAAGATTAATTGAATTAGGATTGATCAAAAAATAACAAATAATGAAACGGGTATTTTACCCGTTTTTTTTAATTAAAGTTTTTCTTCCACAATCTTTTTGTATTTTTCAAAACTCACTCTTACCAAGTTTTTTTACAAGCTTTTGTATACATTAATTTTAATTATTGAACAAAATTTAATTACAAAATATTCCACATTTGTTTGAGTTATTAGTTTTTTGATTACCTTTACGTTAATGTCAAATTTTTAACTAAAACAATATGAAAAATTTAAAGAAATTAAACAAAAGCCAACTAAAAGCTATTACTGGAGCAGGAGGAATCAAAACACCTACAGAACCTGAATTTTGCATGTATGCATGTCCGGATGGGACAATTGTTTGCGCTGCATGTAGCGACGACTTCAAATGTCCGGATAATTCAATCTAATTGAAATTCAATACGCTTAATAAAAAGAAACCGTTCCTTTGGAGCGGTTTTTCTTTAATGTTTTTGAATTGTCAGGACCAGCCAAATCTGTTTTAACTTTGATAGCCTAATAATTTTCTTATCTGATAGAATATCCTTTCAATGAGTCTTAAATCTTTCGTTACAATTTCAGCATTTCCTCTTAATTCTTTATCAAATTTTAGAGTCTTATTGTATGATGTTTTAAGTCCTTTAGAGAGAATAACATCTACATAATAATTCCCTTCTGTATCCGGAATAAGCGAAATATTCTGAACCTTTCCTTCTATAATACCAAACTCCTGATAAGGATAATTATCTAGCTTTATTAATACCTTTTCACCTGCAATAATTTTTCCGGAATTCACTGTAGGTACAGACATTCTCCCTACCAAAGCTTGCTTTTTATCAGGTAAAATAGAAACAATAGGATCTCCTGTTTTTACAAACTGATTGACACCGAAAAACTGTTGAAAGCTTGCCACACCATCAGTAGAAGAAACAATAAGATAGGTTTGTTCCCACTGCTTCAATGATTTTCTAAGTTGCTCAAATAATTGCAAGGTCTGAGAGGAGTAGTTTATTTTATCTTTTTCTGTATTAATAGCTGTACCGCTTTTTGTCTTGTTTAGATTAGAAATACTTTCTTCCATTTGAGATATGGAAATATTGATATTCTCCAAATTTTGCTGAGCCTGTAGATATTTTATTTTTTCATTTTCCAGTTCCACGGCCGCAATAACCCCCTGATTAAAAAGCTTTTGAGACCGTTGATAATTTTTCTTTGTAAGCGTATATTTTAAAGCCTCAAGGTTTTTTTGTTGTTTTAAAGTTGAAATCCTTCCTCTAGATTCTACAATACTCTGATTGGCTGCTAAATTTTCAGGTGCATAAGGCTGAAGTCTGGTAAATAAATTCTCATCCTGAAGTGCTTTTGCAAAATTATTGTATTCACCCTGAAGTTCTCCTAATTTGAAGTAAGAGCTTTCATGCACCGGAAAAGATGATAAATGATTTGAAGCAATGGTATCCACGATCTTTTTAAGCCTTAGGATATCCTCATAATTTGCCGCCGATTGTAAAACCATAAGAATATCACCGGTTTTAACTTTCTGATGATCTCTTATAAATATTTTTTCAATTTTTGAACTGCTTCTCGCTTCAATTTTCTCCGGAGGATTTTGAGAAGTCACTACAATAGGGGCCGGAACGAATTCAGGATATTTGATGATATAACTCATCATCAATATCATTATTAATATGATGAGAAAAATTGTGTTTCCCCAACGGACCATCCAATGAGGAGGCTGTGTAAGAATATCCTGAACGCTCTCCGAGCGTAGTTCTATATTGTCTAAAACGTCTTTTTCTGGCATCTTTATCATAAGTTAAATCCCCATGTATGGGGATTTAACAATATTTAATTTAAATAAATCTTTCTTTTATAGAGATTTAAAGTGTTCCAACACATCTATCTTCATCATACATATTTTCCCAGATGCAAGATGCAGTATTTGGACACCAAACTAAGTTACAAGGGCATGCATAGCCCCCATCTTCAGGGATCTGATCTCCGGGAATAATTTGCGCAAAACAATCATCTCCAATTCCTCCTCCCTTGATTGATTTAAGATCATTTCTCGTGATTTTTTTTAGATTTTTCATAATAATTTTTAGTTAATTTGTTTCCTACTCTATTAGCTTTTCGGATTCCGCTATAAACTCTTATAATAAGCTCTTTATACATCTTTTATATTAATATAAATAATTATCTGATTTTTATTTTATATCAATAGTCAGCATACATTCATATCTTTAATTACGCGTTCCTTTTAGGGAAACCTACACTCTTAATTGGTTTTCTTAAAAAGAATTGAAGGTGGCCATATTTGTAATTTTTTTTAATTAACGAATTCCCCCCCTTACATAATAATTAAACTTTTATTGTCACATTATAGACCATAGAGTCTTTTACATTGGCATGCTATATGAGAAGCATTTTCTGTAGAAGCACAGAAGTCTTCAGGAAGTGCTTCTACAAATTGGGTCATAAGTTGAAGGCAAACAACTCGGGTAGGAGTATCTCCTCCATTTACATTTTTCAAATCGCTTCTCTTTAATTTCTTAAAATTTTTCATAGTAATTTTAGTTAATTTGTTTCCTACTCTATTGCTTTTCGGATTCCGCTTTTATTTGAATTTTAAATTTAAAAAATAATTCTTACTTATTTGATTTATTTTCAAGTTTAATTCCCTAATTCCAATTGGTTTTTTACAAGTCTGTAGTATTCTCCTTTCAAAGACACCAATTCTGCATGACTTCCTTCCTCTACTACTTTTCCTTTATCTAAAACAATAATTTTATCAGCGTGCTTCACCGTTGATAGCCTGTGAGCAATAACAACCGCAGTTTTACCCTTGAAAAATTGTTCAAGGTTTTCCATAATTACCTTTTCATTATTGGCATCCAAAGCACTTGTCGCTTCATCAAAGAAAATATATTCCGGAGATTTGTACACTGCTCTGGCAATAAATAATCTCTGCCTTTGTCCTCCGCTAATTCCAACCCCTTCATTCCCAATTTTAGTATTATAACTGAGGGGTAAACTTTCAATAAATTCTTTAATATTAGCAATCTCTACAGACCTTCTCAGTTTTGCTTTATCTACATAGTCTTCTCCCACAGCAATATTATTGGAAATCGTATCATTAAATACATATCCTTCCTGCATCACAACACCACATTGGTCTCTCCAAAACCTAGGCGAAATATTTTCCATTTGGATATTGCCAATTCTTATTTCTCCTTCATTGGGTTCATAAAACTTCATTAATAATTTCAGGAGTGTGGTTTTTCCACTTCCACTGGCTCCAACAATAGCTGTAGTTTTTTGATAAGGAATACTTAAGCTTAAGTTTTCAAAAACATATTGATCTGAACCAACATACCTGAACGACATATTCGAAATTTCAATATCTTGTTGGGGAATTTCTGTCACATATTGTTCGCCTTTATTTTCTTCATCCTCTTTATCGTGAATCTCACCTAATCTTTCAAGTGAGATTTTGGCATCCTGCGTTTGCCTGATAAAGTCAATTAATTGCATCAAAGGGCTATTCAGTTGTCCAATAATGTATTGTACCGAAAGCATCATCCCTAAAGTTAGGTTTCCTGTCAGTACAAGTTTGGCAGACAAAAAGCTTATAAGAATGTCTTTCATCTGATTGATAAAGTTCCCTCCTACTGACTGCCATTGCTCCAATGATAAAGATTTTATCCTAAGCTTAAACAGTTTTACCTGTAAAAACTCCCAGTCCCAGCGTTTCTGCTTTTCCGCGTTGTGCATTTTTATTTCTTGCATTCCATTAATAAGCTCAATAACTTTGCTTTGCTCCTGGGAAACCTGAGAAAACCTTTTATAATCAAGTTCTTTTCTTTTTTTAAGAAAGAATGTTATCCAGCCTATATACAATGCAGCCCCAATAAAATATACAATAAACAGCCTGTAATCATAAAATAGCAAAACAATACTGAAAATAATAAGATTAACCAATGAGAACAGAGTATTCAGCGAAGAACTGGTCAACAACTGCTCAATCCTGTGATGGTCATTTATTCTCTGCATGATATCTCCCGTCATTCTAGTATCAAAGAAACTGATAGGAAGTTTCATTAATTTGATAAAGAAATCTGAGATAATGGAAATATTTATCCTTGTCGAGAGATGGAGCAAAATCCAGCTCCTGATGACATCAATTCCCATTCTTCCCAAGAAAAGCATAATCTGAGCCAGAAGTATAATATAGATAAAACTCAGATCCTGATTCTGAATCCCGACATCTACAATACTTTGAGTCAGGAATGGGAGAATAAGAGAAAGTAAACTTCCTGCCAATAATCCCATCGCCAACTGTATAACAAGCGACTTATATTTTAGAAGATATTTTGAAAGAAATGAGAATCTGGCTTTACTTTCCTGATCATCAAATTCGGTTTGAAAGAAAGCCGGTGTTGTTTCAAGAATAAGTACTATTCCTTCTTCCGTTTTTTCATTGGCATTTTCTCCGATCCATCGCGTAATAAATTCCTCCTTTGTATAAGAAATAAGTCCGTAGCTTGGATCAGATATATATACCTGATTCTGTTTGTCAATTTTATAAACGACAACAAAATGATTTTTATTCCAGTGAACAATACAAGGAAACGGGACCTCTACGGCCAGCGTTTCAAAATCTACCTGCACACCCAAAGACCGGAATCCCATATCTTCAGCAGCATCGCTCAATCCTAATAAACTACTACCATCTCTTGTTGTTTCAGATAAATTACGAATTTGCTGCAGAGAAATGTTCTTGCCATAATGTTTGCTAATAATCCTGAGACAAGTTGGACCACAATCTTTGGAATCGGGTTGAAGGTAAAAAGGAAATTTTTTCAAAATCTGATTCAAAATTTATGATAAGAAAGAGGCCGTTTATTCAGCCTCTTTCTTTTAATGAATGTTAGCTTTTCTGTAAAAAAATTTAATAAAAGCTTATAAATACTGTGGACAAACAACAGCCGGGCAGTAAATCTTCGGACATCTCGGTCTGCCATCTGTTGGACAACAACTGGTTGAACAACCAATAATGATTGGTCCTGCTCCCAAAATGTCTTTCATTTCGTTTCTTGCCAATTTTTTTAAATTTTTCATAAAACTTGAATTTGGTAATCTCCTACTCTACAAGCTTTTCGGATTCCGCTATTAATTTTCCTAATTTAGTGAATTTTATATAACAGAGGTGACATCCGTATAGATTTCCTCATCCTCCATCAATTCACCAATAAAATAATGAATATCTTCCCTATCATATTTATCCGGGAATTGGTAACCATTGATTAAAATAATAGGCGTAAAATTAATTCCCGCATTTTTATTTTCTACAGACATATTAACAGCCAGACCGAGATTTTCGTGACTGGATTCAATTCCTGCTTTCTGTCTCACTTTGCTCTCATCTCTAGTTTCAAACCAATATTCCACAAGTTTAATAAACTCTTGCTCAGGTTTATTTTTATAGACATACATAAAATCAGAAATCAATTGAGTGAATTTTTCATTTTTTTCATCCGGAGAATAATTAAACCTCATCTGGACTGAAATATCATTAGGATACTGATGCAGTAAGTTTTCTACTATTTCGTGGGCTCCCTTACAAAATCCACAATAAGGATTGGAAACAATAGAAAGATGAAGCTTAGCCTCTTTATTCCCTACAAAAAAAGTATTGTTATCTGTAAATTCAATCTTTTCCTTATCTAAAAGTTCTCTTTTGAAAAGATCATAATTCCTTTTAAATCTAAGATTCTTAGCATTGGATTTTTTAAGCTCTTCTTTTTGATTCAGTAAATTATTGAAAAAAGCTGTCGTAAAAAACAATGAAGCAAACACGATAGCACTGATAAAAATGATTGCCAAAGAAACTCCCCAACTAAAATATACCGAACTTATTGCAATCTGTGACAATAAAATGAATATGATTAGAAAACAAACTCTACAGAAAGATTTCTCTACAAACAGCTGAATATACAGAGAGTATAAAATTACAAATGCAGAAGCTAAAGCTGTAATTCTTAGAACAAACTGTGCATCAGGAAAAATAAGTCCCATGAAAGTAATTCCTAAGAAATACACCAGACTGAAATCCGACAATTTTAATCCTAAAACATTAGTCTTATCAGAAGAAAAAATCTTTGAACATGCACTTTGATTGGTATTTTTGGTTCCTGCTCCACAAATATTATTCACGATCACAGATTCCTGTCCGAATTTTTGATTAAAAAGCTCCAATGAAATATAAACTCCTGCTAAAGACAATATATTAAAAACACTTTCATACCAGCTAAACTGAAGTAAAGAATATAAAATAATTAATCCGAATATAGAATAAATAACGGGCTTAAAATTGAAGGACGAATGTGCTTTTGCAGCCTCTGTTTTTTCAAAAAGAAGTACAAATTCACTCGAATTCTTATAAAGCTCCTCTTTTGTTACATTTTTTATCTTATCAGAATATACCGTAAACTGATCTCCTTTTTTTCTCACCAAAGAAAAAGAATTGTCAACGACAGCGATATATTCATCCGGAAGTTCATCCCAATATTCTTTATCTAGTTCATAGGCGTCATTCCTTAATCCCAAAAAGTTGAGTGTATCACTGAAAGCCAAAGCTGACGGATAATTAGGATGAGAGCTAAACTGAAAATAAAATTCCTGCTTATCAAGCTTGAAATAGTCTATTAGTTTTTCAAAATTCATAAATCGTTTTGTAATTATCATGGTATAATATCACTTCTGTCTAATCTCATTTCAAGAAGTAAATCGGATAAATATACTGCTTTCATTCAAAATATTTCCAAAATAAAGGAATTATTCTGTGTTAATTTTAAGAAATTTGAGTAAATAATTGATTTTGAATAAATTTAGAAAAGTCTCAACTGTTGTTCCTTGGTTCCGGTAAAGTTTTCAGTAGACAATTTTGGGAATTCTTTCCCGTCAAAAAATTTCTTTCGGCCGATTTTAAAAGTATTATGAATCATTTCTGCAATATTTCCGTCTCCTTTTTGCCTGTCAAAATATCTTTTTTCTCCAAGCTTCCCTCCTCTCATTGAGCGAATCAGGTTTAAAACTTTCTGTGCTCGATCAGGAAAGCAGGTTTCGATCCAGCGTACAAACACGGGTTCTACAGTATCATTTAATCTTACTAAAGTATACCCAAAGCTGTTAGCTCCGGCTTCCGAAATAGCTTTTAAAATCGATAAGGGTTCATCACTATTCAAACCCGGAATAATGGGAGCGACCATTACGTTCACGGGAATATGATTTTCAGAAAGAATTTCTACAGCCTTCAGTTTATTCTTCGAAGAACTCGTTCTGGGCTCCATTTTTCTTCGCAAATCTTCATTTATGGTCGGAATACTCAATGAAACCGAAACCAGATTTTGTTCGGCCAAAGGCTTTAGAATATCCAGATCCCGTAAAACCAAAGCATTTTTTGTCAGAACATTTACAGGATGCCTGTAATCCAAACACACCTGTAACATCTTCCGGGTAATTTCAAATTGCCTTTCCGCCGGCTGATAACAATCCGTATTTCCTGAAAGCAAAATAGGTGCGGGTTTATATCCTTTTTTACGGAAAAATTTTTCCAGAAGTTCAGGAGCATTTTTTTTGACCATTATCTTTCTTTCAAAATCAATTCCGGCACTATATCCCCAATATTCATGAGTAGGTCTTGCAAAACAATAAGAACACCCATGTTCACAACCCTGATAAGGATTCATAGAATATTCCATCGGTAGATCTTCACTTTTCACCTGATTTACAATAGTTTTCGGAAACACTTCGGTAAAAGTTGTTTTTACCGTTTCGAAATCCTCATCATCAGGCTCAAAGGTATATCTGTCGAAACGATTGATAACATTTCGCTGTGCACCCTGACCTTTTATACTATTTTCGTTCTGCATTTCAAATGTAAAATTAGAATGGAATTTTCTGAAAATAATGAGTTTTAACACTAAAGTTTTCCACAAAAAAACCGACCCTTTCAAAAGGACCGGTTTTAAACATAATTTAAATATATTCTTTTACTACTTCAGTGCATAAAATTCTACTCCATGATAATCCTCATCATGATTTTTTCCATCAAAATGTCTGTGATAATCCGAGTAGATATCATTATATTTTTTATCCTTTTTAGTCAATATTTTTTTAATTCCTATAAAACTTAATACTGCCAAAAAACCAACTCCTCCTGCCAGTAATACTCCAACTTCTTTTTTCATATTCTGTTATTTAATTTCTATATATTCATTACAAAAAGCATACCTATTGTTATTTTTCAAATTATAAATTTTGTTAACATTGGTTTTGGCACAAATAGTCATATTACGGGTATAAATGGTTTAATTCTTGTAGTGATTATAAAAAAACATTATGGAAAACGCAGACAATATTGACAGAATGGTAACCTTGAGCCAGGTAATGGAAAAACTGAGACAAAGAGGAATTGATAAAGAACTGAGAATGAACGATCAGGGAGAAATGAGGTTTGAAGACTCAGAAAAAAAATACGAATCTTCAGAATTGGTCATCCTAAAAACTTACCGTTTTGAGGGAGACAGCAACCCGGATGACAACGCTGTACTCTATGTAGTCAAAGACAATATGGGAAATCATGGGATGATTATTGATTCCTACGGAGCCGACAGCAATTACCCCGGTGAAGAATTCGATAACTTTTTAAGAAGTATTCCTGTAGAAGAAATTGACGATTATAATTTTTAAATATATATAAAACTCCTGAAAACTATTCCGTTTCAGGAGTTTCTTTTTTCTTAAAGACATTCTTTAAAAAACCTTTTTTCTTTTTGGGCTGGGCGTCCTCATGTTGCTTTTGGTCTTTTGCATTTTTAACCTCCTGCTTTAATTCATTTACAGAGCTCTTCATATCTTTAACTGCAGAAACGGCCTTCTTTACTGTTGTCTCGGTCTTATCAACATTCCTACCAATCAGAGTTTTTTTCAGCCCATCTTCAATTCCTCTCCAGAAAAGATTAAAGAATGATTTCGTAGGATCTCTTTCTACATTCTCAACCGTTACTTCTTCAGGAAATTTACCCGAGTCGGATTTTATAAATAAATTGGCAACCGCCGTCAGAACACCTTTTTTCTCATGGTTTTTCTTATCCAGAATGGCAATTTTTAAATCTTTATGTTTTAAATTAAAGGTACCGTTTATCCCTTTAGGATTTCCTTTAAAATTAAAAAGCATCTCATGAATAGTCCCTGAAGTTGCCGTTACATGCAGATAAGGCCTGATAAAAGGATTGATTCCCTGAACAGGAAGGTTGGTGGTTCTTCCGGAAATAGCAAAAACATCATTTGAATTGGCAACATCGAAATTCCAGTTAACGGCCAAAGGCGACAGGTTCATGAATGAACAGTTGATCTTAATATCTACTCTTGTCGGTTTTCCTTTTGTTTTGGCTGAGTTCAGATTTTTGACATTCATATTGAAGTTACTGAAGGTCAATTTTCCGGGACCTGCACTTTCAGGCGTATCTTCTTCGTATACCAAGACCGAATTTTTTACATCTAAATTATTTATTTGTAGCGGAAACTTAATACTTCTAAGCATTTTAGAGTACAACGCTTTTTCCTTGGGATCATCTTTTGGTATTTTGCTTCGGAAAATATTGGTATCTGCAGACTGAATATTCACATTGGAAGCGTTGATGAACTTATTCTGAGAAAACAAGTTCCAGTTTCCAACCGCTGTGATCTGTTTTGCCGTTATGTCATACAAATCTCTTTCAACCGGGATCATTTTAATAAACTGGGCTCTTGAAACAAGAGGCTTCATGGCAAACTGATCAATTTTAACTTTATTATTCCCAAATTCAACATTTGCCACAGACATATTATAAAACTTGGTTTTATACGTAAAATTTTTAGTTGAGAACATATAATTCCCCACATTAAAACCTAATCCCGTTTCGTCAGATTTTTGCTTGATTTCCAAATGATTTAAAGATGCATTCAAATCATTGAACTTTAAAGGCTGATTCCCTTTATCATACACAACATTTGAATTTTTAACCGTCACTTTCTTTATTGTAAGAGGAAACTGAATTCCTTTTATCTCTCCCTTTTTAGGGGCTGTTTTTTCCTTTTCTTGCGCTTTAAAGACTCCATTTACACGGTCGACCAAAATCTCATTAATTTCAAGATTGAGTTTTTTATCAATTGTTTCCCATTTATTTATTGTAACAGCAAGCTGATGTAATTTCAAATCTGTCGCCGTTTCAGGAGAGGTGATTGCAATATTTCTGAATTCCCCTCTTTTAGGATTTAATCCGAAGCTTTCACAAATAATATGTTCAGCATTAAAATAGGCAATATCTTTTCCTGTGATATTAAAATCCTTATATCGGATAGGAATGGTTTCTTCCGAAGTATCTTTACTGAATTTCAATTCATTAATATTCAGATTTAATTCTTTTGCTGAAAAAAGCTTATTCCCGTCTGGTTTTATAATCTGAACAGTCGCATGATCCATTTTGATCCCATTGAAATCCACCTCAAAATTGAAAGGCTTTTTATTGCTGGGTTTTGTTACTAAGCTTGTATAAACGGTCAGATTAGGATGATAAAAAAACGCCTGGGAAAGTGAGATGATATTTTTCTTTAAAATAACATCCTTAAAATCCATTTTAGGAATACTGAACTGAAAAAGCTGTTTTTTCTGAGGATAGCTTTGTTTAAACTGATCAAAGGTAACAAGCGGATCCAACCTGAAATTTTCTACCGACATTTGCCCGTTTGACGTGGTGATCTTATCTATTCTAAGGGCATAAATATTATCCGGCCGGAAGAAAAAGTTCACTCCTTTAATGCTGTAGCTGTCAAACACTACCGGAAGTTTATTTTCCACAGATTCTTCTGTCATCTGCAGATTCTCGACATATAGATCCAGCTGTTCCACTTTTAGAAAGGGCTGCCTTGTATGCCTGAAAATCGTAATGGTCCCTTTATGAATTCTGATATTCTCAAACATGACCGGATTTTTCTTTTTTCCGGTCTTTTCATCAACGGGTTTTGCAAGAATAATGTTCAGATTGGGTTTGCCCAGTAAAAGATCTGTAGAACTTATCCGTTTACTAAAAACAGCATCAAAAATTCCGAAGCGGCTTATTTTTAATGTGTCAATAGTCCCCTGAAGTCCTATTACTTCAGTATTTTGAGGGTTTTTGTTATTAACTGTAATTCCGGTTACAAAAATATTTCCGGTGGTAAGATCTACATCTAAGGTTTTATAGGAAACCTTGTAATCCGTATTTTTTTTAATGTAATCAGGAAGTTTGTTTTTAAGCCAGAAATTAAACCCGAAATTAGCAAGCAAAACAATCCCAAGTAGTATTGCAGCTGCGATCAGGAACTTTTTTACCCAGGATTTTTTCATAATTGTGATTTGGTTTTTATTTTAAATTATTCAATTCCTCACATGCAGCTCTATCACATACCCTTCATGACCTCTTATATTAATAAAATTCCCTCCATCAAAGCCAAGATATTGCCCTTTGATTCCGGTCAGTTTCCCTGTAAACTCCGGTTTTTTGTCCAAAGTAAATGAATTTATTTTCCCAGGTTTTTCAAAAGGATAATCAAATTTCCAGAGATTTTCTCCTTCACTATAAAACTTCTGAAAGTCTTCAGGGAAATATTCTTTAATTTTTTGCTGAAAATCCGCCAAGTCAACTTCGTCCTCAAAATCATCCTGAAGCATTTTTCGCCAGTTGGTTTTATCCGGAAGATGTTCTTTCAGCGCTACTTCTATCATCCCCGCTTCATAGCGGTTTTCTGTTCTCGCAATGGGCAGTGCAAAAGTCGCGCCCTGATCAATCCATCGTGTAGGAATTTGTGTATTTCGGGTTACTCCTACCTTTACATCACCGGTGTATGCTAAATATACAGTGTGTGGTTGCAACTGTATTTCTTTTTCAATTTCCAAATCACGTTCCGCAATTCCCAAATGTGCTGTAGAAAGCTCCGGACGAATGATCGTATCACTGGCATAAGGACTTTCAAAAAAACAGCTTTTACAAAATCCCATTCTGTAAATAGGCTTATTCTCCCCACAATTAACACATTGAAAACCTACATGCTTTATCATTAACTCTTTACCAAATAATTCATTCATATGAATCAAATCTCCGGAAAGGTTGAGATAATATTGGATCGGCTCGTCGTTGAAGCTCGTCATTTTTAAAATTTGCCCTTGAAACTGCATAATATTGAATAGTATTACTTTTTTAAGTAAATTTAATGAATTAAAATTTGAAAACTTAATTTTATAGTTTTTGTAAAAGTAAAAAACGCAGATGAATTATCTTGTTACAGGAGGAAGTGGCTTTATAGGTTCTCATTTAATTGAAAAATTATTAAAAAATGGACATTCTGTCATAAACATTGACAACTTCGATGATTTTTATGATTATAAAATAAAAATCAGGAATACTTTAGAATCTATTGGTAATAATTCTGATTTTGGGTTTTCAGATAAGGAAAGTGATTTAGCAAAACTCTCCTCTATTACAGAATCCCCTAATTATAAGTTATATACAGAAGATATCCGGAACAAAAATGCCTTAAAAACCATATTTGAAAGTCATTCGGTTGATCTTGTTGTTCACCTAGCCGCTTTAGCCGGTGTTCGTCCATCAATAGAGAGACCTTTAGAATATGAGGAAGTGAATATAAAAGGTACAATGAATCTTTGGGAACTCTGTAAAGAATTTAATATCAAAAAGCTTATTAATGCATCTTCATCAAGTGTTTATGGGAACAATGAAAAAACACCTTTTACAGAGACCGACAATGTTGACCGCCCTATTTCCCCTTATGCCGCGACTAAAAGATGTGTAGAAGTTTTGGGTAACGTTTATCATAACCTATATAAAATAGATAGTATTCATCTTAGATTTTTCACAGTTTACGGACCACGCCAAAGACCAGATCTTGCCATCTATAAATTTACAAAACTTATTACTGAAGAAAAAGAAATTCCTTTTTACGGTAACGGGAGTACTTCCAGAGACTATACCTATATTGATGATATCATTGACGGAATTATTAAATCTATCATTTATTTAGAAAACAATTCAGGATTATATGAGATCATTAATCTTGGAGAAAGTGAAGTTATCAGTCTAAACGAAATGCTTTCTTCCTTGGAAGTTACTTTGAAAAAATCTGCCATTAAAAAAAATCTGCCAATGCAGCCCGGAGATGTCCTTAAAACCAATGCAGATATTACGAAAGCGAAGACATTAATTGGCTATAAACCTGCCACCAACTTCCAAAATGGCATAAAAAAATTTGTGGAATGGTTTTTGAGAAATGACATTCAATAATCCTCAATAACCATTGCAAAGCAGTTGTTAAAAGGAGAATGAACAAAAATTAATAAAAAGAGTTGAAAATCAAG
>JBCNMJ010000078.1:0-18749 GCA_039594975.1 Chryseobacterium sp. | reverse complement strand
GTTTACTGAAAATTTAAAATTATATAAAATGCTTAGTTTTAGAGTTGTCATGCTGAGTGAAGCCGAAGCATCCTTGTTATATATGATATATTGTACACAAAATTCCTTATTTTTGTATAAAATTTCAGCTAGATTTGAAAAATAAAAAACCAGACTATTCGCATCTTTCAGCCAGTCAGCCTATCGGTATTTTCGATAGTGGAGTGGGTGGATTAACGGTAGCTAAAGAGATAAAAAGGCTTCTTCCTCATGAAGATTTGATTTACTTTGGAGATACAAAACATCTTCCTTATGGGGAAAAGTCTAAAGAAGCAATTATTGAGTACTCTACAAAGATTACCAATTTTTTATTGGAACAGAATTGTAAAGCGATTGTTATTGCATGTAATACAGCAACTGCCAATGCTTTAGATGAGGTGATGCAATCTGTTGCGGGCAGAGTTCCTGTGATTGATGTTATCAACCCTGTAGCGGAAAAAGTTTCCTATGAAATCCATAATAATGTAGGAGTTATTGCGACAAAGGCTACAGTGAATTCCGGATTATACAAAAAAAGTATCCGTAAACATAATAAATGGATTAAGGTAGATGAACTGGCAACGCCATTATTGGTTCCTGCCATTGAAGAAGGCTTTAAAAATCATCCGATTACCCATGCTATTATTTATAATTATTTAAGTAATAATAAGCTTAAGAATATTGAGACGTTAATTTTAGGGTGCACCCATTATCCTTTATTAATTGATGAAATCAAACAATATTACGGAAACCGTGTTCGTGTGATTGATTCACCCAATATTGTAGCCAATCATTTAAAGATCATTTTAGATAAGTACAATCTTTTAAATGATAATAATCCGAAGCCTAATTACCATTTCTATCTTTCTGACCTGACGAAAAACTTTGAGAAAATTTCAAAGAAATTCTTCGGGAAAACAATTGATCTGGAATTGAAAGTATTATAATATAAAAAAAGACTCATTTTGAGTCTTTTTGTTTTATACTTCCAGAATGACTTCTTTCTTTTCATGTCTTGTTTTAGGAGTAATGGTAGGCTGATTGCTGTCTTCTTCAGCTCTTACACCAATTGTAACGGCAAATAGAGTTTCATATTTTTCGTTATTCAAAATTAAATCATACTTTTCAGGTTCAATCCCTTCCATCGGAGTAGAATCGATTCCCAGTTCAGCACAAGCTGAAAGTAAAACTCCTAATGAGAGGTAAACCTGATGACCCAGCCAGGATTTTATTGCAGTATTACCTTTTGGTTTTACAAAATTTTTATAATAATTCACATTTCCCTCAGAAAGATAACCTTCAATTTTATTTTCAAAATCTTCAGGATTTTTCATGACCTGAAATATGATTAAGCAATTGCTGTCCAAAACTTTTTCCTTATTCCAATAAGATGCTTCGGCCAAAGGTTGTCTTAATTCAGAAGAATTATTTACAAAAACAAAATTCCATGGCTGGCTGTTGATGGAAGAAGGACTCAGTTGTAAAATATCCTTTAGCTGTTGGATCTTTTCTTCACTTATTCTTCCTTGAGGATTATACTTTTTCACAGTATATCTCGATTTCATTTTTTCTAAAAAGCTCATAATTTTAAACTATATTTTTTATAGTTGCAAAACTAATTTAAGTTTAATACATTTGCAATAACGGTAAAAAAGGATAGTATAAAAATGTATACGATAGACAATAAATCTTACCCATGCTGTACGAGTGTGACCATGAAATTTATTGGTGGAAAATGGAAGGCTGTCATTTTGGTACATCTCATGGATGGCCCTAAACGATATAACGAATTGAGAAAATTAATTCCCACCATTACGGAAAGAACCTTAAGTCTCCAGTTAAAACAATTGGAAGAAGATAACGTAATCAACAGGAAAGTATATACGGAAAAGCCTCCTTTGATGGTGGAATATACATTGACGGAATTTGGAAATACTTTGATTCCTGTATTAGAATTGATTACAGAATGGGGAAGGGAAGCGGATAAAATATCAAAAAAAATAATCAAGGATATGCCTTGATTATTCTGTTATTTCTGTATTTTCTTCTTTATTGGGTTCAAAAAAGCTGAAACTCACATTTCCGTATTTTCTGGTATCAATTAGATTCGGATGATCAAATTTCATGCGGCTTTGGTGCTCTACGATCAGTATTCCGTTTTCTTTTAAGTATTTATTATTCAAAACTAAAGAAATCAATTCGTGGTATTTTTTCTCTTCCATCTCGAAAGGGGCATCAGAAAATACAATCTCAAAAGACTTTTTATTTCTGAATTTTTTTAGCCAATCAAAAGCGTCTCCTCTCTGAACGTTAATCTGCAATGCCATGTCAAGCTCAGCAGCAGTAGAATTAATGAAAGCCGTATGTTTCGGATTCATTTCCACAGAAGTGATATCCTGACAGCCTCTTGAAGCAAATTCTAATGTAATAGAACCAATTCCGGCAAAAAGATCCAACACGGAAATAGACTGCATATCATATTTATTCTCCAGAATACTAAATAATGCTTCTTTTGCAAAATCTGTAGTAGGTCTTACATCAAAGTTCTTCGGAGCTGCTATTTTCTTGGCTTTCCATTTGCCTGAGATTATTCTGTACATATTTATTTAGATTTTAGATTGAAGGGAATAGATTGTAGCTAAGAACTAAAGCCTAATCTGCGGCCAGCAACCTAATTAAGTATAAAATTTTTATTTGGAATATTATCAAATACAATTTTCAGATTCTTTACAAATTTTTGCAATTCTGAAATGAAGGTTTCATTTTCTGTGGTTTCACCATAGGCAAAAAAGCTGGTCTCATTAATTCCAAAACCTATCTTGCTTAGGGTAAACATTATAAAATAAAGAAAATCAACCTCTGAATTGACATCCAGATTGTTGTATAAGATGATTTTTCTATCATCAATGGCGAAAAACTCACACTGATTATGATACAGATTAATGTGAATTTCTTTGCTGCTTTTATTATGAATGGAGTTTAAAAACTTTTCCCCGGAAAAATTGAAATGAACAGGTATCCCTAAGCTTTTTATTTTTTGATAAAAATTCTTCGGAAAAGTATAATAAAACTGAACCTTGAATTTTTTGTTGACAGAAAGCATCAATTCTTCGTTTTCCTTATCAACAGGAGCGTTAAAAGCAATTAAGTCAAATCCTGCATCGTGCTCAGAAAATCCTTCCGGCATTAAGGTAAAGTGATTCAGGGCTGAAATTACCTGAATTTCGTCAAATTTTTGTTTACTCAACACTTCATCCAGCTTTTGGGAGATGAAATTTTCCGGAGTTTCTTCGTCTACAAAATAGGATTTTTCTTCCACAACGCTTTTATTTTTAGCGATTTGGGAGATTAATCCGTCTTTGGTAAAAAGTAAATTAAGTACGTTCATATTTCAATTCCTGCAAATTTAGTGAAATTCTACCATTACTGCACCTGATTGATGATGAAGTATTTCCTTATTATAAAAATCAAGATTAGTCTGGCTTTCCAAAATGTCCCAAACTAGTTTTTGTAATGTTCCGTCACCAATTCCGTGTACAATTTCCAGTCTTTTGAGATGATTTTTTCTGCAGAATTCAAGCGTTTCCATTAGTTTTTCCTTTTGAATGAATAATCTTTCAAAACTATCGTAATCATTCGGATTCTTAACTAAATTATGAAAATGAAGATCCAAAACCAAATGATTCCTCTGATGTTTCTTTGAAATGTTTTTTTTCGGTTCAGCTTTCTTTACAACTTCTACGGCCTCGTAAAAATCTGTAACTTTCGGAACAAGTTTTTCTTTTGGATATTGATGGGTGAAGCCATATTCATCTTTAAACACCACAATATTTCCATGAACGGAAGTTACTACTCCGTTTAAATCTTCATCTACCACAGAAACTTTATCTCCAATCTTCATTTTTATTACATTATTTAGGTCCCAGCTCAATAATTTCCAAATCTTTGATTTCTGTATCGTCAATCACAAAACGCATCATGGTTCTCATTTTATGCCAACCTTGTTTACCGCAAGCTCCGGGATTCAGGTGTAGTAAATTATTTTTTTCATCAAACATCGCCTTCAGAATATGAGAATGTCCGGAAATAAATAAATTCGGAGCTTTTTCGGAGATTTCCTGTTTTGCCAATGCAGTATATTTTCCGGGATATCCGCCAATGTGAATCATTACAACTTCCACATTTTCACAAAAAAAACGGTTTACTTCAGGAAATTCAGAACGGATTTTTGCATTGTCAATATTTCCGTAAACCCCTTTTAGAGGCTTAACCTTTTCCAGCTGTTCAATGACTTCCATACTTCCGAAATCTCCACCATGCCAGATTTCATCAGCTTGCTGAGCGTATTCCAGAATCCGGTCATCGATATAGGAGTGAGAGTCGGAGAGAAGGAGGATTTTTGTCATTATCTAAGTGTTCTTTCAGTGATATTTTCATCGTATTTATCTTTAAAAACCTGTACTCTGTCAGGATTCAGTTCACCTTCATCATTGATTACCCTTTCTTTTAATAACCATTTAACCAGCTTTTCCATTCCTTTTCTGGAATTCATGAAGTTGGCTATTTTGGTAAAATCCTTGGACTCTACTTTTGTTTTTTCGGATAAAAAATTTAGAATGAAATAATCATCATTTTGGTACATTGGCGTTTCATTATCCATATACTTATACATTAGAATTTCATCATCATTTTTCATGGTAAAAAAAGAATACTGGGCAACATTTATTTTTTCTGCTTTTAAAATCTGTTTACCGTCAAGTAAAACTTTCTCATCCTTAATAACAACTTCCTGAGAAAAATAGAAGTTACAGCTTACTATTAATAAAAATATAGCCAGTAATTTTTTGGGTGTCATCTTTTAATGTTAAAACTTTTTGCAAATATAGCTGTTAAATAAAAACCTTAATATTTAGTAAATTTGGAAAAATTAAAAAAATGAAACAAAAACTTTCTTTTTTCCTTTTTCTTTTGAGTGTCGGAATACTGAATGCACAGGTAGAAGAGAAAAAACTGGATGAATTGGTCCAGAATACGCTAAAAACTTTTGATGTTCCCGGTATGTCTGTGGGAATTATTAAAGATGGTCAATTAATTTATTCAAAAGGTTTTGGAGTGCGTTCATTGACAACAAAACAGCCGATGGATGACAATACTTTAGTGGGAATTGCTTCCAATTCTAAAGGGTTTACCTGTACAGCATTAGCAATTTTAGCAGATGAAGGAAAATTGAGCTGGGATGATAAAGTTTCAAAATATATTCCTGAATTTCAAATGTATGATCCGTATGTTTCTCAGAATGTTACCATTAAGGATTTGGTGACTCACAGAGCAGGATTAGGTTTAGGACAGGGAGATCTGATGTTTTTTCCGGAAGGGGGAAATTTAACCGTAAACGATATTGTTCATAATGTAAGATATTTAAAACCGGAAAATCCTTTCAGAACTACCCTGGATTATAATAATATCATGTTCATTGTTGCCGGAGAAGTGATTCACAGAGTTTCAGGACTGAGTTGGGCAGAATTTATTGAACAGAGAATTATGAAACCTGTAGGAATGACCTCAAGTTTCGGAAGCTACAACAGAGCAAAAGCGGTGGCCAATAAAATCGACGCCCATGCTCCTGTAGATGGAAAGGCGATTGCAGTTCCTCATGATTGGAATGAAACAGCTAATGCCGCAGGAGGAATTATGAGTAATATTAAAGATATGGCACTTTGGGCTGAATGTCTTTTAAATAATTTTACTACAAAAGACGGGAAGAAATTAGTTTCAGATAAAAATGTTCAGCAGCTTTGGAGTCTGCAGATCCCAAGTGGAGTGGCGGCAAAAAATCCGTACGATACAAGTTTTTACGGATACGGAATGGGATGGTTTTTAAGTGATGTGAAAGGTCACAAACAAATTCAGCATACGGGAGGATTGATCGGGACTGTAACTCAATTTACATTAATTCCGGATATGAAACTGGGAATTGTAGTGTTGACCAATCAACAATCGGGAGCAGCTTTCAATACCATTACAAACACTGTTAAAGATTCTTATTTGGGAATTGCCGACAGAAACTGGCTGAAAACTTATGGTGACCGAATGAAAAAGATGGAAGAAGGTTTTGACAAGCAAAAGAAGGAAGCCTTTGCGAAATCAGAAGTTTTCAGAAAAGATAAAAACTTACAGCCGAAATCAGAACAATTTGTCGGAACTTATAACGACAGATGGTTCGGTGACGTAGAAGTTTCTCAGCAGGGAAATACATACAGAATTCTGTGTAAAAACTCTCCAAGACTGAAAGGAGAACTGTTACCTTATTCAAATAATTCTTTCATCATCAAATGGGATGACAGAAGCTATGATGCAGATGCTTACATTATTTTTGATTATGATGAAACAGGAAAGGCCGAATCTGCAAGATTAAAACCAATTTCTGATGTTACGGATTTCAGTTTTGATTTTGATGACTTAGATCTGAAAAGAAAATAAAGAAAAACTCCAACACATGTTGGAGTTTTTTATTTAGATATTCTGACTACTTATTAAGGTTTCCAAAAGGACCAGACGCTTCCGTTAAATACCGCAAGCTGATGATTAGCCGTATCGTAGGCAATCAGTCCTGGAGTTGGATTAACGATATTTAGATGTGGATTATCCATTTTAGGGAGCACCATTGCCTTGTCATTATCCGAAAGAACAAGAATTCCTGATGTCGTATTGGTATTACCTATAGTTACTTTAGAATTTGTTTGTTCTGTTTTAGAATTTTGTAAAGCGGTATTTACTATACCGGTTGTATTTATGCTCAGATCAACCCATGTTCCGGATTTAAGATATTTGACTTTCTTATCAGTAATATCATAAATCATTGTACCGTCCACGGCTCCAGTTACGGAAGAAGCAGATGTAACCCATGGAAGAATCAGGCCCCTGTTGCCGCTAGCAAATTCAAGAGATACAGAAGTATTACTCACAGAGCTTTTACCGATAGCTATCTGGGAGAAATGCAGACTGAAAAATAATAATGAAAATATAATAGTTGTTTTTTTCATGTTAGAGAAGTTTAGTGTTGTGAATATAGGTTATTCTAGTTATCAGGACATGTTTGGATATTTACACATCGCCATCCATAAGTTGCTCCACTGTCGGTGGTTGTATAAATTTTTAAACAATTATTGGTGGTATCATATACCGCCATCCCCTCAATGAAATTTAATGAAGAAATGCCAACAGGATTGCCTGAGCTGTCAAAAGGTACCCTGTTTAAGACAAAACCTTTTGTTTTCGCTTCCAATGCCATCCAGCCTCCTTTTCGGACCATAGGCCAATTGTCTGGGTTATTTGAACCGGCTCTTCCTAAAGATGTTATTCCTAATTTAGTATCTAGAGATGTTCCTGTAGTGACGCCTGGTTTATAACAGCTGCTGCACGCAGAAACATTTTGGGAACTCCCTATTCCCTGTCCTTGGTCACTTCCTATATCGGCTGCTCCTCCAGTATTCACAAGAAGAGGGACGCCTTGAGAATCAACGCACGATGAATTATTACATATATTTTTATTCTGAGCTATAGAACCGGATCCTACAGTTGCCGTCCCTCCTGCCACGACTAGTTGGCTGGAAGATACATTTTCGTCTCCTTCTAAGGCATCCAGACATCCGTCGTTGTCGGAGTCAAGATCTAGATCATTGGGGATACCGTCTCCATCTGCATCACAGGGTAAAGGTTGAGTCGCTCCAAAAGTGAAGTTGGCATAATTTTCAGCCGCTGTATAATTAAATGAAATGCTGGTATGATTTCCTGGTATTCTAAGGATCACATAGCCTTCTTGTCCTGTAATCTGAGTTGAAGAATTTACGACAAGACTTGTCCCGCCGGAAGACCATATGATCTCTATCGGATTACTGAATGTGATGGGAACAAATACACCGGCACTTCCAATAGAGGAGAAAACCAATACAGGATCAGTCATAGGTGAAGAAAAGGTTAGCGTATTACTTGTAGCCAGAGTATTTCTAATTGTTGGGTTGTTATTAGGCACTCCATAAGAAGAAGGAAAGATCCCATAGTTGAATACTCCTGCTGTTGCACTAAGAGGCTGACTTGAAGTATATGTATAACCAATTCCGTTAATGGTTCCGGTTGCAACTTTATTATCTGTTGCAGAAAATGTAATGGGACCGGTCCAGTAAAATTGTCCGGGACATTCTACAGCATCAGGAATACCATCATTATCATCATCTCTATCCAGATCATCTGTGATTCCGTCTCCATCAGTATCAACTAATTTTGCGGTTGTTAAATGAGGGTTGGTAGTAGGAATAGTTTTGCTATTACTAAATTGAGAGAAAACTATGGAATAATATAATAATCCCATAATTATAAAGTTTTTTTTATTCATGTTTTTGTATTACTAATTCAAAACCCTTATTGTTTTAAGGCAAAGTAAGGGCATGTGAAATTCTCATGGAATTTAAGAAAATAATACAAAAAAATAACACCTATAAATTAAAAAAATGATTTTTATTTTTCCCGTCAAATTTTTCCTGGTTCATAAAAAAATAAAAGCTTTTTGTTAGCTCCGTCAAAATCGGTCCAGGAATCGCAATCTATTTCAAAGCCGGCTACGCCACAGGTCGGAAAATGAAAAATATCTTCGGAAATAGAATTGGCAAAATTTGAAATACCATTATTATGGGAAAAAAAAGCAACTGAATTGTGCTTGTCATCTAAATCGTAGATCACCGACTCAAAATTTCTTTCCGACGGATTATACAATTTCTCATCGGTATCAAAATTAAGATTGTAGGTCTGATTGAAAATCTTACATGTATTTAATGCTCTAACAGCGGGGCTGGAAACCAGGTAGTCTATAGATATATTATTGGCTTTTAAAAACCTCGACATATTCATGGCATCTTCCAATCCTTTATCTGCCAAAGGTCTGTCAAAATCTTCGGTTTCCTCCGGCCAGTCGCTCTTCGCATGTCTAACGAGTATGATTTTCTTCATAATTTAAGTAGTTTGGAAGAATAAAATTATAAAAAAAATAATGGAATAAAACATGATTCATAAAAAAAACTGTGTGTGGAATAAAATCATTAAAATTTACTAAATTTGCAGACTTATGGGACAAATCCTTGCAATAGACTATGGAAAGGCCCGTTGTGGTATTGCTGCAACGGATGATATGCAGATTATTGCGAGCGGTTTGGATACGGTTCAGACTCCTGTTTTGATTGAGTTTTTGAAAAAATATTTTAACGAAAACAGAGTGGATGAAGTGGTAATCGGACTTCCTATAAATTTGAAAGGAAATATTTCTGAAGTGGAAACAGATATTTTACAATTCATAGAAGTTTTTCAAAAAGAATTTCCCATGATAAAAGTAAACCGCTTCGATGAAAGATTTACATCCAAAATGGCTTCGTTTTTTATTTCCCAAAGCGGGAAAAGTAAAAAGCAAAGACAGGAAAAAGGATTAATAGATAAAGTAAGTGCGACCATCATATTGCAGAATTTTTTAGAACAAAGAACAAGATGATTTTACCGATAAGAGCCTTCGGGGACCCTGTTTTGAGAAAAGTAGGTAAGGATATAGATAAAGATTATCCCGAATTACAAGAGTTGATAGATAACATGTTCGAAACCATGTACAGTGCTAACGGAATTGGTTTGGCTGCACCACAGATCGGACTGGATATTCGTTTGTTTGTAATTGACGTTACTCCTTTGGCGGAAGATGAAGACTATGAAGATATTAAGGATGAATTGGCTGAATTCAAAAAGGTTTTTATTAATGCCAGAATTCTTGAAGAATCTGGTGAAGAATGGAAGTTTAATGAAGGATGTCTTTCCATTCCCGATGTAAGAGAAGATGTGAAAAGAAAAAGTACGATTCTTATCGAATATTATGATGAAAATTTCGTTAAGCATACAGAAACTTTTTCCGATATTAGAGCCCGCGTAATTCAGCATGAATATGATCATATAGAAGGTACGTTGTTTACGGATCATTTAAGTGCTTTAAAAAAGAAATTGGTAAAGGGAAAGCTTACTAAAATTACGCAAGGCGATGTCAGTATCAACTATAAAATGAGATTCCCAAAATAAATTTGAAATAAAAAAAATAAAAATATTAAACGGCAGGAAGCTTTGAGCCAACTGCTATATTCACAAAAAATAAAATTATGCTGTTAGAAAAAATAATTTCAATTTCCGGAAAACCAGGACTTTTCAAGTTAGTTTCTCAATTAAGAAACGGATTTATTATTGAAGATGTTACAACTAAGAAAAAAGTAAGCATCGGTAACTCTAGCCAGGTAAGTTTGCTAGATAATATCGCAATGTTTACATTTGATAAAGAAGTTCCTTTGTTCGAAGTTTTTGAAAATATTGCTAAAAACTACGATTACAAAGAAGCTATTCATCATAAATCTTCTGATGCTGATTTGAAAGAATTCATGACGGCTTCTCTTCCGAACTACGATACGGAAAGAGTATATGCTTCTGACATCAAGAAACTGGCTCAATGGTATAATATTCTTCAGAAAGCAGGATATATCACTCCGGAAAGCTTTATAAAAGCAGAACCAGAAACTTTAGAAGGTGAGTCTGCAGAAGAAGTAAGCGTAGAAAAAGAAGCTCCCAAAAAAGCAGCTCCAAAAGCAGAAAAGCCGGCAACTCCAAAAGTAAAAGCGACTTCTGCAGCTAAAGCAGCTCCAAAAAGTACACACAGAAAACAAGGATAATTCAATCTTTGAATTTAAAATATAAACCTCGTCAGAAATGACGAGGTTTTTTCTTTATATGTGGTTAGTGTGTCATTCTGAATGGAACGAAGTGGAGTGAAGAATCTCCAAATTTAAACAGAGATTCTTCCTTCGTCAGAATGATAATAGATGTTTAGATAAAATTATACTTTAATTCTTTGTCTGGTCTTGCGATACAAATTCATTCCTTAAATTTGTATCACTTTGAATTCTCAAACTATGAATACCAAACAGGAAAAACTGGAAGCGTTCGGAAGATTACTAGATATTATGGATGATTTGCGTGAAAAATGTCCGTGGGATCAGAAGCAGACTTTGCAATCACTCCGTCATCTGACTTTGGAAGAAACCTATGAACTTTCTGATGCGATCTTGCAGGAAGATCTGCAGGAAATAAAAAAAGAGCTTGGAGATGTTTTGCTGCATCTGGTTTTTTATGCTAAAATTGGTTCGGAAAAAGGAAGTTTTGATATAGCAGATGTTATTAATTCACTGAATGAAAAGCTGATTTTCCGCCATCCTCATATTTATGGAGATACTGAAGTAAAGGATGAAGAAGAAGTGAAACAGAACTGGGAAAAATTAAAACTAAAAGAGGGCAACAAATCTATTTTGGGAGGAGTTCCTAAAAGTCTGCCTAGTTTGGTAAAAGCGTTTAGAATTCAGGATAAAGTAAAAGGAATCGGTTTTGAATTCCACGATGCGGAAGATGCATGGAAAAAGGTTGATGAAGAAATTCAGGAATTTCATGCAGAAACAGATCCTGATAAAAAAGAACAGGAGTTGGGAGACGTATTTTTCTCATTGATCAACTACGCAAGAATTTCCGGAATCAACCCGGATTCAGCCTTAGAAAGAACCAATTTAAAATTCATCTCAAGATTCCAGAAAATGGAAAACTTAGCAGCCGAAGAAGGCTTAAAACTTGCAGATATGACCTTGGAAGAAATGGATGTTCTTTGGGAAAAAGCTAAACTTTTGCAATAAATGAAGGTACAGAATCCGACACATCATCGATTTCAATACTTGTTGGAATTCAAGGAGACAGAAAGGAAATGGCATTTTCCTTTTCTTGCAGCATTGTGTATAGGAAGTTGCCTTCTTATCGGATATTTCTTAGGAAAGCTAAACTATGGAGCCCTTTCGAGTTTAGGAGCACTAACGATTTTATATTTCACATCAGCTTCGATTACGCATAGAATGATCCATTTGGTTGTTTGTGCATTCGGAATTGTATTTTCTTTTACGATAAGTTCTTTTTTCAGCTTTAATGCCTATTTTGCTGCATTGTCATTGGGAGTTGTTTCGTTTTTAGCCCATTTTATTTCATCTTATTTTAAAATTCCTCCGCCGGGAAACTTTTTCTTCATTATGGTTGCTGCGATGGCAAGTACCTATAAATTTGATTTGAACTTTATTCCAACCAGAGTGGGGCTTGTTGCTATGGGAGCAATTCTATCATGTTCACTAGCTTTTTTATACTCGGTTTTTATTGAAAAAAGTAATGTAGTTACGGTTCCCAGAAGAGCATTCAAGAAAAGAAGATATACCAAGTTTGTGGAGAGTGCTATCATTGGATTTTTCATGGCTTCAACGTTAATTATTGGACATCTTTTGAAATTTGAAAATACCTACTGGATTTCCATCGCAGCGGTTGCAATCATTCAAGGACGGAACTTTGAACATGTCCGGCAAAGAAATATGCACAGGATTTTAGGAACTTTCATCGGAATTGGTTTGGCCTGGCTAATTCTTCTATTTGATCCTGAAAAGATCGTAATGATCATTATCATCACAGTATTACAGTTTATTATTGAATTATTGGTTGTAAGAAATTATGGTTTTGCTGTGATTTTCATTACCCCGTTAACAATTCTTCTCGCGGAAACAGGAAGCGAAATTCATCATAATGTTGAAAATCTCATGCATGCAAGGCTGATGGATACTATTATAGGAAGTTTAATCGGTTTAACGGCTGGTTTTTTTCTGCATCATCAGCAGATTATTAATAACTTAGAGAAAAATATCCGCTTTTCATATTTTCAGTTTAAAAAATTAAAAAAATAGATATGTTACGTATTGTTGTTGTATCGGCACTTTTGTTGTGGAGTTGTAACCCAAAAGCCCAGGATTCGCATAAAACGGATGAGTTGAAAGTAGAGTTTTCTCTGCCTAAAAAACTGAAAGAAGTTTCCGGTATCGCTTTATCCCAGGATAAGCAAACAATTTGGGCTATAGAAGATCAGGGGAATAAAAATGTTGTGTATGGATTGGATATGCAGGGAAATCTTCTGAAGGATGTTCTGGTAGAAAATGCTGAAAACAATGATTGGGAAGATATTACAAAAGATACCCAGGGAAATATCTATTTAGGTGATTTTGGAAATAATGAGAATAATCGGCAGAATCTCTCTATTTTAAAATTAGACTTAAAGACGCCATCTCAGGCAACGACAAAAGTTATTCAGACTACAAAATTTCATTATGAAGGACAGACTGAATTTCCCCCTAAAAAATCAAACTGGCTGTATGATTGTGAAGCTTTTGTGGAAATGGACGGCAATTTTTACCTTTTCACCAAGAACAGAAGCAAAGGTTTTGACGGGACTTTTCTGGTTTTCAAAGTTCCAAATAAAGAAGGCGATTTTGAAGCGAAATTGATAGGGAAGTTGAAGCTTAACGGCAAATACAGTGATGCGGCGATCACTTCTGCGGCAATCAACAGTACAAAGGATAAAATTGTCTTATTAAACCACAAAAATATTCATGTGCTTTCCGGGTTTTCTGCAAATGATTTTAGTGCGGCCAAAATTCAGAAAATTTCACTGAATCATAATTCGCAAAAGGAAGCAGTTGTTTTTTTTGATGACAAAACCTTACTGATTGCTGATGAAAAAGATAAAGATACGGGAGGAAATATTTATAAATTCAATTTGAAATAAAAACTAAATCCGCAGAGAAATCTGCGGATTTTTTATAATTATTAAATTTCGGATTACTTAAGAATAGTTAGAATCAAAAAGTCATTCCTATTCCCCCGGAAATTCTTCCACCATCGGAACCTGTGAAATAATTCAATCTTGCGGAAAATGTTTCTACAATACTCATCCAAAAACCACCACCAATAGATTGGTGCCATTTTTTTGAGTCTTCATGATCATTCCATACTCTACCGATGTCATATCCTACCAGAATTCCCATATTCGCAGGAACAATAGGATTTCTCACCCTTCCAAAATCCCATCGGATTTCAGAGTTGTTGGTAAAATAAGATCTTCCTGAAAACCGATCATTTCTGAAAGCCCTCATTCCGTTGTTTCCACCGATACTTGCAGCCTGATAGAATTCAAAGTTATTATTGTTGATCCACATTGCGTTGGTGGAATTCGCCAATACGAAATTTCCTCTTTTATCAAGTCGGTGATCAATAGAAAGAGAGCCATTGAGAATAAGGAAATTTTTGTCAATATTTGAAAGATTGGTTTTCCAGTCTGCATTCACAACAAACTCCATTCCTAGAGTAGGAAAAGCTGCATTGTCTAAATTTTTGTAGCTAAATGTATAATTAGCTCCTGCAAATTGCTGGCTATTGAAAACTTCCTGATTAACATCCGGAGAAACGTCTACAAAACGATTGCCTTTTCTCTGTACCTTATTGTTTTCAAACGTAAGCTGAAACTGATGCTGCAGATTCATCCAGCTTTTTTTAGAAATAGACGGAGCAAAATTGAGTTTTGAGATTCTCGCTCTGTTGTACTTCCGGTCTGTACTTTCTTTATCATATTCACTTTCATTGGATAATCCGAAAAAGTTTTCAGAAAATCGGGGAGTGGTGTACAATGCATCAATATTAAAATCCCATCCGGCGATTGCTTTTTTGAAAATCCCTTTATAAGCAAGATTAAAGCCGGCCGTAGCAGTATAAAAATTGGCTTTTAAGCTGTGCTTTTGTGTATAAGGATCACGAATAAAATTATTAACGGTATAATTGACTAATGCACCAATAATCACTCCGTCATCAGGATTATAATCAGCATTAGGATAGCCGGCTACAAAATCATATTTCGGATGCTTGTAATTATAAGTGTTGATATCATAATCATCTGAAATTTTCTTTGCTCCTTCGCCGTTATAAGTATTTTTCTGTGATTTGAAATCGTAGATCTTTACTTTGCTTCCGTTAGCAACAGTATATGTGTCATGATTATAGCCTCCGATTAACCTGATGTTCGTCTTTGGACGGCCTTCTCCGGAAACTTCATAGATGTCATCATCTTCCAGCCCGTAGATCCAGAGTTCTTTGGTTTTTGAATCGTCATACGTTTTTTCGAAAACAAGTTTCGGATTTTCTTTATTCTTATCAAGCTTATACTGCTGTACAAGGACTGAGTTTCCAGTTTTGGTAACGACGAATTTATCGGGATTTACAGTTCCGGCTAATGGTACTTTTTCTTGTAAAACATTATAATATTGAACAGCATAATCCTGCAGTTTTGTTTTTCTGGATTTTAATTTTCGCTGTATATCTGCAAGCGTTTCATCCTGTACCTCTTTTGGCATATTTGTAAATGCCTCGTCAATATTTTTATCCGTAAGATGTTCCTGGATGTATTTGGCTTGAGAAATCCAGTCTTCCTGAGTTGCCCCTTTTAAGAATATTAAATCTAACGGATAAGGTTCCATATTCATCCATTTTACATTTTTAATATCTTCTTTAAAGGTTTTCATATGTCGGATCGCCGGAATGTTCATGATGATTTTAAAAGCTGCACCGTCATATTTACTGAAAGCCTGATCTCTGTCTCTCGGAATCGGTTTGTAAATGACTTTATCGCCGGTTTCATATTCTGCCCATTTCCACTGATCGGAATGTCTGTCCCAGTCACCGATCAGCATATCAAAGATTCTTGCACGGATGTAAGATTCCTTATCAATTGAATATTTGTAGTTTTTATTTAAATTTTTAAGCACATCATCCGTAGAAAGAATATCTTTTGCATTATCTAGTGAAGCCAGTGTTTTCGCATCTGAAGAAAAACGTTCTTCAATCATATACATTTCATCACCATACGACTGATTATATTCACCTAAAGCCTGTTGTTTAGGGATATAATATAATCTTGGGTTGGAATGGGGAATATCAAGTTTCTCGGCCATATTACCGACTGAAAAAGGTGTGAAAGGATGATTGGTTGTATAAAAATCCAGTAAGAATTTATCAGGGAAAGTGTTGTTCAGTTCGTTTCCGAAAGTACTTTTCTTGAAAGCCATATTATTTAGAAAACGGACGGCACTTTTTTTAACTCCTCTCATTACGAATTCTTGCCCATCCTGAGCTTTCAGACGCAAACTGTTCGACTGGTTTCCGCCTCCTTCCCTGAAAGGCGTATATCCCCCGTCAAGTGTTGAAATATTTGCTGTAGGAGCTTCAATCGGTATTCCATAATATTTTCTGTAATGTTCACCCCAAAGCCATCTGTAAATCGGTCCTTTTTGTGTTAATTTTTTAGGATAGATGGTGGAAGTGACGGTAGATGGAAAGGAGTTAGGGTAATTGTTAATAAATTCTTTAGGTTTTTCAATTACCTGAACGTGGGTAAGCTTTTGCAGCGTATTATCTTTTGTTGAAAAATATTCGATATCCGAACTCTGATCTTTTCTGATATTCAATATGGCAAAACCGCTTCCTCCGTAGGAAAAATCTGTTCTTGAACCGATTGTTGCAGGGTCCACTTTTGAACCTGCCCCACTGATGATCTGCCGGATGTTTCTTTCTTCATGATATTGAAGGTTATGATCATGCCCCGAAACAAAAATGATGTTTTCTTTCTCCTGAACAATACTTTTTAACCTGTTGGCTAAATCAGCGTAATGCTGGTTGTTTATATCTTCCGGATTTGCTCCGGAAGAACTTCTCAAGATATTGATGATGCTTGCAATTCCGGGAAGAGGAATCTTTGTGTTTAAAGGAAAAAGATGAGAAGCTGCAGCATTATATCCTGCATGGGTTCCGCTACTGATCACAGGATGATGCAGCGCAACAATAATTCTTTTATCCTGATTTTTATTAACAAGATCTTTAAATTCAGTGAAAAGATCCTCTCGGGTTTTGATGTCACAGTTTTTATTGATTCCAGGATAATTGTCCCAGTTGAGCAGTACCCATTCCGTATCGATTACAATTAATTTAATATCTTTTGTCAGACTGATATCATCCAGAGGACAGGAGTTTTTGGGCAGAAATGCTTTTTTATCATTAAAATAATTTTTTACAAGCTCTTCCTGTGCTTTTAATCCATCAAGGCCATTATACCAATCATGATTTCCGGGAATAACCAATGTTTTTCCTTTGAAATTTTTGGTAATGTTCAATTGATTTTCCAGTTTCTGCTTTGCGAGTGTGTAATCTTTATCAGATTCTTTAGGCATTCCGTTAGGATAAATATTATCCCCCAGAAAAATCAACATCGAATTTTTATCGGCAGAATCCAGTTTTGATTTTAACAAACTTAATGTCTGCTGAGCCTGAGGTTCATCAGCATTTCCTGCGTCACCTATCAGGAAAATTTTGAAATCATTTTCAGTCTTAACGTCAGAATGTTGTATTTCAGATAAGTTTTTACCCTTTTTTACGTTATATGTTGCGCAGGAATAGAGTATTCCTGCGGATAATACCGTTCGTACAACAACGGAAGTATTTTTTAGATGAGTTTTAAAGGATAAATTCATAAATTTACAATAACAAAATTTCAGTGATGAGCATTTTACAAAAAGCCAAAGATTATGTTGAAATCTTATTCAAAGATAAGTTATCTTCGGTATATTTTTATCATAATTTTATTCATACTACCTATACGGTTAACAAGGCCGAAGAAATCCTAAAGCATACTCCGGTTTCAGAACAGGATCAGGAGAAAGTTTTGCTTGCTCTTTGGTTTCATGATACAGGGTACATAGAATGTGCACAGAACCATGAAGAAAAAGGAGTCGAGATTATGAAAGACTTTTTGAAAAAAGAAAATTATCCTGAAAACTATATTGAGGATATTGCCAAGCTTATTTTAGCCACCAAAATTACGTATGAACCCCAAAATCTGCTGGAACAAATTGTAAAAGATTCGGACTGCAGTCATTTTGCAAGCCACGATTATAATGATATTTCTGATGCATTAAGAAAGGAATGGGAGCTTACGAATGTGAGATGCTTTTCCAATGATGAATGGAATGCCGGGAATCTGGAAATGCTTAAGAACAAGCATAAGTTTTATACAGACTATGCAAAAACAGCGTGGCAGCCTTTGAAGGAGAAAAACATCAAAAAAATCGAAAAAAAGTTGGAAAAAGAGGAAGGAAAGGAAGGGAAAAAAGAGAATTCCGAAAATAAGAAAGAAAAAGAGCCTAAATCTGACAGAAGTGTGGATACTTTGTTCAGAGTAACTTTGAGCAATCATACAAGACTGAGTGATATTGCGGATAGCAAGGCGAATATTTTATTGTCTGTAAATGCGATCATCATTTCGGTTTGTCTTTCTGTATTGGTTCCCAAGCTAGATACTCCTAAAAACTCACATTTGATCATTCCGAGTTTTATCCTTTTGCTATCGGCTGTTTTAACGATCATATTTGCTATTTTATCTACAAAACCTAATGTTACGCAAGCAAGATTCACGATGCAGGATGTTGCAGACCGAAAAGTAAATCTTTTATTCTTTGGTAATTTTAACAGGATGATTTTCGATGATTATCAGAGCGCGATGAACATTTTGATCAAAGATCGTGATTATATCTATGATTCGATGGTGAAAGATTTATATTATCTGGGAAAAGTACTTGACAGAAAATACAGGCTTTTGTCCATAACCTATAAAATCTTTATGGCAGGAATTATCATTTCCGTATTATCTTTCGGATATGCTTTTCTTACGCTATAAACTTTGAACAGATCGGCAGGAAGAGATTAAAAAAAAA
>JBCNMJ010000077.1:0-18984 GCA_039594975.1 Chryseobacterium sp. | reverse complement strand
CAATCACTGAGTTACAAAATATTATTAACGATTAAAATTTATTATCATGGCACTAAATTCAAGAGGAATTTTAAAATTCAACGGAGGAGAAGGACAAAAATTATTAAAGCTAAACTACAGCGTATCCAGATCAACAGACGTATCAGGAAGAGTAGCTTCAGATCCTTCCAATGCAATTATTAAGCTTACTGTAGAAGCAACAGAAAAATCTGATATTCTTGAAAG
Source organism: Chryseobacterium sp. (assembly GCA_039594975.1). Classification (GTDB taxonomy): domain Bacteria; phylum Bacteroidota; class Bacteroidia; order Flavobacteriales; family Weeksellaceae; genus Chryseobacterium. The sequence goes on along the minus strand of JBCNMJ010000077.1, from coordinate 18,759 downwards.
CTTACTGAACGGAAAATACAAGCCTACAACCGGAGAAATTACATTCAACAAATCTCACGAAGAAGGAACACTGATTACTTTGAACTGGGAAAACGGATATGTGATTCAGCACGAAGTGGATTTCGATGCGGTAGATGAAAATTCTATGTACATTAGTTTCGTAGTAAGTGCAGAGAAAATCAACTATGGTAATTCTGCTTATGAAGGACTTTGGCCATCAGCCTAAGTTTAAGGATCAACATTCATACATAAAGACTGTCCGTAAAAGACGGTCTTTTTTGCCTGAATCCATCTTTGTTACAGCTTTTTAATATGATAAAATGCTTTAATGGAAACCTTAGTTTGGATATTTTTTTTATCTTTAACTTACCACAATCACAAAATTATGTCAACTACATCTGAAAATACGCAAGAAGCGTATTTCCGTCCTACTCAAAATGCGGATGGAGTATCGGGTAATCATCATTCGGGAATCAATCGTCTGGTGAAATTATCTTTGATTATTGAAGGTCAGGTCATTAAATACTATAAATATTTTAAGCTAACTCAAAGTGCAGTTCGTCATCATGAGTTTGCTCTTACATTAGCTCATGATACTTTTGGCAACCGCCAATCTCATGCTTTGGAAGATGCCAACAAACTTTTAGGAAAACGTCTTACAGCTGTTATTTCATATAAAGATATTGAAAATAGCCCCGAAAGGACTTTTGTAGGAGTTATTACAGGAGTGGGATTCAGTCAGGAAAAGATGAGCTTGGGAAATATTGTTTTAACAGGACATAGCCCGACTATTTTACTTGACGGTGCACCTCACATTCAGAGTTTTGGAGGAAATCAACCTGTTAATATGGGGATCATTGCAGATAACGTGATTAAACAGGGACTTGATAAAAGCCGGTTCGATGTAAGAATTGATACCAATGACTATTCACAGATTGTCTACAGCAGCCAGTATAATGAAACGCATTACAATTATTTAGCAAGAATGGCTGAAGCTTATGGCGAACAGTTTTATTATGACGGGGAAGTTCTTCATTTCGGGAAGCTTCCTCCACAAAATAAGCCGATAAAATTGCTGTACGGAAGTAATGCGGATAATATTAAAGTAGAACTAAAGGCAGTTCATACAAAGCCTGAATTTTATGGTTATAACAGCAGTCGTCACGAAAAACTTACTTCCGGAGCTACGCCTATAGCCCACACAAGTGACTTGGCAAAAACTGCATATGGACATAATGATGCAATTTATAAAACTCCTGCACTACAGGTAGCTCCTATTAAAGCGTCTACTCATCTTGATGTGGAACATTCCCAGAGAAGTACTTCGGGGAGCGAGGCTGTTAATGTATTTTCTTTGTCAGGTTCCACTACCGTTCCTTTTCTTCATCCGGGATGTATTGTAGATATCCAAATGAGAAAGCCTGATACTAATGAAACAGCTTACTTTACCAAAATAATGATTACCGAAACAGTTCATGAAATTGATACAATTGGTCGCTATACAGGAAGTTTTGCGGGAATTGCTTCAGATACGGGTTTTTTACCAAAGACTGAATTTATGGTTCCTAAAGCAGAACCTCAGACGGCAACAGTCATTTCAAATACTGACCCGGAAGGACAGGGAAGGGTTCAGGTAAGATTTGACTGGCAAACCAATGACACTACGCATTTTATCAGAATGATGAGCCCAGATGCAGGAGGAACCGATCGCATTACTCAAAACCGAGGATATGTTGCAATTCCCGAAGTTGGAGATCAGGTGATGGTCAGTTTTGTACACAATCATCCTGACAGACCTTTTGTGATGGGAGGAATGTTTCATGGTCAGGTTGGTCTTGGAGGAGGAGCAGACAATAGAGTAAAATCAATTCAGACGAGAAGCGGTCATAAAGTGATATTCACGGAAGACGAAAGCATTATCATTACAGACAAGTCAGGGAACGAAATTCATCTCGATACTACCGGAAGCAATATAACCATTACTGCGCCGGAAACCATGACCTTGAACTGTAGAAATATGAATATCAATGTTGGCGAAAATATGACTACCAGTGTGGGAATGAATAAATCGGACACCATTATGGCCAATCATACCGAAAGTGTTGGTTCCATGAAATATGTGACCACAGGTGCAGATTTTATGACTAATGTTGTAGGAAAGATGAGCCATTACGTAAAAGGGGATATGGAAGTCTATGGTGAAAAAGAACATAAATTAACCAGTCTTAAAGGAGTGGAGGTAAGCAGTCAGGGAAAGGTAGAACATCATGCTGAAAAAGAGGTTCAGAACAATAGTGGCGAGAAATCTAAAAATCACTGACCATGAGCATCGAGTATTTTGTAGAAGGAAAAGTTGTTACTCAGACGGGAGGAGATTATAAAACCTTTGCCAAAGAAGGTATCGTGCATAATAGTGCCATATCGGTTCAGCAAAAAGGAAATGAATCAGGAGTAAGCTATAATGAAGCGCAAAAAATCAATCCCAATGATAAGCCCGTCAATACGATTGATGTAAGCTTAAACTTATTTTTTGATGGTACCCTGAATAATAAAACCAATACGGAAGCCGGATTATCAGGTAAAAAAAAATCTGGCAGTTACTCGAACGACTATTCGAATGTAGCTCGTGGTTATGATGCAATAGACTCCGATGCAGAAAATCAGGTAGCATGGTATATAGAAGGCATTGGAACTGTTGATGGAAAGTCTGACAATGATACATTGGGACTTCCTATCAGAGGGGCAGGAATGGGAATCGACGAAAGAGGAATTAAAGCAAAAGTTACGAAAGGATGCATTAAAGGAGCTGAAGCTGTAAAAAATAAATTTAAAACCACACCGATTAATATTCTTAGGGTAAATGTATATGGATTCAGCAGGGGCGCCGCAGCAGCGCGTCATTTTGTACATGTAGCAACCAATCCTCCTGCTACAACAAAAATGTTGGGGGGAGGTTTAAATGTTTTTCCACCTGATTTTTTTGAATTATCAGAACTTGAAAAAGAGCAAAATATAGAGCAAAGGTTTATTATAGAGAAGGACAAAGCAGATTCTCATCTTCTAAAATACGGGTATTTTGGTGCCTGTATTTTAAAATATGGATTATCCGTAAATCAGATTCAGTTTAATTTTGTCGGGTTGTATGATACCGTAGCTTCTTATGGAACGAATCATAGAGGAAATTGGTTTGTTGCTAATGATTCGGTTCAATTGGGGTTAAATGCAGTACAACACGGAGCTTTTGTTTTTCAAATAGCCTCTGATAATGAATTTCGAGAAAATTTCAGCCTTACCAATATCAAAGATTCAGGAATCAAGGGATTACAAATTACCTTACCGGGAGTCCACTCTGATATCGGAGGAGGGTATGTGAATGGAGAAGAAGAAAACGTACTGATTTATGAACAGCACGATTCCATTGAAAATTGTGAAAAATACAGAATTATTTTAATTGATGAAGGATGGTTTCATCCGGATGAAATTAAAATCAAAAAAATTATTAAGCCAAGCAGGTATGATGTTACTTACAAATACGAATTGTGGGGAACAAGAAGCTTATCTAATCATTATGATAAAATTCCGTTGAGTTATATGTTTGAATATTCTAAGCAGTTTGATGTGAAATATTCAGAAAGAAGAATAATAGAAAATAATATTAAGGATAATAATGTACTTGCTATTGCTTCACAACTGTATAACTATATTAAAGCCTGTAATGATTTACGCAATGAATATGTAAAGAAATCAAATGAAGGAGTAAATATTTCAGTTGCAGAATATATAAGCAAATCGGAAAATTATAACTATATGAATTTTAATGTTAACGAAACCGATTTGAAAGCAATACGAAATAAATATTTGCATTGGTCTGCCAATTTGGATACCTTCGGAATGGGACCAAGGATTTCAGGGGTGAAAAAAGTTTCAGAACGTAAAAGAACAATTTTAGATGGATAAACATAAAATTTTCATTTTTTTGTTGAGTGTATTTCAACTCATTAATTGCCAGGATATGAGAAAAGAAAAAATAATTCCTACTTATAATGTTCAATTATCACATTCCGATAATAAACATTCAATAGGTCCTGTTGAAGATTCTATTATTACTTTGGAAGGTATCTCGGCTCATTTGCCTTATGGTCATTCTTCAGGAAGTTGGGGAATGTCAGGAAAAGGGTTCACAGATCAGGGAGGAACACCTATTGGGGTAGACGTTATTTATTATTCAGACGCAGAAAACGCATTTTACCATTTAAAGGCCAATTTTCCCAAAGAGAAAGTAGAAGATTGGGTTCAGAGAGCGTATGCCATAGATGAGTCTAAATCTTCAGTTCCTATGAAGCAATTCATCAACCGTAGAGATGAACCGGATTTTCATCAAAAATATAATGAATATCAAATAGCTTATAAGAGGTTTTCTGATCTGATTTTTGGCTTTGCACCCAAAGGAATGGTAGTAGTATGGTTTGGTTATGGACCAACGCAAATAGAATTAGGAGAATATCAGGCAGAGCGCATCAGCAATGAAGCGGATATTAAAAAATACAAAGAAAAATACCAGAGGATATACCACGTAGATCCTAAACTTTTTGAAGAACTTGCTAAAGAATACTATCTTCCTAATGAATCTCCGGAAAAATGGAAACAATACAGAGTTCGTTACAAATGGTATCCAAAAGTAACTTCTGCCAATAAGGGATTTAAACTGTTCAGAATAGATACGGATTATTATAACGGAGAAAGAGAAACAATGCTTCGTCCCTGGGTAGAGAATCCGGCTGCTACAGAGCGTTCCGTTCCAAAAGAAATTGGTTTTTATTGGGAAACGGGGAAAGGAGAAGCTTTTGAAGGACGCGCTTTCTTTAATTGGGAAACGGCCAATGAAGCATTTAAGAAAGTAAAAGGGCAGCAACAATTAGAATTGAGAATAGCGCCGGATAACAATAGTTTTGAGTTGTTACTTAATAATGTACCTTTTAAAGCAGACAGCCTGCGTGTATATAAAAGTGTATTGAAGTTCAAAGACTCTTATAAATAATCAAATACAATTGAAAATTAAAATAAATAGCAGAATAAATTTATTGTATAAATAAACTTGTTTAATTTTGCTGTCAACACCAACCAATCACAAACACAAATTATTAATATAGAAAGAACATAATGGGAGTACTAGTAACCAATGAAACAGTAAAACAATTGTTTCATATTGCACAGTCTATAGCGAGAGAAAATTATAACGGAACTTATGGAGGACCTCATATTTTGCAGGCATTAATGCATAAAGATATCGGGCTTAATGAATTCTTGAAAAGTATAGATAAAGATCCGGGATATTTCTACGAGTGGGCTGATGTAAGAATTGAAGATTATCCTAAAACCACACACCTTCCTGATGAGGTTGGTGAAGACGAATCGGTTGACAATATTGTGGAAGAAGCCGATGATATCCGTTTAAAATTAGGATTAGACGAAATTACTCCAATCTGTATTCTTACAGCCATCGTAAAACCACAGGTTGCGTTTACTTTACAGCAACTTAAATCTTTACCTCTAAGAGAGCACGAAATCTTCAATTTATACAGAAAAGATACCCCCTATGAAAGTTCGGAAAATGGAGATTTTTCCTCTATTTTTTCAAACGGATCAGATTATTCTGATAATTCCTTTCCGTCTATTAAAAGCTATTGTGTAGACAGAACAGCTCAGGCGAGAAAAGGTGAACTGGAAAACATTATCGGAAGAGATAAAGAACTCAGGATGCTGGTTGAGATTCTTTGCAGGAGAAGTAAACCGAACGTAATTATTATCGGGGAGCCTGGAGTTGGAAAAACCGCTTTAGTAGAAGGTTTTGCCATCGAAATTACCAAAGGGAATGTTCCTGATATGTTGAAAAACGGAACCCTTTTGGAACTGGATACCGGAGCATTATTAGCCGGAACATCTTATAAAGGAGAGATTGAAGACCGTCTGAAAAAAGTAATCAATGAATGTAAAAAAATTGAAAAAGCCATTCTTTTCATTGATGAGATTCATACCCTTTTAGATCCAAAAGGAAGTATAGGAAACGTTGCTAATTTACTTAAACCGGAATTGGCAAGAGGTGAGATTACCGTAATCGGAGCCACAACTCAGGAAGAATACAGGAAAATTATCGAACCGGAACAGGCTTTCAACCGCCGTTTTGAAGTATTGACCGTCAATGAGCCAGATGAAAAAACATGCGTTAAAATGATTGATGTTCTTTTGGATGGTTATAAAAAACACCACGGAATTGAAGTTGAAAAAACTGCACTTCCGGAATGTGTTCGTTTGGCAAAAAGATATGCAAAAGGGAAAAAATTACCGGATGCGGCAATTGATTTGCTGGACAGAACCATGGCGGCGATCAAAATGCTTGACGAACTCTCAGAAAAAGAGCTGGAAAGCTGGAAAGTAAGATATGATGAAATTCTACAAGAAGAATTTTTTGATGAAAAAGATAAAGCAGACGAATTGATCTGGACCTATAATTTATTAAGAGATAAAATTAGTCCAATTCTTTGGGGGTCTTTGAGTGAGCAGCCTCAAATCGACAATTCTATGCCTGTTGAGCAAATCCAAAAAATCATTGAAGATACGTACGCAGAACTCTTACAGCACGCATCAGTAAAAAGAGAAAAAGTAGATCGTCTGGAGCTGGCTGCAGTAATGGCTGCTAAGACCAATATTCCGATTGGAAAAATTCAGGCGCAGGAAAAAGAGAAACTCTTAAATATGGAATCTCTTTTAATGAACCGTGTTGTCGGGCAGGATCATGCTTTAAAAATCCTTTCAGATGCAATTGTTGAAAACCGAAGCGGATTAAACAAACCGGGACAGCCAATCGGTTCGTTCTTCCTTTTAGGACCTACAGGAACCGGAAAAACAGAGTTGGCAAAATCTATGGCGGAGCTGCTTTTCAATGATGAAAAGGCAATGGTTCGTTTCGATATGTCCGAATTTAAAGAAGAACATTCAGCAGCACTTTTATACGGTGCGCCTCCGGGATACGTTGGGTACGAAGAAGGAGGAATGCTGGTGAATAAGATCAGACAGCAGCCTTATACGGTAGTTTTGTTTGATGAAATAGAAAAAGCACATCATTCTGTTTTTGATGTATTCTTACAGATCATGGACGAAGGAAAAGTGCATGATAAGCTTGGTAAAGAAGGAGATTTCAGCAATGCTTTAATTTTATTTACTTCCAATATCGGAAGTGAGGAAATTGTGAAACAGTTTGAAGAGGGTAAAATACCGGAATCCAAGTCATTAATGCAGATCATGTCTAATTCAGGACGCTTCAGACCTGAGTTTTTAGCAAGAATTACCGAAATTATTCCTTTCGCACCGATTACAGAATCTATTGCCGAGAGAATCTTTACGATTCAGTTAAAATCGCTGCATACCTCGTTAACGAGATTGGGAATGACACTGAAAATTTCTGATGAAGCCGTTAAAAATCTGGCTTTAGGAGGATTCAGCAGTAAATATGGAGCAAGACAGATCTCCGGAGTAATTCGGTCTCAGCTGGCAAGACCGATTTCCAAGATGATTGTGAGAGAAGAAGTGAAAGCCGGACAGACGATTCATGTCGACTGGAATAAGGAAGAGGAAAAACTGAGCTGGAAGGTAATACTCTGAAATAGTAGATTTCAGGTTTTTAAGGTTAATTTGTTAGCAATGAAAATGAATTTCAAAAATATTTTTGCGGGTTTACTGCTTTTAGGATCTTTCTGCGTTGTGAACGGACAGTTCCTTTCTGCTTCAGATACCTCAGAAAATAGTGTGAAGAGGTACAAAAATATTATTAATGCCAATAAAGAGATTGTTGATTTTATTGAAAACTCTCTGGCACAGAAAGGACTGCCAAAACATTTGAGAAATCTTGCGCTGATAGAATCGCATTTTAACAGAAATATCACTTCCGGAGCCGGAGCAGTCGGAGTTTGGCAATTTATGACAGCTCATGCCAATCAATACGGGCTTTCTGAGCAAAACCGGAATGATATCTATAAGAGTACGAAAACGGCTGTAATTTCTTTGACAAAACTTTATAAAAAGTATAACAATTGGGTAACGGTAGTAGCAGCTTATAATTGTGGAGAAGGAAATATTGCAAAAGCGATGTCTGCGGCAGGATCTAGCCAATATCATGTTTTTTATAAGTTTCTCCCTAATGAGACCATCAATCATGTTAACAAATATTTGAATGCTTGCTATGCTACCGATGAGCTGCAAAGTGTATTGACGGATTATAACAATGCGCGTCTCAACACAGTTTTCTTTGTAAATGGAGGAAGTGGAAAGAATATAGGGTCTTTATCTGAAACCGAAATTAATGCAGGATTTAATCTGAATATCATTGCAGATGAACTCAAAATCGACGTCAATAAAATTCTTGCATGGAATCCCGGAATTGTAGAAGAACTTCAAAGCAAAGGCGAAAGTACCCTCTATCTTCCTATGGATCTGATGCCCGATTTCCTTCTGCGGAAAAACAAGATATTATCCAGATCATTAAAAGAAGTTAAATAGGGATTAATTTAATCTGTTAATCAGTATTTTAAACTGTATTTTATACTCTTGAAAAAATTATGTAGTAAAACTACGACATCAAATCGTAGAATTACTACAAAATTTAAAAAAGCCCTTTTGTAATTTTTTTATTGACGATTATGGTTCTATCTTTGAAATATCAAATCACCAAATCACGAAATATTAACGATTAAAATTTACGGAACATGGCACTAAATTCAAGAGGAATTCTAAAATTCAACGGAGGAGAAGGTCAAAAATTATTAAAGCTGAACTATAGCGTATCCAGATCAACAGACGTATCAGGAAGAGTAGCTTCAGATCCTTCTAACGCAATTATTAAACTTACAGTAGAAGCTACAGAAAAATCTGATATTCTTGAAAGCTTACTGAACGGAAAATACAAACCTACAAGCGGAGAAATTACATTCAACAAATCTCACGAAGAAGGAACACTGATTACTTTGAACTGGGAAAACGGATATGTAATTCAGCATGAAGTAGATTTCGATGCAGTAGATGAAAACTCTATGTACATCAGTTTCGTAGTAAGTGCAGAGAAAATCAACTATGGTAATTCTGCTTATGAAGGACTTTGGCCATCAAGCTAAAAATCAACTAATTCACTTTAAAAATTAAACTGAAACAGGATAGTCTGCCCAACCATGCAGATTATTCTGTTTTTCATGCTATAAAGATGTTTCAGATTTGCAAAAATATTTACCATCTTTTAATGATCCAATTCATAAATAATCTGTTTGGTGTGATATATGCTTTGGAAAATCAATCGGAATAGAATTCAAAAAAATAATCAAATAAAACACAAGATATTATGTTTCAGGATAGTAAAACAGCTAAAGCACAACATAATGTTGTAAAGCAGGAGAAATTTTTGGATGGAGCTGAAAAGAATTTACAGAAAACCAAAGACAATGTAGTGGAAAAAATTGATTCGAAAATGAGTACCAAAACTGTAATGAATCAGGTCTCAACATCAGATATTTCGTCGATCAATGATCAAAAGGTATGGACTCAGCAACCTACTTCTAAAATCCACAATGCAGCCGCTATTCCTACAAGCGAGATCTTAGGGATCAACCGTGTAGTGAAACTTGATATTGTGATAGAAGGAAAAGAGATACAGCATTTCAAGCATTTTAAATTAACACAAAGCGCAGTTAAGCATCATGAGTTTTCACTTACCTTATCTTACGATACCTTAGGAAGCGCGGAGAATCATAATCTGGAAGAAGCTCAAAATTTTTTGGGCAAAAGAATTACGGTTGTTTTCAAATATAAGGATGTCATGGAAGGACCTGAACGTACCTTTGTCGGAGTTATTACCGAAGTAGGATTCAGTCAGGAGAGAGGAAGCCTTGGAGATATTGTCCTTACAGGATATAGCCCTACAATACTTTTAGATGTAGCCCCGAATATTCAAAGCTTCGGTGGTGCTCAGGAAGTAAGTCTCAACAGCATTGCCGATCAGGTCATCAAAGAAGGCCTCGGACAAAATAAATATGATTACAGAGTAGATTCCAAATATGGAAATATTCCCTACAGCTCTCAATACGAAGAAACGCATTATAATTATCTGGCAAGAATAGCGGAAGCGTATGGGGAGCAGTTCTTTTATGATGGAGAAGTACTACATTTCGGAAAGCTCCCTCCTCAGGAAAAGCCGGTGAAACTTACTTACGGAAGCAGTGTAAATGACGTTAAAATTAAAATGAAAGCACAGCATGTTAATCCTACTTTTTATGGATATAACAGCAGCAAGAACGAAAAACTAACCACTGGAAAGTCTACCATTAAACACACTTCTGATATTGCAAAACGGGCTTATGAAATTTCTGAAAAAACCTTTCAGACGCCATCGTTAAGAGTAGCACCTATTAAAGCTGTATCTTTTATGGATATTGATGCATCACAGAAAGGAACAGCAGGAAGCAAGGCTTCAGAAGTTTTTGTTACGTTGGGAACTACGACTGTTCCGTTTCTATATCCGGGATGTATTGCAGACATTGAGATGCGTAAAACAGATACCAATGATACCTCATACTTTACCAAACTGATGATTACAAATGTTATTCATGAAGTGGATGCAAGAGGTTATTATGACGGACATTTCGAAGCTATTGCTGCAGATACAGGATTTATTCCGCGTCCTGAATTCCAGTTTCCTAAAGCAGAGCCCCAGTTTGCAAAAGTGATTTCCAATACAGATCCATTAAATCAGGGAAGAGTAAAGGTACAATTCGACTGGCAAAACGGGAATTCAACCACGGAATTCATCCGGGTCATGTCTCCTGATGCAGGAAGCAGCGATAAAGTAAATAAAAACCGCGGGTTTATGTCTGTTCCCGAAGTGGGAGATCAGGTTATTGTGAACTTTGTTCATCAGCATCCCGATCGTCCATTTGTAATGGGAGGAATGTTCCACGGAGGAATTGGTGCAGGTGGTGGTGCCGGAAATAATATCATGAGCTTAAGTAGTAAAAGTGGACATATTATTAGGTTTAATGATGCTGGTGGAATGGAAATCAGAGACCGAAACGGCAATCATGTGACATTAAGTGGAGACGGTAACATTAATACTTATGTAAGTAATGACAGTACCGAAGACATAGGAAACAACCATACAATAAATGTTGCTACAAAAAGTACCATTGATGTAAGTAAGGGAAATTCGATTTTCACGATGGATAATGCGGGGAATGTAAGCATTAAAAGTAATACGGAAATAAAATTTGAGACAGGAAGCAGCTCAATTACAATGGATAAAAGTGGAAATATTACAATAAAAGGAGTTAATATTACAATTGAGGGAACCAATACTAAAATTATCGGAAGCTCACTTGCACAAATCGGTAAAAAAGGGGCGGAAACGGGAGTATCTGTTGATAGTAATGTAACAATTAAAGGAGGAAATATTATCGAAAACTAAGTATGAAGTCCAATTTATATAAAATTCAGTTAAAAGAAAAGGATAGTATTTCTGATGTTGCAACAGATTTAGGGATAGATGTAAAAGTTTTAATTGATTTTCATAATTCCAATTCGCAACCACATGAATGGATTAGGAAAGATTTAACGATAGCACCATGGCTAAAAGAATTAATTATTCCTGATACTGCTGAAAATCTAAGAAAAATAAAAAATTTAAGAGAATCTAAGGATATTGTTCATCTGGTTCAAAAAGAAGTCAAAGCAAGGTATAAGATTGTACAAAAAATCGATATGCAGATTTCGGGAAGCAGTATGATTGACTCAGAGACTGAAATAATTTGGAATCATAGTAAAACAAAAAAAGAAAATGTTTTTTATAGTGATATCAGGCAGGAATCGCACCAGATAAAGTACATTAAATCGATTTACCGGCAGTTTGCAGAATATATGCAAAAGCTTAACAAACCGATGGAGCATCTTATATTAGAGCTTTTTGACGAAGGTAATGTTAAAGCACTCTCCAATCAGAATGAAGTAAAAGAAATATGGAGTAGCTTAAAGAAAGAATTAAAGCCGGAAATGGGAAATACTCCTGAAGAAAAAAACATGATTGAAGGAGGAGATAAAGATTTTAGCAATACCTTACCATTGATTAATAATAACGTTCTTTACAAGCTGTTTTTTAATGATTTATTTTATCAGTATTCAGAATTAGATATTTTTGTGGACCTCGAACAACAAGAGTATATTTCGCAAATCTTTGCTGCAGAAAAAGTTATGCTTTCTAAAAAACGAAAGTTGAAGAAAGAAGGTGATTTGGTAAGAATAAAATTGTATTATGAATCTGATCCTAAGAAAAATGGACGTTTAAGGGAAATCTATAACACCAAGTTAAAAGACTTCTTGCAAGAAGATTATAGCTATTCACTCACTTGGTCTATAGAATATCTTTTTGAAATTCGGCAGGGGAAAATGCTTTCATGTCATTCTAAAATTAAAGAGCAGGCGAGTAATAAATACTGTCACTTAACAGAACATACGATAGAGTTGATTTAAGAATTAAAACAATGAGTAAATTATATGTACCTGATGGAGCATGGTTAATCTGCTCTGACGGAATGAAGAAACAACAGATAAAAGTTACAAGCCAAAGTACCGTAACTATTGCCGGTGGTTATTTAAAAGCAACGGTAGATGATAGACCGGGAGGAAACTTTATGTGTGCCAAGATGGTGATTGCCGGTGCTGTTGTTGGGGCCTTATTAGGCGCAGCATTAGTTGTAGGCTCTGTACTGTCTGGCGGGGCATTGGCAGTGGCAGCCTGCGCTGCAGCTGGAGCAGCGGCTGGAGCCGGAGTATCTTTAATACCGTCTATTTGTGGTATGCTATTGCAAAATTGGACTCCTTTTGATTCGAATGTATTAACAGCTGGAAAACATCCATTGTTAGAAAACTCGATGATACCTTGTCGCTTAGGAGGAAATGTAATGATTTTATATTCTGAAAAAGCGGCTGATGAGTTTACAGATAAAGTAGTGGCAGAAACTGTATTAACAGTGGGGGCTGTAGTTTGTGCATCCTACTTGTTATCTGCATTGGCTCTTTCCGTTGGTGCTGCAGGAAGCTCTTTATTGGCAACGTATGCAGAATATGGAATGGCATCAACGATAATGCAGGGATTAGGAATGGGGACTGTTTTTGCTGCATCTTACGGAGTTAATGCTGTTTACGATGAAGTAAAAGATGTGACAGGTTTTGAAAACTATGTAACAGGACAGGCTTATGATCTTGACAAAAAACCGCAGAATGAACTTATGGGCGAAGTTACCGATAAAAAATATGGTGCTGCTACAGATGCGTTAGGATCGGGTAAAGAGATCTCACAATCGCAAACCTCAGGATATCAGAGCACCACAGCTAATCAATCCACAATATCTCAAAATAGAGTATTTATTGCTGATAATTCGGGGAATGTTACTCCGCCTGGAACAACAGCCACAAGTACTACCATATCCGCCAATAATCGTTTACCTAATTCAAGTATAGGTAATACACAAATACATGTCAATGCTTCAAGTACAAATGTTAGAATCACTCCTAATACCACAACGGCAACATCAACAAGCATGAGTTCAGTATATGGAACTCAATATAACAACTCTTTAAGAAGTAATGTTGCTACCGGAGTTAAAACAACTGCAGGTGGTGCGCTTAAGGGATTAGGAATTAATTTTGCCATAGATCTTTTTAGAGCTACTTCAAATTGGGCTTTAGCATCTCAGATTGCTGAACTAAACACCGCTATGCAAAATGAAGAAGCAGCTGCAAGAGCAAAAATAAATGTTTTGGCAGGAAAAGATTAATGATTATCAAATATAAAGTTTCAAAAAATTAATGAGAAATATAATATTCACTATAATTCTTTTGTTTCCCTTGGTGCTTACCTTTATTATACTTGGAAGAGTTATCAGGATTGATTCGAATCTTAAATTAATGAGAGAGAATCCCATTGTTAAAAATCATCAACAGGAAAAAGTAATTATTGATAAGCATTCCAGTAAAAGAAGAGTCTATTTTTATGTTGCAAACGATACAAAAACATTAAAATACGAAAGAGATTACAGGGGATTCATATCTGATTGGGCTTTTTTTAATGACAAACAATTAGAAAATAGTGATACTATTTCATTTTATACAGACCCCAATCAAAAAATAGCGGAAAAAGAAAGTATTCCTTTTTTTAGTATCAATAATGAAAAAAAGAATATTTCTTATTTTTTTGATATTTTTCAATATGTAAAAGACAAGAATTTCTTTTTATTACTTATTATTTTCCTTATATATGCATTTGTTGGAGGTGGTGGAATTGATCGCTTCGGAGGCATCACACAATATAAAACAATAGGTATTTTATTTTCTCTAGATATAGTATTTTTTTTACTATTACTGTTTTTGTAACCCAGCCTAATTATTTCTTATTATTTTTATGAAAAAAGTATTGCAAATTATTATTTTAATTATTGGCTTATTGTTAGTAGGAGCCATTATGAAATATAAACTATTCACTGATAATGATAACAAATTTTACAAAGATGGTTGGACTGCCTATGAAAATAACCAATATGACTTAACAATTTTTTATCTGAGCCATGTAGACAAAAACAAATTTCCGGATATAGTAGCTCCCTTAGGCTTTTCGTATTTGCAAAAACAGGATTTTGGAAATGCTATCACCAATCTACAGGAGGCATATGATAAAAAAATAGGAGAAAAAGAGGGATATTATGATAAAATATCCAATTCACTTGGTATATGTTATATGCAGAAAGGAGATCTGGATAAATCAAGATTTTTTTTACAACAAGCAGAAAAATTAGGAAATCCTGATAGTAAAAGAAATCTCAAGATTTTAGACTCTTTACAGCAAAATACCAAATAAAGAGATCCTCTGTTAACTTCAAAGCTCTACCTGAAAAATTAAAAAGACCTCTTTTGAGGTCTTTTTTTAGTTGTTAAATTAAGGTTCTTTTATTGTGAGGACGTAAAGCAAAAACACTTTTTTCTTATCTTTGTTCTTTATGGAAAATATGGACGCAACTCAGGATAAAAGGTTATTTCTTATCGATGCTTATGCAATGATTTTTAGAGGATATTATGCATTGATCAGAAATCCGAGACTTACAAGCAAAGGGCTGGATACTTCTGCCATTTTCGGTTTTACTAACTCTTTGATCGAACTGATCCGAAGAGAGAAGCCGACTCACTTGGCAGTGGTTTTTGACGTTGGACAGGCAAGTGTGAGAACAGACGATTTTTCTGAGTATAAAGCCAACCGTAGTGAAACTCCTGAGGCCATTAAGATTGCTGTTCCCTATATTCATAAAATTTTGGAAGCTATGCATATTCCTATTCTGGGAGTGGAAGGATATGAGGCGGATGATGTTATAGGAACCATTGCCTGCAAAGCGGAAAAAGAAGGATATACCACTTTTATGGTAACTCCGGACAAAGATTTTGCACAATTGGTTACCGATAAAATTAAAATTTATAAGCCAGGCTTAAAAGGTGGTGATATTGAAATTTTAGGCGTAGAAGAAGTTAAGGCAAAATATGAAATCGAAGACCCGAAGCAAGTGATCGATTTCCTGGCCATGATGGGAGATGCCGTGGATAATATTCCGGGGCTGGAAGGGGTTGGTGAAAAAACAGCCATGAAATTTCTGAAAGAATTCGGAAGCATCGAAAATCTGTTAGCCAATACAGACCAATTAAAAGGAAAACTAAAAGAAAAAGTAGAAGCATCGGCAGAACGTGGAATTTTATCAAAAAAATTGGCAACCATTATTTGTGATGCCCCTATCGAATTCCACCAGGAACAATATGATCTTGAAACTCCTGATTTTGAAAAAGTAAAAGAAGTTTTCGACGAAATAGAATTCAGAAGATTATATGAAAATCTTTACCGTGCTTTTGCTCCTGCAACAGTTACAACGACTGTTGTTGCTGAGGTCGAGGTGACGGTAACGGAAACTACTCCGCAACAAAAAGTGGCACAGGCAGTTGGGCAGTTAGACCTATTTGCCACGTATGAAGAATTAGAACAGGCAACTTCTACAAAATCAACGATCGAGCAGAATGATCATCTTTATCAGTTTGTGGATAATCCCAAAGCACAAAAGATTTTGGTTGACAATTTATTAAAGCAGCAAGTGGTATGTTTTGATACGGAAACAACCTCTTTAAATGAATTGGAAGCTGAATTGGTAGGAATGAGCTTCTCCTATAAAAAAGGGTTGGCATATTACATTCCTTTGTCGGAAGATCAGGGAGAAGTTTTACAGACGTTGGAAATTTTCAGACCTTTCTTTGAAAAAGAAGATTTGCTAAAAGTAGCCCACAATTTAAAATTCGATTATAAAATCCTCAAACAGTATAATATTACCGTAAAAGGAGCAATGTTCGATACCATGATTGCGCATTACCTTTTAAATCCGGACGGAAGACACGGGATGGATTATCTTTCGGAAGTATATCTGAATTATAAACCGGTTTCCATAGAAACGATTATTGGTAAAAAAGGAAAAAATCAGGGCAATTTCAGAGATGCAGATCTGAGAACTCAGACCGATTACGCAGCAGAAGATGCAGATATAACTTTTCAACTGTATGAATTGTTTGCGCCTCAATTGAAAAAAGAAAATTTAGAAGATCTATTCTTCAGCATAGAAATGCCGCTTATGGAAGTGCTGGCAAAAATGGAACTGGCGGGGATCTCTCTGGATGAAAAATGGCTGGCTCAGGAAAGTATTGATTTGGAGAATGATTTAAAACAATTAGAATCAAAAATATTTGAACTTTCCGGAGAAGAATTTAATATGAATTCACCGAGACAGCTGGGAGACATTTTATTTGAAAAAATGCAGCTTGATCCGAAAGCCAAAAAAACAAAAACAGGTCAGTATGCAACGTCGGAAGATGTTCTTCAGAAACTGGCTTCGAAACATGAAATTATCAAGCATATTCTTGAGTACAGAACGTATCAGAAATTAAAATCGACTTATGTGGATGCATTGCCATCACAGATTGAAAAAACAGATAACCGCGTTCATACCAATTTTTCACAGACTACAGCGGCAACAGGCCGTTTGGCAAGTGTAAATCCGAATTTGCAGAATATTCCGATCCGAACCTTAAGAGGTCAGCAGATTCGTGGTGCCTTTGTTTCCGGTGAGGGGAAAAAGATTATTTCTGCCGATTATTCACAGATTGAATTACGTTTGATTGCAGAAATTTCAGGAGAAGATAATATGATCAAAGCGTTCCAGGACGGTGAAGATATTCATGCTTCTACAGCGGCAAAATTATTTAAAATTCCGTTGGAAGAAGTTTCAAAGACGCAGAGAAGCCAGGCAAAAACAGTAAACTTTGGAATCATTTACGGGCAGGGTGCTTTTGCATTGGCTGAACAAACCGGTTTATCCAGAACGGAAGCCAAACAGATGATCGAAGCTTATTTTGAAACCTATCCGAAGCTGAAACAATATATGGCTGAACAGGTAAGCAAAGCCCGTGAAAGAGGCTATGTAGAAACTATTTTAGGAAGAAAACGTCATTTAAAGGATATTAATTCCAATAATTTTGTTGTTCGTGGTCATGCCGAAAGAAATGCAGTAAATGCTCCGGTTCAGGGAAGTGCGGCAGATGTGGTGAAAATGGCGATGATCAAAATTCAGAAAGAGCTGGAAAAAGAAAAACTTGAAACCAAAATGTTGCTTCAGGTGCATGATGAATTGGTATTTGAAGCGCCAATTGAAGAAATTGAAGTTGCTACCAATATCATTAGAATGGAAATGGAAAGTGCCATAGAAACACAGGTTCCGTTATTGGTGGAAATTGGAGTAGGGAATAACTGGCTGGAAGCGCATTAACCGATATAAAAGATTTTACAAACAAGAACCTGTCTATAGTATGCAGGTTCTTGTTGTATATAAAACTATCTATTTGTACTTACAATTCGTTTTTGAGATTAAATAATCCCATTTTCCACTTGGTTTAGTAGGAGTTTTAAGATTGACATAAAAAATGTGTTTTTGATTAGGTTCTAAATCAATCCATTGTGTAGTTTGAGCTAAGATTGTGCTATTGGCATTATCTTTCATTGTAAATATAACATCATCACATTTAATTCTTTTTCCACTATTATTTTGGCTAGTAACTTCTAATGTGGAACAGAAGGTTCCGTTTGATTCATTACAAAAAGTTATCCCTGTTATTTTTACTTGTAAAAATTCAGATGAATTATTTTCTGGTTTTGGGTCCGGATCCGGATCCGGTGTTATATCTGCTTTGCAATTAGGAATATTAATCCAAGAGGTTTGAAGATTATAATTTGCAGATTTCTTTTTTATTTTTAATCTTATTTTTGATTCACTTGTGTTATCTGATTGTCTTATAATATCATACCCTTTACCGGCACGAGTAATTGTTGCTATTGAAGAAGGGTTAGAAAGCTCGTAATTAAATTCATAATCTGGGTTAGCCTCAAATTTTATCAGATCAATTTCATTTCCTCCAGTCTGGCTAAAAGTTATATTATACAAACAATTCGTTTTTCCTTCAATCCCTACATTTAGTCCTTCCTCTTTCTTAAGTTCCCATCCAATATTTTTGTACATAAAGATTAGGTCCTTCTCTATTAATGCATTTGGATTTATGATGGTTACTTTAAATTTTTCAGAAGTTAATCGCTCTACTTTA
>JBCNMJ010000076.1:0-19047 GCA_039594975.1 Chryseobacterium sp. | reverse complement strand
TGACAATTCAGATGTTGACAACTCAAAACTATATACTCAGCCTGAAGATATCGCTTACACCTACGAAAAATTGAAAGCGATCTCTGATAACTTTACAATTGCAGCTGCATTTGGTAATGTACACGGAGTTTATAAGCCAGGAAATGTAGTTCTTACTCCAAAAATTCTTGACAACTCTCAGAAATATGTTCAGGAGAAATTCGGAACTGCAGCTAAGCCGGTGAATTTCGTATTCCACGGAGGTTCTGGTTCTACTTTGGAAGAAATCAGAGAAGCGATTGACTATGGGGTAATCAAAATGAATATTGATACTGACCTTCAGTTTGCTTATACAGAAGGAATCAGAGATTATATGGTAAACAATATCGAGTATTTGAAAACTCAGATCGGAAACCCAGAAGGAGAAGAAAAGCCAAATAAAAAATTCTACGATCCAAGAGTTTGGATGAGAAAAGGTGAAGAAACTTTCTCTACAAGATTGGTTCAGGCATTTGAAGATTTAAATAACGTAAATACTTTAAAATAAAAATTGGTAAGAAGTAAAATGTATAATGTAAGAAGTAAATTGAACGCTTTTTCTTTTATACATTTTACTTTTTTCATTGTACATTAATATATTATAAAATGGCAGCATTCGACTGGTTTAAAAGAAAAGCAAAAAACATTACGACTTCTACTGATGAAAAAAAGGATGTTCCCAAAGGTCTTTGGCACCAAACTCCTTCAGGAAAAGTAGTTGAGCATGAAGAATTAAAAAGAAACAACTATGTTTCTCCTGAGGATGGATTTCATGTAAGAATTGGAAGTGCAGAATTTTTTGATATCCTTTTTGATGAAGGTAAATTCACTGAGTTAGATGCTAACGTTGAAAGTATAGATATCCTTAATTTTAAAGATACAAAACCTTACGCAGACCGTTTAAAAGAAGTAAAGGCGAAAACAAAGCTTACTGACTCTATCAGAAACGCCGTAGGAACTGTAAAAGGAACTGAAATGGTAGTTTCTTGTATGGATTTTGCTTTCATCGGAGGATCTTTGGGTTCTGTAATGGGAGAAAAAATCAGAAGAGCAGTAGATTATTGTATTCAGCATAAACTTCCTTACATGATCATCTGCCAGTCAGGAGGAGCAAGAATGCAGGAAGCAACGTACTCCCTGATGCAGTTGGCAAAAGTTCAGGCGAAATTGGCTCAGCTTTCAGAAGCGGGACTTTTATACATCGCTTATCTTTGCGATCCTACTTTTGGAGGTATTACTGCTTCTTTTGCAATGACAGCGGATATTATCATGGCTGAACCGGGAGCTTTAATCGGTTTCGCAGGACCTAGAGTTATTCGTGAAACAATAGGTAGAGATCTACCGGAAGGATTTCAGACTTCTGAATTCCTGCAGGAAAAAGGATTTGTGGATTTCATTGTGAAAAGGACTGAAATTCGGGATACAGTAGCTAAAACAGTAAATTTATTAGCAGTACGTGCTTAAAATTTGTAACAAAAATACAATCATCTCTCTCTAATTAGGGAGAGATTTTTATTGATGAGAACTTTTAAAATATTTTTTGATACAATCCGGAGTATGAGTTTCAAAAAGATCATGCGTCTTTTGTCCCTCGTTCTGCCCCATCCTCTTTTTTCTTTGTTAAGTTTTCATGCCACCGTAAAAGCATTCACCATTGCTCAGAAAAAATTTCCTAAAACGGCATCTAATAACGGCATCGGAAATGCTTTCAGACATGCATTATGGTCGTGTTTTATCATGATGTACTGCTGTAAAGTTTCTTCCCCTCAAAAAGCACTGAAATTCTGTAAAAGAATGACCGATATGCACGAAGAGTTATTTCCCAACCAACCATTGGAAACAAAAATGGATCTTCATAACAATAAAATCGGGATGGATTATTTTATGGAATTACTGCCTGGAATCCACCGCCAGTTTTTTGAAAAAAGCTTTTTTATTGACGGGCTGGAAAAGAAAATGAAAGAAGCAAAAGTCTTAAAAAATCTGGATGATAATTTTGACGGCTTTCTGGTTTATCTTGATGAAAAGTAATTTGTTTTCATCGTTCAACACGCTCTGTCATTCTGAATGAAGCAAATGCGGAGTGAAGAATCTATAACAGATTTATCCTTCGTCGAAATGACAGACTTCTTCAACAATTATTGTTATTTTTATTTTGCCATTTTCGGTCTGCAACCTAAAATCCTTTCCTTTCTTTGTAATCTGAAGTTTTTTTGATAAGTTTAAACAATTTTAATTCAATCAGATGGTTCTCAGCAGAATTTGGTCGGCATTTATCATTGTTGCCATTGCTATTGCAAGTATAAAATACATTTCCTCAAGCCACTACAAAACCATTTTTAACGATATGGTAGTGGGAAAAGGCGGCGATACGGTACAAATTGCAACACAGAAAATGAATACGCTTTCTCCGATTGTCCGGGACAGTTTGATAAAAAAGTCAGATTTTGCCGACAACAGAATCCATTATAAAACCGATTCGCTAAAACAAAACGTAAAAGTGTATCGTGTTCAGGAAGCTGATGGTGTAATCGGAACCTCTGAAACGGCAGTCAAGATATGTTTGGGATTGATCGGAATTATGACCTTATTTATGGGATTCATGAGTATTGCTGAAAAAGCGGGCGGAATCAATCTATTGAGCAGGTTAATACAGCCCTTTTTCTCAAAACTATTTCCTGAAATCCCTAAAAACCACCCTGCTTTCGGGCATATGCTGATGAATTTCAGCGCCAATCTTTTAGGCTTGGATAATGCAGCAACGCCTTTTGGCTTGAAAGCAATGGAAAGTCTTCAAACATTAAATCCGAATAAAGACACGGCAAGTAATTCCCAGATCATGTTTCTTTGCCTTCATGCAGGAGGAATGACACTGATTCCGGTTTCCATTATTGCTATCCGTGCTTCTATGGGCTCGAAAACACCAACCGATATTTTTCTTCCGTGTATGATTGCCACTTTTGCAGCAACTTTAGCGGCTATGATTATTGTTTCAGCATATCAGAAAATCAATTTACTAAGACCAATTGTCATTGCTTATGTTGGAGGAATCTCCGCAGTGATTGCTTTACTCGTGTTGTATTTAGTCCAATTAAGCAAGGATGAGCTGGATGATTTCAGTAAAGTGCTAAGCAACGGATTAATCCTTTTCATCTTCCTTGCTATCGTTCTTGGTGCAGTTTATAAAAAAATCAATGTTTTTGATGCCTTTATTGAAGGGGCAAAAGAAGGTTTTACAACTTGCGTGAAGATTATTCCTTACTTAGTCGGAATGTTGATTGCAATATCTCTGTTAAGAACTTCCGGCGTTTTTGATGTTATTATCGACGGGATGAAATGGATAGCCAATGCAGCAAACTTTGATCCCCGATTTGTAGACGGACTTCCAACTGCCCTGATTAAACCTTTATCAGGTTCCGGAGCAAGAGGAATGATGGTTGATACTATGACAACTTTTGGAGCAGACAGTTTCCAGGGAAAACTGGCCGCTGTTCTTCAAGGAAGCTCAGATACGACGTTTTACGTGATTGCTGTTTATTTTGGAGCAGTAGCCGTAAAGAACACCAGATACACGGTAATTGCCATGCTTTTGGCTGATTTGGTAGGTATTATTACTTCTATTGCACTTGCTTATCTTTTCTTTGCATAATTATGGGAGAAAATAAACCTAATGTTTTTGAAAAATCAACGGAAGTGATTGGCGGATTTCAAATCTTCCTTTCTCCTCTTTTGATAGGGATTTTAATTGCTGCTATCATTTATTTTCCAAATCCTAATAGCTTCACCTTAATTATTTCAGTTGCGGTTGTTATCTTAGGAATTATTATTGGATTCATATTAGCTTTAAGAATCTATAAAAATAAAGAAGGTACAATACACTTCATTTCTAAAACAACTTCTACTCCTGAAACAGAAGAAACAACAGAAAAAAAACCCAAACAATGATTACAGATAAAGAATTCACATTAAGACTAATACGTCAGTTAACTCAAGCATTGGAAAAACTTATTTTAGACAAACCGGAAGAAAGTTTAATGCAGAAAGAACTGGACTTTGAAACTTTGATGAGGGATATTTTCAAGTTTGATTTTACCACTCTTTCATCAAAAACAAAAGAAGAAATTATTGAAATCATCAACGAAAGGCAGGAAAGAGACCACAAAGATTATTATGAAATGCTGGGAAATCTTTTCTATTTTAATGGAAAAGCAAATGGAAATAAGGATTTTTTAGACAAAGCAAAAACATTCTACGAGTTGTACCTTCAGACCAGCGGAATTTTTGCATTACCGGTTATCAACAGGATAAATGAGCTAAAGAATTAAAGTCTACATCAGGAGATTCTAAGACCTGATAAGTTTTTGAATCTCTTTTTGATATTTTTTATTGCCTTGTCTGGTTTTAAGCACTTTCCAAAATAAGAATCCAAAAATAATTAAGCCCAATGCAATGCAAGCTCCGATATAATAATTGTAGGAGGTTACTATTTCCTTACTTTTTTTCTTTGCTTCTGTATTATGAATATCAATTGCCCTGTCAACAGAGCTCAGTTCGTTTTGTTCCCTTTTCAGGCGGGTTTCAAAATATTTTTTATTATATATCTTATAAAAATCCTGTTTTCCCATGGCGAGATGGTTATCTGCCATTTCTTTATAAATTCCTTCATTAAGGGTCAAATCCCCGACATCTTTACTCAGATTTTCTGCTTTAGCCAATAATTCTAACGCCGTTTGATTCTGGTGCTTTAGTTTATTCATTTCTGCGAGTCCTTTTAAAGCAAAGGCTTCTAAACTTTTCGCTTTGATAGAACTGGCCAACTGCATAGATTTTCCAAAAGCAGATTCCGCATTACTTAATTGATTAAGAGCAAGATAACAGTATCCAATATTATAATAGATGATGCTTTGGTTATAATAGGTTTGTTTTTCTTCTTTTACTTTTTTAAAATTTTTAATGGCAATTAAAAACTCCTGAAGGGCAATTTCAGGATTAGACTGGCTTTTATAGATCATTCCGCGTAAAGCATAGCTTCTTGCAGTTTCAAAATATTTAAAAGAAAGTCCTTCGGGAAGTTTTTTTAAATATTCGTCGGCTTCATCCAGCGTTTCGAGACTTTTACTTAAAAGTTCCATTTGCTGAAATTGAAGTGCTATGGAAATCAGCACAGTAATTCGAAGTTTCTGATCATTTGTTTTTTGACCCAATTCCCTCGCCTTCAGGATATAATTAAGAGATTCGTCAAAATTTCGTTTTGCAATTCCTGCAGTAGACAACATCAGATAAATCCTGATGGTTTTATCCTGATCTTTTTCTGTCTGAAGCAGCTTCTTTCCTATACTAATCGCTTTATCAGGGTTGTTGTAAACTTCCCGGTTTGCTTTTTTAAGCAGCGAATCATTAGGAATCTTCTGTCCGAAAACAGGAAACTGCCAGCATAAAGCAATACAAAAAAGAATATAATACCCTATTACCTTCATGCCTTTTTATTTTTTAAAATTTCCTGAATATAGGTATTAGGAGACATTCCGGTCACCGATTTAAATACATTCGTAAATGCCCCGTGCGAAGAAAACCCTGAATATTCCGCAAGATAGCTTACTTTGTAATTAAGATAAGCAGGATCTGTTTTTAACTGATGATCAATATGATTGATTCTCAATTCATTAATATATCCATTAAAATTCTTTCCTTTAATACTGTTAATGACCTCGGAAAGGTATTTTGTATTGATTCCTGTTTGCGCCGAAAGCATTGCAATCGACATATTTTTATTCAAAAAGTTATCCGATTGCTCCCATTCCATCAATTTGTTGAGGATTTCGTCTTCTTTTTCCTTGGAAACCTTCAGTAAATCTTTTTCTACGGTTTTATTTTCTTTCCCGGTTTCGGTTTTCTGCTTCCATGTTTGAGCCAACATAAAAGCCTCTCTTTCTTTTTGTTTTTCAAAAAAGCTTAGCTGTTTTTTCAAATCCTTGCTTCTTCTTGATTCATAAAACAAATACACAATTATACCTACAACAAAAAATAAAATAAGAGCAGAGACATTCTTTAATTGTCCTAATTTGTGTTGCTTCTGAAATTCTATATTATTGTTCTGGTAGGTTTCCACCAGCTTTACAATATACTGTATCCCTTCTTTTTTATTAGCGTCCAATTTGGTTTTCAGGTCAGCATAAAGACTGTTGTAATGGTAATATTTTTGATCATCATGAAGTGCCAGATAATTCTTTGTCAGCAACTCATAGAAAATCATCTTCATGTCATAATAAGGCAGATTATCAATTTTCAGAAGTCCTTTTTCTAAACAGACAATAGCTGTACCGTAATCTTCTTTCAGGAAAAAATATCTTGATAGCGTTTCATAGGCAAAAGCCGTCAGAAAAGTACTATTCCCATTTTTACTGATATCACGCATGACTTCATCCAGCATTTTTTTGGCTTCCTCCAGCTTATTCTGCCTCAATAAAAAATTGGAACGAAAGATGATATTTTCCTGCTTAATGATCGTATTTTCTGCATTCTCGTTATTAAGGTACTGATTACTTTTATTCAGATTTTGCAGCGCTATGTCATAGTTTCTGGTAATCCCGAAATTAATCGCCTGAAGCTGATAGAGTTTCCCCAATGTCATTCTTACTTTTACATTTGTACTTTTCAACAGCTCCTTATCCGATAGAATACCTTTAATAATATTCCTCGACTGGCTATATAATCCTAAATTCTGATACTGATCCGCAAGATTATAGTCTCCGAACAGTTGAGCAAAGTAAGAAAGTTTTTCATTTTTGCCATCATCTTCTTTTTGATTGGAGATATTTACCGCCTGTACATAATTTCCCTGTAAAGCATAAGCCTGGGAAATAATTTTTCGTAAGATAATTTTATGTTCGGAATTTTTATCACTGATTAAAAGACTCTGCGAATAGCTGATACAATCTTCAGGATTTTGATATAATTTTTGAAAAGCCTTATCAGTCAGAATACCAAAATTAGGAGCGGATTGAGCATTCATAAAAATTGGACACAGCAGTATAAAAAATAATAACAGCCTATTATTTCTCCCCATTTTTTCTACGGTACACTTTACTTTTTCGCCCATTTTTCCAGATAAATATATCATCTGTCTCTTTAAAAGCAATTTTAATAACCTCCTGTTTTTCAGGTTTTTATTTTTTTAATTCTTGCAAATTCATTGAATTATGCAAGCCCATTCCTTTATAAAAAACAAATATAACTCTAATATTGTTCAAAGCCTAAAGATGTTAAAAAAACATTAAAGATATAGGTCTTTTCAGCAAAAATTATTACAAAAAAATAAAATATTGCGACTACAATTTGAGATTTGAATAACTGATAATTGAAGGTCTAAAATTTAAAAATAGTTACTAACGATAAAACAAAAATATATGAGAAAGCACTATCTATTATGGATGATTTTATTCCTTTCTTTTTTTAAGTTGGATGCACAGACCTATTGTACACCAGCCACAGGAGGAACATCTACCTCGAACTATCTTAAAAATGCCATATTTTCAGACCAGGGAGCATTGTATTACGATGCCACTGCATATCAAACCTATGTAGACAATTCTGCAATACAAACGGTAATATCTTATCCGGGAGGTACCGTAAATATACATTTGGAATTTAGTGTAAGCGGAACCAAAGCTCTTGTATGGATAGACTGGAACTCAGACGGAGATTTTGCCGATTTCTATGAAAATCCGATAGGAGTCTCTTCCTATTCGGTTGTTGATGACCAGTTGTATATTCCACCAAGCCAAACACCGGGAATTTATCGAGTAAGGGTGCAAACCGGAACTGGCCTTACAACTTCTCCAAACCCTTGTGGTCCTAATACCGGAGGTAACGGTAATTTTGTGGATTTCAGCCTAAAAATCGATCCTACACCTACGTGTTACGTTCCTACAGCTGTCACAGCAACAAATATTACTAACGCTTCGGCTACCATTTCGTGGACGGCTCCTGCTACAACTCCTGGAAGCGGCTACGAATATTATTACACATCTTCCACTACCGTTCCTACAGCTTCTACTCCTGCATCAGGACCAAGTATAAATACCTCTGCACCAATCAGTGGCCTTAATGCTTTTACTACTTACTATGTCTATGTAAGATCTGTATGCAGCAGTACCAACAAAAGTGCGTGGTCGTTACGTGGCATATTTAAAACCAAATGCAACCCTATGACTTCTATGTTCGAAAACTTTGAAAATGCTGTTGCCGGACCATATAATGCAGATTGCTGGGACAGAATTATTTTAGGAACGGGTTATCAGCAGGTTTCTTCAGGTTCGGGGGTTAATAATTCTAAAGGAATGTATCAAAGCGTTAGTAGTGCCGCAAATACCGTTATCGCAGTTCTTCCGGCGTTTAGCAATGTAAATGCGGGAACAAACTGGATCCGGCTTAAGGCAAGAACAAGCAGCGGAACCGGAACTTTAGACATCGGCTATGTAACCAACGATACGGATGCTTCAACTTTTGTCAATATTCAGTCATTGACATTCAGCAATACAGTATATGACGGATATGAATATACCGTAGTGATTCCGAGCACCGTTCCCGCCAATGCCAGACTTGCTATCCGAAATTCAGGGGTAACAACTACTAATATCTATTGGGACGAAGTATATTGGGAACCTAAAGCAACATGTTTGGCTCCATCCAATGTTGTATTATCCAATGTTACCAGTGGATCTGTTGACATTGGCTGGACAGCCTCTCCGTCAGCTCCTGCATCAGGATATGATATTTATTACAGCACAAGCAGCACATCTCCTACTTCTACTACACTACCCAATGTAACAGGAGTAACAGCAAATCCTTATACTCTGCCGAATCTGAATTCCGCAACAACCTACTATATCTGGGTAAGAGCAAGATGCAGTGGAACAGACCAGAGTGCATGGACGAATATTGCTTCTGTATTGACACTTTGTGCTCCTAAAACTTCTCTTTTTGAGAACTTCGATACTTATAATACAGGATTACTTAACAGCAATGCTCCATGTTGGGGAAGAATAGTAACCGGAATTGCTTCCTGTAATATCAACGGAACAGGAGCCTATTCAGGAACCAGACATGTTCAACAAAGATCTATTTCTGCAGGTGATGTTTCTATTGCCGTGCTTCCTGAACTAAGTAATGTAAATGCAGGAACCCATTCTTTATCGTTTAAAGCATATTGTGCAGTCAATACCGGGAAATTAGATGTGGGATATTTAACAAACCCTACTGATGCTACTACTTTTACCTTAATTCAACAACTGAATATTACCAATACCTCTTATACTTCTACTACCGGAACCAGCGATTATACTGTTGCTATTCCGAACACTGTTCCGGCAGGAGCAAGATTGGCTATTCGAAATACATATGCAGCTTCCGGGAATGCCATGTATTATTGGGATGATATTTCCTGGGCTCCTACAGTTTCTTTAGGTGTGAATGAAGTGGCAACAAAACATGATTTGGTTATTTATCCTAATCCGTTCACGGATACTATTACCATTTCGGAAGATGTACAATTACAATCTGTTTCTGTATATGATGCTTCAGGTAAAATGGTGAAAGAAATAAAATCTTCTGA
Organism: Chryseobacterium sp.; assembly: GCA_039594975.1. Lineage (GTDB taxonomy): Bacteria > Bacteroidota > Bacteroidia > Flavobacteriales > Weeksellaceae > Chryseobacterium. The sequence goes on along the minus strand of JBCNMJ010000076.1, from coordinate 9,416 downwards.
AAAAATAATTTCATTACACAGTCTTAGCTCTGGAGTGTACCTAATAAAATTAACCCTAAAAAACGGTACTTCTCAGACGATAAAAGCAATAAAAAAATAGAGTAGTATGTGTCTCTGTCATACAAAGCGGTGAGATATTTTACCGCTTTTATGACAGTTTCCATCATATCATCTGTTTAAACCTATTTCCTTCTACTGCTTGATGCTATTCTCAATCCATAACGGGGTGATTTCAAGATCAGGAATGTAATAAACTATGAAAAAACTTAATCACATAAAAAATGATTAAAAAGCAGTTACTCATTCTGCATCACAAAACAAAAATATTTCAATGACTTCTAAAGATACTTCTCATCACACAAAACAATGGCTTACCTTCTCAAAACAGCTTTTGTTTAGTTTTCTACTGATCCTCTTTGCCAGCAATAAGCTTTTTTCGCAAAGAGATACTGAACATTGGTTTGCACCAATGATGTCAAGACTTAATGATTCTAACAGACAGGCCCTCTTTTTATCGACGGATTCTACAAGCCCTTTCCTTGTAAGTATATACAACAATAATATTTTAATAGGCACAGTAACCATAAGCAAGGGAAGTCCAAAGTCTTTTGACATTCCGATGGATAATATGATTACCGGCGCACAATCTGAAGCGTTTAAAGTAACAGGGCGTGGTTTATATGTAAAAGGAGACAAACCTTTTTTCTGCACCTTCAGATTTTCTACCAAAAATCACGGAGAAATACTTACTTCCAAAGGAAAAGCTGGTATTGGTAAAAAATTTTATGTTGCTTACGGTCCAATTGCCGTTTTAAATACTATTAATAATTTTACCTGTGGTATTTTAGCAACAGAAGACAATACTAAAGTAACTGTTTCTAATTATGCTTCTTCTGTACAGTTTTCCAACGGAACGGCGGGAACAACTAATCCCACTATGACTTTCACTTTAAACAAAGGGCAATCTTATATTATAGAAGGTAGTGGGAATTTAGCATCCAATCAATCAAGCTTTATTGGAGCTAAAATAGAGTCCGATAAACCTATAACAGTTACTAATGGTAATTTTAACGGAATGCTTGTTATTTCAAATAATGGTGGCGACATTTTGATGGATCAATCTGTTCCCGTAGAACGTCTGGGAGATGAATTCGTTCTCATTAAAGGAATGGCTCTGATAGCACAAAACCTAGAAGGAGCAATGGTAGTTGCCACAGAAAATAATACTCAAGTATATGTAAATGATGAAACAATACCAATAGCAACCCTTAACGAAGGACAATCTTATAGAATAGGATCCGCTTCATTTGTAAACCAGAATTTTACAGGACATTATAACATGAGAATACGTACTACCAAAAAGGTTTATGTGTATCAGCTAATGGCCGGTCTTCAAACAATGAGCGAAGTAACTATTGGAGCTAATTACATTCCGCCCTTAAATTGTTTTCTTCCTAAAAAAATAGATGAAATTGGAATGATAGATATACTACCTTATTACACATCTATTACCCCTATTGTAAAACTCAATATTATTACCGAAACAGGAGCTTCGGTTTCTGTAAATGGCTCTACTTCTGGCATTCAGGGACCATTTCCCATAACAGGAAATCCCAACTGGGTATTCTATTCGGTTCCTAATGTTAAAGGTAATATTACCGTACAATCTACCAAAGCCGTTACAGCAGGAATTGCAGCAGGAGAAGGAAATGTCGGCTACGGAGGATATTTCGCCGGATTTTCTTCTATTCCGGTCATTGCTAAAAAGAACGGAAACTGTATTCCGGGAATGATTCTTGAGGTAGATGACACCTATGCTTCTTATCAATGGAATTTCAATGGAAGTCCGATTCCGGGAGCGATTACGAACACTTATTCTCCAACCAAAGCAGGCAATTATACCGTAACTGTTTCTGTAGGAGGAAGCTGCCCTCCTGCTACAACTCCTGTGTTTGAGGTGGCAATGCCTCCAATACCACCTTCTTTACTTTCCGATAAAGAAATTTGTGTTGATGCCACAACAACATTAGATGCAGGATCTGGATATCAATCGTATGAATGGAATACGGGAGCTACAACACAATCCATTTCTAATGTTGGGCCGGGAGATTATTGGGTTACTTTAGGATATAATGGCTGCTTCAACAGGCAAGAGGTTTCTGTAAAGGTAGCCCCAAAACCGGTAATCAAAAACATTAATCTCGAAAATAAGAAAGCTACCATTACCGTAACCGGAGGAAAACCTCCCTATCTGTATTCTACTAATACTATCAACTGGCAGAGCTCTAATATATTTAACAGTCTTCCGAACGGACAGAATACATTTTATGTAAAAGATGCTTACAGTTGTGAACCTGTACAGGTGGAACTAACTGTCATCAATATCATCAATGCTATCACTCCTAACGGAGATCACATTAATGATACCATTTCTTACGCGGAACTTGGCTATAAGAAAGATCTGTCTTTCTCTGTGTATGACCGGTATGGAAACAATGTATTTAAAGGCTCTGCTTTCAACAATTATACGTGGGACGGGATGTTTAGCAATAAAAAAATGCTTACAGGAACGTATTGGTACGAAATCTCTTGGAAAGAGCCCCACCTACAAAATATGGCCATTAAGTATACCGGATGGATTTTATTAAAAAACAAAGATTAATCCTCAGAGAATATTATCTAATAATCGTAAACCATCAATGTAAGTTTATTTAAAAGACTACGATGGATTGCTTAATTTATTTTTTATGAAAAGACTCTTATTTATCTTTATATTACTACTATCTCTTGCTGTTAAGGCTCAACGAGATACGGACCATTGGTTTGCTCCTATGGCAGGAAGTCTGGCTAATGGTAACCCCAAACAAGCATTATATTTATCTACTGACAGTACTATCCCTTTTCCTGTTACCATTTATAATAATAACATTGTGATAGGAACGGTAACGATCAGTAAAGGAAACCCTCAAACATTTGATGTTCCGCTAAATTTCATGTTAGGTCAAAACACATCAGATGCCATGAGTATAAAAACGAGAGGTCTTTATCTTCATGGTGACCTTCCGTTTTTTGCAACATATAGATTTTCGGAAACCAATCATGGTGAGATTTTAACATCAAAAGGGAAAGCCGGGATCGGAACATTGTTTTATGCTGTGTATGCTCCGTTGATGAATAATACCAATACGTTAAACTTTACCTGTGGTATTTTAGCAACAGAAGACAATACGCAGATTAAAGTTTCCGGATATGATATGACTACCTGGTTTCTAAATAATTTCAACGGACTTACCCACCCTTCCATTACCATTACTTTAAATAAAGGGCAATCTTACATATTTTCCGGGTCGGCAACAAAACCTGGAAATAAAGATGGATTTATCGGTGCCAAAATAGAAGCAACAAAGCCTGTTTCTATCACTAATGGAAATTTTCGCGGTCAGTTTGGACTTACCCCTCCTTATAACGGAGAAGATATTATTATGGATCAGTCGGTTCCCGTTGATCGTTTGGGGAGTGAATTTGTCCTTATCAAAGGAATGGGGAATATACTTCCTGAAATTGAAGGAGCCATTATTGTTGCTACCGAAAATAATACTCAAATCAGGCTAAATAATAATCCTACTCCTGTTGCCACTTTGAATGAAGGTGATTATTACCGTGTAAGTGCTCAAAATTATATCGTAAATGGTCCTTCCCATCTCAATATGTACATAAAGGCAAGCAAAAATGTCTATACTTATCAGCTTTTGTCAGGTACTGCAGATAATGACGCCACAGAAGGATTCAATTATATTCCGCCATTAAACTGTCTCCTTCCCAAAACTATCGATGAAATTGGAAAAATAAATGAGCTGCCTTATGCAACCACTTTTAACCCGCCTCTTTTTGTAAAACTGAATATCCTTACTCAGACTGGAGCCTCTGTAACGGTCAACAATATTCCTACAACGGCTTCACAAGGACCTTTCCCTGTAACAGGAACTACAGATTGGGTGTCTTACACAATTCCTAATATTGCAGGAAATGTTACCGTAAATTCAACAAAAGCAGTCACTGCAGGAATTGCCGGCGGTAGTGGGAATTTGGGCTACGGAGGATATTTTGCCGGATTCAGCTCTATTCCCGTGATTAGTAAAACTACCGGAGAATGCGCTCCAGGGATTGTTTTACAGGTTGAAAGCGGTTTTAACCTTTATCAATGGAACCTCAACGGAAATCCTATTCCTGGAGCTACTTCCAACACCTATTCTCCTACACAAGGGGGAAGCTATACGGTATCTATAACTAAAGAGAATTGTGTCTATACAACCTATCCATATAAGGTATATTCTTGTCTGGTAAATACCGTGAAACCATTAAATATCTGCAGGACAGGAACTCCGGTTACCATTACTCCGGCTTTTACCAGTTCTACACAAACTCCTATTCCTGGTACGGTACAAATTATTACTCCGCCAGCAAATGGTACATTAACCGTAAATCCCGCAACAGGAGTATTGACTTATACCGCCAATGCAGGAACAACAACAGACACCTTCACCTATAAATTCTGTGGAAACGATCCTAATTTTACAGATTGTGAGCAGGTAAAAGTAAATATTACAGTAGTTCCTCTGGTTCTTACGGATACTACAGTAAGCGCTTGTAACATCAGTGGAAGCGGTATTTTTGATTTAACTACCGCGAATGTGGGAGCTCCAGCTTCTGTAACGAAAAAATATTATCCGACATTAGCAGATTTAAATGCAAATACAAACGAAATTATTCCGGCGAATGCTTATACCTCAACAGTTCCTGCCAGTGTTTATGTAAAAGTAACCACAGTAGACGGCTGTACTGCCAATGCTAAAATCACACTGAAGTTTTATCCGAGAGTAAATGTACAGGAAGCCTTTTTAACCGAATGTTTTAATGAAAATGATCCTAATACGGGAACATTTAATTTGACGACCGCTGCCGTTACCACCAATAATCCTGCTACAAAGAAATATTACCCGACCCTTAACGATGCAACCAATGGAACCAATGAAATTACTTCACCCAACAATTATATTTCAGCGAATTCCATTGTTTATGTAAAAGTTATTTCCGGCGACGGCTGTTTCGATTTTGCTAAAATAACCCTGAAAGTCATTCCTCCGAAGCCATCTGCAGTTTTGAAAGATCAAACAATATGTCCGGAAGGCCGAACAACTTTAGACGCAGGTTCCGGTTATACTTCTTATTTATGGAGTACGGGAGCGACTACACAGTCTATACAAAACGTTCCTGTAGGAGATTATTGGGTTATGCTTTCTTCAGATGGCTGTAAAACCAAACAAGTGGTTAAAGTTCACCCCTTTGAGCTTCCAAAAATTAAAAATGTTAATGTAAAAAATAATACCGCAACTGTGATTGCTGAAGGTGGAATTTCTCCTTACCAATATTCCAGAGACGGACAAATATGGCAAGAGTCTAATCTTTTTACTTACCTTCCTCGTGGTAAAAATAATTTTTATGTAAGAGATGCGAACCATTGTGCTCCGGTTCAGATTCAGGTAACGGTAGCAAATCTTGTCAATGCAATTACTCCCAACGGAGACGGCAGAAATGACAATCTAGATTATTCGGAGCTTTCTTATCTGAAAGATTTAAAAATCTCCATCTATAACAGATACGGACAACTCCTTTATTCTTCAGATAGAAATAATAACTTCAAATGGGATGGCTCTATTAACGGTACTCCTGTAAGTAGCGGCACCTATTGGTACGAAATAAAGTGGACTGATCCAGACACCAATAAAATGGTTACTTACACCGACTGGATATTAGTAAAAAATAGAAATTAAATAAATTCATATAATTAGGATTGGGGATGCATGCTGAGGGAAATATTTTTGTTTTGAGCTGTCTTTTTAGACAGCTTTTTTATTTTATTTCAACAATTCTAAAATATTCTTCTTTTCCAGAGTAAATTTTTGATGAGCTTCATTTTCAATCGTTATGATTTTAACCTGATCAAGCATTTTACCTCGCAGAAGGTTGCTGATTGAGAGGAAAACTAGCCATGGAACTGATATCAAACAAAAAACCGTGGCAAAGTCATTAAACTTTAACACGGTATTATAAAAAATTAAATTATTTATTTTCTTAGAAGGTAATCTTATATGTTCCTGTTGAAGAAACATTGGCTTTTTCAGCCTTTACATATTTTTTTACCCAAGCAACTGAAGTGGAAGAAACACAAGGATCTGAAATTCCTCCTGCTCTTCTTGCAGAAACCACATTTCCAGCCTTATCTACGGTATAGGCGATCGTAATAGATCCGCTTGCTGTACAGCTGTGGGAAGGTTGTGCTCCTCCTCTACCCATGGTTCCCGGAATATATCCTACCAATTTTCTGTCAATTCCAACTTTACTGTCTCCATTTCCGTCACCGCCTAAAGGGTCTCCTGCATTTCCAATTCCGTCACCGTCACCCTGGCTTCCTGCTTTCGTTCCCCTTCCTCTGATTAAATTTCCAATGGCTGCCGTTCCTTTTCCGTCTCCGTTCCCGGTTTTTGAATTTGCTGTAACCGCACCGGATTTTTTAGTGTTTTTAGAGGCACTTGTACTTGTTGCAGATTTTTTATTATCCGCTTTTGACTCTTCTTTTTTCGGAACAGTCACTTTAGAATTATTTCCGGTGATAATTTTCTCTTTAGCCTCTAATTTTTTGGTTTCAGGTTGTGGTTCCGGCTTTATGATGGTTTTAGTTTCAGGAACTGCCGTTTCTACAGGTTCAGGAGTAACTTCTTCCGTAGCAGCCAAACTTCCCGGCTGATCTGCAGGTTCTTCTACCCCATTTCCGTTTCTGTTATCCCCGAAATTAACCAGCATTGTCGTAACAATCTCCGGCTCTGTATCTAATTCAGGTTTTAATTTATATAAAAAAACAAACAACAAGATCGCAGACCAGATCAGAACAGAAAGCAATGCGCTTTTTATTCGGTCTCTGTTTTCTTCCTGTTTATTTATAGCATAAGTCTTCATCGTAAAATAATCTTTATTCGTGATTATTTATCCTTTACTGTTGCAATTGCAATATTAAATTTGTGTTTTTCAGCAATTTCCATCGCAAAAACCACATCTTTATGCATTGTATTTTCATCCGCTCTTATCGTAAAAGATTTGTTCGTTTGTCCTGCCAGTTTATCAACAATGATTTGCTCAAGCTGATCTTTATTTACAGGACTATCGTCTACAAAATAAGAACCGTCAGGTTTTATACTTACCGTTAAAGGATTAGGAATATTATCTTCTATCGCTCCCGTTTTCGGAAGTTTTACATCTATAGCACTTTGATTGGCCGCCGAAGAGGTAACCATAAAAAAGATCAGCATCAGCAAGATAACATCGGTCATCGCTGCCAAACTGAACTCAGGGTTCGCTTTATTTCTTCTCTGAATTTTCATCTGGAAAGATTATAAAGGTTTGTTGATAAGATCTAAAAATTCACCAGACATATTCTGAGCCTTCAATACAAACTTATCAATCCTTGTCAATAATAAGTTATAGAAAAAGTTAGCCGGAATTGCCACCGCAAGACCTACCGCAGTTTGTCCTAAAGCCGTATAAATACCTTCAGAAAGTGTTTTTGGAGAGAAAGACCCTGTTGCGTGAGAAAGGTTAAAGAAAGCGATAATCATCCCGATTACCGTTCCTAAAAGTCCCAACATAGGAGCAATACTTGGAACTACCGCCAAAAGGTTCAGGTTCTTTTCCATATTCGCAACCTCAACCTGAGCCTGAGATTCCATGGCACTTACAATATCAGAAACAGGACGCCCCAATCTTGAAATTCCCTTTTCTAAAATTCTTCCTTCAGGGGAATTTTGTCTTTTACAATAGTCTGAAGCAGATTCTATTTTACCTTCTTTAATGAAGTCTTCAATATTATCCATAAAATTGGAATCCGTTTTCGAAGTCAGCCTTTTAATAAAGAAAAAACGTTCAAAAAACAGATACACCGAAAACACACCAAGTGTTAGTACGGTCACCATAACTATTTTAGCGAAAGCACCTCCATGAAACATGATCTTCCAAAATGAAAATTCTAAATCTTCTGTGTTCACTGCCGGTGTAGCAATTTGTGCAAATAAAATCTGAGTAAGTTCCGTTAACAGCATTAATATGTAGTTTTATAATGGTTTTAAACGACAAAAATAATAGAATATTATTAATTGATGTCTTAAAAAATGCTTAAAAAACAACTTAAAATTAAGTTACTTTTTACAAACAGCAAAATTCTTTCCAAAAAGTATTGAAAAGAATTTTTAGTATAAAAAATATTAAGATGGAAGGATGTTAATCCTCGTCTACCTCAATATCGTCCTGTTTAAATTCGCATTTAAGCCTGAAAGGTATCGGAGTGTCTGAACCCGTGTAAAAATCATCAATTGTCCCTTTCCAGATCACCTGAAGTTCTCCCTCTTCATTCTTTTCAAACTGAAGCTCATTATCATAAATAAAAGCCTCTTCATCATCAAAAAGATCTACTTCTGTGTAGCTGTCTTCATCAGAATCATTAATTTGAATCGTTTTCCCTTCTATTTCCGCAGATTCGATAGGGAAATCGAAGACCTCAAGCGAAAGTTGTGGAAAATTGTACTGCAGAGAATCATCGTCAACGTGATCCAAACTGTCATCCGTAATAACTTCAACCTCTAAAAAATGTTGTTGGTTGCTATAGACCGCTTTGCAATAAGTATTTCTGATATTGTATTTTAGCGTTTCGTCCGGATGGTAAATTTTTAAAATCCCTTTCATTATTTCTTAAAAAAAGAACTGTAATAGTATGATTGTTAAACGTTTTCAGCAAAGATAAAAAATAGATTGAATGTGAAAAATATTTTGAAAAATATTTTTGCAAAATCCTCCGTCAAAACACTCTTTTTTGTTATTATTAATTACTTTTGTTTTTCAAAGATTCTGAAAATGAAAAACATTGTATTTAAAAGCATCGTCGGTTTGGGATTACTCATGGGTATGGCGTCTTGTAAGAAGTCGGACTCACCATTAACAAAGGTAACGCCCAGCAACTTAGATTCTATTGCGTCGAACTATTATGAACAATATCTGAAACTCTATCCTCTTGAAGCAACTTCTCAGGGCGATCTCAGATACAATGACCAGTTGCCTATCAATATAGACAAAGATTTTATTTCCGGTGAAGTTTCTTTTTATAATTCGGTACAGAAGCAGTTGGAAAATGTTGATTATAAGAACCTTTCTGATGAAGACAAAGTTGTTTATGATGTACTTGACTTCATGCTGAAAGACAGAATTGAAGGATACGCCTATCACCCGGAATATATTCCGTTTACCCAATTTGGAGGCTTACCTTTAAGTTTCCCTCTTTACGGAAGCGGACAGGGAAGCCAGCCTTTCAAAAC
>JBCNMJ010000075.1:0-19327 GCA_039594975.1 Chryseobacterium sp. | reverse complement strand
AAATGGAAGAAGAGTTTTGGCTGCAAGAAGAGCTAAAGGCAGAAAGAGTTTAACTGTAAGTGCATCTCGCGCTAAGAGATAATTCTTTAATTATCATATACAAATCATGCTTGAAAATAATCTTTTCAGGCATTTTTTGTTGTTAAATTTTACTAAAATTCAAGGTTCTTAAGTTTCTTTTTTCTATTTTTAAAAATTGAAAAATTTATAAGAATAGATCATAAAACAGCATTATGCCACATACAAATATATCCGGAGATAATATTATAAGTTTGCAGCACGCAAAGATTGCCCAAAAAAACTTCACGGTTCTTTCTGATGTTAATCTTAACATCAAAAAAGGCAGATTTTGTTATCTTATTGGGAAAACAGGTTCCGGAAAAAGCTCATTACTAAAAACGTTATACGGACACATCCCATTAGCTGCAGGACACGGAGCAGTAGTTGGTTTTGATCTTGCCAAATTAAAGATGTCTGAAATTCCTAATCTGAGAAGAAAACTAGGCATCGTTTTTCAGGATTTCCAATTATTATCTGACAGGACAGTAGAGAAGAACCTAATATTCGTTCTTGAAGCAACAGGCTGGAGCGACAAAACAAAGATGCAAGACCGCATTAATGAAGTTCTGGGAAGTGTAAACATGAAAAGTAAAAAACACAAAATGCCTCATGAACTTTCTGGTGGGGAACAACAACGTGTGGCCATAGCAAGAGCTTTATTAAACCATCCTGATCTGATTTTAGCCGATGAGCCTACAGGAAACCTTGACCCTGAAACTTCAAACGAAATCATGACCTTATTGAAGCAGGTTGCACTGGAAAACGGAGCTGCAGTAGTAATGGCGACCCACGATTACCATATGATCCAAAACTTCCCTGGTGAAGCGATCAGATGTGAAGACGGAAGAGTTTCCGTATTGGATACCTCAGAATTGTTTGAGTAATTATTATTTTTCACGAAAAACATGAAACTCTTTGGTGAGTTCAAGATATTGGTCCGAGTATTTTCTCGGACTTTTTTCTATCACAAATTCTAGTTCTTCAGGATCTTTTTCAACAGAAGAAAACTCAAGGACCAGTCTTTTCACCGAAGAGGTTTCAATTCCTTTGATATTTATTCGTCTGATTAAGAACAGCCGATTTTCTTTTGCTATCTCAATAAAATCAACTCCAACTTCTACTGGAATAATCACAGAAAAAATGCCATTTTCAGAAAGCAATTCTGCAGATTTGGAGATAAGCTGACTAAAATTCAGCTCAACAGTTTGCCTGGCAATTTTATCTTTTTCGGAATCAGACGCTTCAAAATATGGTGGATTTGAGACAATAAGATCAAATTTATCTCCGGTTTGGAAACTTTTAAAGTCCTGCAGAATATTATTTAGCCTAGGCTTAAAAGGTGAATTTTCAAAATTAGTTTTCGTAAGCTCTACAGCCTCCTCATTAATATCTATTCCTAAAAATTCCGCTTTAGAAAATCTTTGAGCCAGCATTAAGGAAATCAATCCTGTTCCTGTTCCAACTTCCAGTACTCTAGAAGATTCATTTCCATCAGCTAAAGCCCCAAGCAAAACACCGTCTGTTCCCACACGGAAAACATTTTTTGACTGCCGGATTTCGAACTGTTTAAACTTAAAGGGTTTCACTATAAATTCGTTGGTAATGTAATAATGAATGTAGAACCCTTTCCCACTTCAGACTTTACAACAATCTCCCCTTTATAATCTTCAATCATCTTTCTTACCATTGATAAACCAAGCCCCATTCCGCTGCTTTTGGAAGTAAAATTAGGTTCAAAAATCCTTTCATACATATTTTCGGGAATTCCAACTCCGTTATCCTGAACTGAAATCATCACCCGTCTTTGATGCTGTTCAACATCAACATTAATAATCAGCTTTCTGTCATCGCTTTGAGCCTGCTTAGCATTAGTAACAAGATTGGTAATAATTCTCGAAAGATAAATCCTGTCCATACTGATCATGATGTTATTTTTATTCGTGTGCATAAAAATACTGTCATCATTAAATACTCTAAGAATATCTTCAACTTCTTTATTCAGGTTAATAATCTCATTATTCTTTTCCGGAAGCTTGGCAAACTCAGAAAATGCAGATGCAACGGTAGCAATCAGATCAATCTGATCAACCACAGTTTTACTCATCTGCTTCACCCTTTCCCTTATATTAGGATCTTCCGGGTCAAATTTTCTTTCAAAATTCTGAATGGTTAACTTCATCGGAGTCAGGGGATTTTTCACTTCATGAGCAACTTGTTTCGCCATTTCCCTCCAAGCTTCTTCCGATGCTTTAAACCGTAATCTTTCCTTCTGATCCTGAATCTGAAGAATCATTCTGTTATAAGCTCTTGCCAATGCATTCAACTCGTCATTTTTATAATATCTGATGGGCTGCATTTCATTTTCAAACAATGTAATACGGGTAATCATATCGGAAAACTTCGTAATATTTTTCGCCAGACTGTTCGAAGTCACCCAGCTTATCCAAATACTGAAAAGAATCAGAAATATATCTACGAGCAAAATATATTTAACATATTCATGAAGTACTTCCAAATCAGCAGATTCATTATGATATAGAGGAATATATACAATAGCGATAGGCTCAAGCTCATTATTTTTCAACAATAAATAGGAAGAAGTAAGCGCTGCATCAACTGAAGGATCATAACTTTTAATATCAACTCTGGCATCAGTTGCCAAAATCTTATTTACAATATGTAATGGTATTTTTTTTTGCTCAACAAGACTTACATCTTTATTTGAAATCAAATAATTACCTTTTAAATCATAAATAATAATATCATGCTGATTAATATCTGCAATTTCAAAAATCTTATTTTCCAGAACAGTCGGAAGATCCGCCGTTTCAATACGCGCCCTGCTCACAGCATAATCCAAATACCTCATTACGGCATTCGTTTTATCCTGCATATCGATACGGCTTTGTTGCAAAGAATTATTCCTCAGTACAAAATAAGGTACCAAGGACGAAGCAACAACACTTAAAAGACACACCAGCAAGAATCCGAAAAAAACACGGTTTCTCAGGCTATATCCTCTATATTTATTAGACGCCATGCTGTTTGTTTATTAACCTGGCAATGTATTTACCTATAATATCGAATTCCAAATTAACTTTATCTCCTGCTTTCAGGTGCTGCATATTCGTAAACTCCCAAGTATATGGGATAATCGCGACAGAAAACTGTACGTCTTCACTTTTAGCAACCGTTAAACTGATTCCATTTACCGTAATGGAACCTTGAGGAACGGTTACGAAACTTCCGTTATCTTCATATTTAATAGTGATAAAATAACTTCCGTCCTTATTTTCGATGCTTACGACCTCACCTGTTTTATCTACGTGACCTTGTACAATATGACCATCCAGTCTTCCGTCCATTTTCATACAACGCTCAAGATTTACCACAGTTCCCACTTCCCATTTTCCAAGATTGGTTTTCTCCAATGTTTCGTTGATGGCAGTCACTACATATTGATCTCCATCAATTTTAACAACCGTCAAACAGCACCCATTGTGAGCAAGACTCTGATCTATTTTTAATTCGTTCGTAAAAGGACAGCTAAGTGTAAAATCTATATTACTTCCGTTTTCTTCAATTTTCTCAATAACACCTACTGCTTCAATTATTCCTGTGAACATATTATTTTTTGCTAAATTTGTAAAATTATAATCTTCAAAGATAATCAAAATGAGCCCAAAAAACCATAAAGTACGAGTAGGAATTTCAATTGGCGATTTCAATGGCATCGGTCCGGAAATCATCATGAAGTCTCTGAAAGACAAAACCATTACAGATTTTTTCACTCCTGTAATTTTTGGTTCGGGAAAATTGTTTACCTATCAGAAAAATATTTTTAAATTAAATTTAAATTTCAACTACATCAATGAAGCTTCTCAAGCGCAGGGTGGAAAACTGAATATGGTAAACCTTGTGAAAGACAATGTGAATGTAGAACTGGGAACTCCTACCGAAGAATCCACAAAAATGGCGATCGACTCTTTGGAAGCCGCTACGGAAGCTTTGATAAAAGGAGATATTGACGTTTTGGTCACTGCTCCTATCAACAAAGACGAAATGGTAAAAATGGGATTCAGACATGCTGGTCACACTGGCTATTTTGAAGAAAAATTTAATAAAAAAGGACTGATGTTTTTGGTTACAGAAGACTTAAAAGTAGCCGTTTCAACTCATCACATCCCAATTTCACAGGTCGCTGAAAATATTTCTAAAGAAAAAATAAAAAAACAGATTAAAGCTTTAAATCAGACTTTAATTGAAGATTTTAATATTGCAAAGCCAAAGATTGCTGTTTTGGGACTAAATCCTCACGCGGGTGACGGGGGCGTAATAGGAAATGAAGAAATTGAAATTATTTCTCCTGCTATCAAAGAACTTTCAGATAACGGAATTCTAGCTTTTGGACCATTTCCTGCCGATAGTTTTTTCCAACCTGGTAAATATAAAAGCTTTGATGCTGTTCTAGCAATGTATCATGATCAGGGTCTGGCTCCTTTTAAAACATTGGCCTATGAAGAAGGGGTAAATTATACTGCCGGACTTCCATTCATCAGAACATCTCCGGATCATGGAGTAGCTTATGACATTGCCGGAAAAAATATCGCGGACGAACAAAGCTTTACTGAAGCTATTTTCACCGCTATTAAAATTTTTAAAAACAGAAGCGAATACAACGAACTTATGGCCAACCGTCTTCAACCAAGAAAAATGGCTATAGACAACGGAATCGACGAAGACCTTCCGGAAGACACAGAAGGATAATCTTTGAAACAAATTTTAAATTAATTTGTTAGAAAAATTATTTGTTATTATAAAAAAATTGCATATTTTTGCACACTCATTTTATGGACAAGTTAAGAAACTACGACGTAAGCTTTTCCGGCTTAAAAACTGGCAAGCACGAGTTCAAGTTTGAGATAGATAAAGAGTTCTTTCAATTATTTGATACTGAACAGGATTTTACAAATCCTAAAATTACGGTAGATGTCTTATTAGATAAGCACTCTACTTTTTTAGAATTTGAGGTTAAAGTAAGCGGGACGGTAGAATTGGTTTGTGATATCACCAACGAAAATTTTGATCATCCCATTGAAAATCAAATTAAGGTCTTGGTGAAATTTGGAGAAGAATATGATGACAGCGAAGAAGATGTTATTACAATTCCGACAAGTGATCATGCATTTAATATTGCACAACTGATCTACGAAAATGTGGCGCTTTCAATTCCAATGAAAAAGCTATCTCCTAATGTAACCGAAGAAGATCTGGCAATTTTAGACAAGTTCAGTCCAAAAGATATAGAGGAGGAAGAACACGAAAGCGATCCTAGATGGGACGCACTAAAAAATTTAAAGAATAAAAATTAAATAGTTTAATGATGGGATGATGAATCTCATCGCTCATCAATTAAAAAAGTTATTACAAAATGGCACATCCAAAGAGAAGACAGTCGTCTACAAGAAGAGATAAGAGAAGAACTCACTACAAAGCTGTAGTTCCTCAATTAGCAAAAGATGCAACAACAGGAGAGCTTCACCTATACCACAGAGCTCACTGGCATGAAGGAAAACTATACTACAGAGGAAAAGTAGTATTGGAAAAAGAAGTAGCAACTACTGAAGAAAACTAAGAGTCGATTTTCACTAAAAACACTCGTTTTAATACAAAAACCGCCCAATTTTGATAAAATTTGGCGGTTTTTTGTTGTTTTTTACGTTTTTTTGGTATCTTTGGCTCAAAATCAAATATCAAATTTATGGACATTAAAGACATACAAAATCTTATCAAGTTTGTATCTAAGGCTGAGGTTTCTGAAGTGAAGTACAAAACTAAAGATTTCGAAATCATTATTAAAACTCCATTAGCTGGAAGCGAAGTTGCTTATGCACAGCCTGCAGTTTACCACACTGCACCTCAACAAGTAGCTGCTGCTCCTGTACAAGCTGCAACCCCTGCTGCTGCACCTGCTGAAAAAGCAGAAGCTGCATCAGACGACAGCAAATATGTAACCATCAAGTCTCCAATGATCGGAACTTTCTACAGAAAGCCATCTCCTGATAAAGATGTTTTCGTAAATGTTGGTGATGAAGTTTCTAACGGAAAAGTAGTTTGCGTAATTGAAGCAATGAAGTTATTCAACCAGATCGAGTCTGAGGTAAGCGGAAAAATCGTTAAGATTTTAGTGGATGATGCTACTCCTGTGGAATACGACCAACCTTTATTCTTAGTAGATCCATCTTAAGGAATTTTAGATTAAAGATTATAAATTTTAGATGAATCTTTTTCATTTAAAATAATTTAAAATTCAAAATTTATAATTTAAAATTTCGGAGAGATGTTCAAAAAAATATTAATTGCCAATCGTGGCGAAATTGCAATGCGTATTTTACGTACTTGTAAAGAAATGGGGATCAAAACCGTTGCGGTTTATTCAACTGCAGATAAAGACAGTCTTCACGTAAGATTTGCGGATGAAGCAGTTTGTATCGGTCCTGCAATGAGTAAAGACTCATATTTGAAAATCCCTAACATTATTGCTGCCGCAGAAATTACCAACGCAGACGCTATTCATCCAGGTTACGGATTTTTATCTGAAAATGCTAACTTCTCAAGAATCTGCCAGAAAAATGGCATCAAGTTCATTGGTGCTTCTCCTGAACAGATTGAAAAAATGGGAGATAAAGCCAATGCTAAGGCTACGATGAAAGCTGCAGGTGTACCATGTGTACCTGGTTCTGACGGCCTGATCGAATCTTATGAAATCGCTGCTAAAACTGCTGAAGAAATCGGTTATCCGGTAATGATCAAAGCAACTGCAGGTGGTGG
Source organism: Chryseobacterium sp. (assembly GCA_039594975.1). Taxonomy (GTDB): domain Bacteria; phylum Bacteroidota; class Bacteroidia; order Flavobacteriales; family Weeksellaceae; genus Chryseobacterium. Next base: position 12,436 of record JBCNMJ010000075.1, on the reverse strand, counting down.
TGGAAAAGGAATGAGAGCTGTTTGGAAAGCTGAAGACCTTAAAGATCATTGGGAATCTGCCATTCAGGAAGCTGTAGCTGCATTCGGAAACGGAGGGATGTATATGGAAAAACTGATTGAAGAACCTAGACACATCGAAATTCAGGTTGCAGGTGACCAATACGGTAAAGCTTGCCACCTTTCTGAGAGAGACTGTTCAGTTCAGAGAAGAAATCAGAAACTGACGGAAGAAACTCCTTCTCCTTTCATGACTGACGAACTTCGTGAAAAAATGGGTGATGCTGCTGTAAAAGCTGCAGAATTTATTGGATATGAAGGAGTAGGAACTATTGAATTCTTGGTTGACAAACACAGAAATTTCTATTTCATGGAAATGAATACCAGAATCCAGGTAGAACACCCTATTACTGAACAGGTTATCGATTATGATCTAATCAGAGAACAAATTCTTTTAGCTGCAGGAACTCCAATTTCAGGAATTAATTATTATCCAAAATTACATTCCATTGAATGTAGAATTAATGCTGAAGATCCTTACGCAGATTTCAGACCGTCTCCGGGAAAAATCACAGGATTAAATATTCCTGGAGGACATGGGGTAAGAGTTGACACTCATGTTTATTCCGGATATACAATCCCTTCTAACTATGACTCAATGATTGCAAAATTGATCACGACAGCTCAGACCCGTGAAGAAGCCATTGCAAAAATGAGAAGAGCGTTGGAAGAATTTTATATTGAAGGAGTAAAAACTACCATTCCTTTCCACAGACAATTGATGGATAATGAAGATTATCTTGCAGGAAATTATACTACGAAATTCATGGAGGATTTTGTAATGGATAGAAAGTATGAAAATCACTAAATAATTATCATTCATATAAAAAGAGGGCGTCTAAAAAGGCGCCTTCTTTAGTTTTATACTATGTCCACTTTTAATAAGGCAGTAAAAGTTATTTTTGTAGTTATAAAAGAAGATTTGTTGTAGTATCAAACAAAATTAACATACAAATGATGACATTAAAAGAGAAATTAGCAGAAACACTTCAAATTTCAATGGAACGTGCTGCAGAATTTCTGGAAATTTGCTACATCGTGAATTACGATAAAAGCAAAATGATAGAACCTAGAAATGGAGTTTTTGATCGTTTGGGATTCATTTTGAACGGTGCTGTACGGATTTATTACATCAATGAGAAAGGCGAAGATATCAGCTATCTTTTGCAAGTGAATAATGATGTTATTGGCGATTATGCAAGCTATATTACTGGAAAGAAATCAATGGCTGTTATACAAACTCTTCTAAAAACGGAAGTTCTCTATTTTGATAAAAAGGATATTGAAACTTTAGTCCGGAAAGATATTTTTTGGCTTGGAATAGCAAAGCACATATCCGATTTGGCTTTTTTGGATGCAAAACAAAGGTTGGACGAGTTGTTTTTCTATACCCCCGAAGAACGCTATCTCAACCTTTTGAAAAAGTCCCCCGAAATTCTAAACAAAATTCCGCAGAAATATATTTCTTCTTATTTAGGAATTACGCCGCAATCGCTAAGTAGAATTCGAAAAAGAATTTACTAATTTCGAAATTAACTTAAGTGAACGTTTTTAGCTTTTATGACCTTTAATTTTGCCTCATAATATAAATGTAATCCAATGAAAATAGTAATTATCGGTGGCGGAATTGGCGGTTTGACAACAGCTTTAGCCTTACAAAAAAGTAACCTGGACGTTACTATTTATGAAAGTGCACCCGAAATAAAACCTGTCGGTGCCGGAATTATCATGGCCAATAATGCAATGCAGGTTTTTGACAAACTTGGCATTCGGCAAAAAATCGAACAGGCAGGTCACAAAATCTCAACTATTAAAATTACTGATCCACAGCTTAAAACCTTATCGGGGATTCAACTGAATAAATTCGAGCGTAAATATGGGGTGCATAATATCGCCATTCATCGTGGCGATCTGCAAATGATTTTAGCTGGGGAAATTGGTTTTGAAAATATTAAACTTTCAAAACGCTTATCTAAAATCGAACAAGGAAACTGCGGCTACCAACTCACTTTTGAAGACGGAACTATTGTCAATGCAGAAGCTGTTATTGGCGCAGATGGGATTAAATCGGTAGTGCGGCATCAAATTCTAAACATTGGAAAGCTAAGATCTACCCAACAAAAATGCTGGCGCGGCGTGAGTGAATTCGATTGGGCAACGAAATACAGTCATCAAGCCTATGAAGCCTGGGGAAAAGGCAGACGCTTTGGTTTCGTGAGAATCAATGATCAAAAAGTGTATTGGTACGCTGTAGTTAATGAGAACTTGGTTAAAAACCCAGATAATCTTAAAGAACTTTTTGCAGAATTTAGTCCAGAAGTTCCTAGAATGATTTCCGAAACGCCCAAAGAAAAAATATTTCTCAGTGACATTATCGATTTGGAACCCATTTTTCAATGGCAAAAAGATCGTGTTTGTTTAATTGGTGATGCAGCCCATGCAACCACTCCTAATATGGGACAAGGTGCTTGCCAGGCAATTGAAGATGCCTATCTTCTCGGAAAGCTTTTTAGTGAAGGAAAAAGTGTGAATGAGGTTTTTACACAATACGAAAAGATACGCATGGAGAAAGCGCATTATATCGTTAACACAAGCTCTACCATTGGTAAAGTTTCTCATTATGAAAACAGCCTGGCAATTTGGCTTCGTAATACGTTACTAAAAGCAACGCCCGGCTCCATCAACGAAAAGCAACTGGAAAAAGTGTTTGATATTTCGTACTAGAAAAATTTATAATTGAATAAATCGAAAGGCTTCAAAAATTACGTTTTCTTTTCTTTAATTCCTTGCATATTTCAGCTGTTACTTCAATCTAGTTCTATCTCTTTGCCCGAATATTAAAGGAGTTCTATATTGAAGGAGAAAAGCTACCATTCATTTCCATAGACAACTAATGGACAATCAGATTATCTTGCAGAAAACTATAAAAAAATTCGTGGAAGATTTTGAGGCGGTTTTTTCATGACTTTTATCATCGTTAAAAATATCACCGTTAAATGATTTAAAAGTATATTTAAATAAAATTTTAAAATAATGAAAAAGTTATTCTTTCTGTCTTATTGTTCCATGTTTATGGCTTTGGCAATATCCTGTTCAACAACAAATGATGATATTGCTAATCAAGAAAACTCTGAAAACTGGGAACACATTAAACTTCCAAACACAGAATCTTCTAAAAAACTTGGAGTATATAATGCATTAGGATATGGATACAACGTATTAGGAGAATATGCAAGTGAGAATTCAGTAGCGTCACCCATCATTGATATTGAAAAATTTAAAACTGAAGAAAGTTCACGCCTTTCCGAGGAAAACATACTTTCTCAAGAATATAAAGAATATTACGGAGAAGATGCAGTTGCCTTTTCAAAAATAATTTCAGGAAGAGTTTCGGCGACCGAAAAATTTAAAGTATTTGGGCAAACGATACCCTTTTCTTCTGCAATTATAAGTAACAAAAAATATGACCCAGTCTATATCTATGGAAGTTATAATTTAATTGTAAAACAAAAAAGATTTAGAATTAATGCTACTTCGGAACTTTTGAGTAATTATCTAACAGCAGGTTTTATTAAAGACATTGAAGAAAAAACTCCAGAACAAATTGTTAAAGATTATGGAACTCATGTTGCAGTTGACATATATACCGGATCAGCGCTAAACATGATTTTTCAGGCCAAAACAACCAACCCTAATCGTGAAAGTGCTGCAAGAGCAGGTGTAAAAAAAGCTATTAACGGAAGCAATGAAATTGATGCTATAGAAGCTTCAAAAAATTACGCAAAAAAATTATTTTACAAAACAAGAGGTGGAGATAAATCTTTAGCTATGGCAGGAATTTACAACCTTGATAAAATTACTCCTACAATTGACTATTCCAATTGGCAAAACACTACTACAAAAGAAAATTCAGTGTTGGTAGATTTTGGTAATAACGGACTCATATTTATATATGATCTAGTAAAAACTCCGGTAAAGAAAGCTGAGTTAAAATCTTACATAGATCAATATCTTACAGATAATCAAGTAGCCTTTTAATATCAAATTAGATTTGTCAAAAAATCCGTCATCTTAAAGGCGGATTTTTTGTACGTTTTTACTACAGGAGTAAAAAAGATATAAAAACCAAAACTCAATTATTCTTCAACAAATATTTTCCTGCATTAGCAAATAAATCTTAATACTTATACTGGATCTTGTTTCATTTCAAAATTATTTTACTAAAGTCAGATAATTTATAATATTTAACTTTGTCAAAAACCAAAATATATGTCAACAACAGCAGTAAAAAATTCACAGTATTTCATTGACCTTGAAAACCAATATGGAGCCCATAACTACCACCCACTTCCCGTTGTTTTAGATAAAGGAGAAGGTGTTTTTGTTTGGGATGTGGAAGGCAAAAAATATTATGATTTTCTTTCAGCATACTCTGCTGTAAACCAAGGACATTCTCACCCTAAAATCGTAAATGCTTTGGTAGAACAGGCTCAGAAATTAGCCCTAACTTCTAGAGCGTTTTACAATTCAAAGCTGGGGGAATATGAAAAAAAAATTACTACTCTATTTGGTTTTGATAAGGTTTTACCTATGAACTCCGGAGCTGAAGCGGTAGAAACGGCTGTAAAATTAGCCAGAAAATGGAGCTATGAGGTAAAAGGTATTTCAGAAAATGCCGCAAAGATCATCGTTTGCGAAAATAACTTTCATGGAAGAACAACAACCATTGTCTCTTTCTCGAATGATCCTGATGCGAATCAAAATTATGGCCCTTTTACTCCAGGATTTATTAAAATCCCATACAATGATATTGCTGCCTTGGAAGAAGTTTTAAATAAAGAAGCTGAAAATATTGCTGCATTTCTGGTGGAGCCTATTCAGGGAGAAGCCGGAGTATATGTCCCTCATGATGGTTTCCTGAAAAATGCATCTGAATTATGTAAAAAACATAACGTGCTCTTCATTGCTGATGAAGTTCAGACAGGAATTGCAAGAACCGGAAAATTAATCGCTTGTCATCATGAAAACGTACAGCCGGATATTTTAATTCTCGGAAAAGCACTTTCCGGCGGAATGTACCCGGTTTCGGCAGTTTTAGCAGATAATGAAATCATGAATGTCATTAAACCGGGACAACACGGTTCTACATTCGGAGGAAATCCGATTGCATGTGCTGTTGCTGTTGCAGCTTTAAACGTTGTTGAGGAAGAAAAGTTGTCTGAAAGAGCTGAAAATCTGGGTCAAATATTCAGAGCAGAAATTGAAAAGCTGATTACAAAAACAGATTTGATTACCAAAGTAAGAGGAAAAGGTTTATTAAACGCCATTTTAATCAATGATACTCCGGACAGCTCTACAGCATGGAACATTTGTGTACGATTAAAAGAAAACGGATTATTGGCTAAGCCAACCCATGGAAATATCATCAGATTAGCACCACCTTTGGTTATTACAGAAGAACAATTATTGGAATGTGTAAAGATTATTGAAAAAACAGTACTGGAATTCCAAAAATAAAACAAATAAAATAAGATTTTTGAAAAAAATAGCACTCATTATCAGGGTGTTATTTTTTTATCATAAAAATCATACAAACGATTGATTAACTTTTTACAACTTTTATTATCTAATACATACTAACTTAGTTGTTGAAAATGAAGAACCCGAAGATAAGTGCACTTCTTATAACCTATAATGAGGAAAAAAATATAGAAGAAGCCTTAAGATCCGTAGATTTTGCAGATGAAATCATTGTTTTAGACTCCTACAGTACAGATAAAACAATCGATATTATTAAAACTAAATTTCCTGAAGTAAAGCTTTATCAAAATAAATTTGAAGACTTTACCAAACAACGAAATTTATGTCTTTCCTATGCTAATTTTGAGTGGATCTTATTTCTGGATGCAGATGAAAGAGTAACTCCAGCTCTTAAAGCAGAAATTCTACAGGAAATACAAAATCCTAAAGCAAAAGACGCTTATTATTTTAAAAGAAAATTCTTTTTCATGGGTGAGCCTGTACATTATTCCGGGACACAAAATGATAAAAATATTCGCCTCTTCAAAAAAACAGTAGGAAACTATGATGAAAACAAAAGGGTACACGAAGGCCTGCAAAATCTAAACAATCCGGGAACTCTTAAAAATTACCTTTTACATTTTTCTTTTGATTCTTATCAAGCTTATTACCATAAGGTGATTCATTATGCCCAATTAAAGGCAAAAGACCTGCGTGAGAAAAATGTGCCTTATATGTTTATAAAGCAAATCACAAAAAGTATTTTCAACTTTTTTAAGATGTACATTTTAAAGCTGGGAATATTAGATGGCAGAAAGGGAATTATCCTCTCCTATCTAAGTGCATTAAGCTCTTTTAAGACCTATGAATATTTAAAAGAAGAATATATATAAGTCTTACATTTATAAAATTTCCGGATCTCAAAATAAACTGTATTTTTGTATTAAACATCAATACAGTATGAAGCTATCCGTAGCATTTATTACATTCAATGAGGATCGGATTATTGAAAAGAACCTCAGCTCAATTCATGATCTTGCCGACGAGATTATTGTAGTTGACAGTTTTTCAACAGACCATACTGTAGAGATCTGTAAAAAGTTTTCAAAAGTAAAATTTGTACAGAAAAAATTCGAAGGATTCGGCAAACAAAAAAACTATGCGACAAGCCTTTGTAGTGGAGACTGGATTCTTTTTTTAGATGCCGATGAAATTCCAGACCAGCAGGCGCAGCAATCGATAAAAAAAATTGTGGAAGCTGAAACTTCACCATTTAATGTTTATGAAATTGCTTTTAATAATATTTTCTTGGGAAAAGCCTTAAAATATGGAGGTTGGGGAAATACAAAAAGGGAAAGACTCTTTAAAAGAAATTTTGGGAAATATTCTGAAGATATCGTTCACGAATGTTTTATCACATCAGAAAAAAAAGGCAAAATAGAGGGTAAAATAAACCACTATACTTACAAAGATATTTATCATCACATCGAAAAATCCAACAAATATACTTCGATGATGGCAGAGAAAATGTATGCAAACGGGAAAAGATCAAACGCACTTAAAATCATTTTCAAACCGATATATCAATTTATCAAGTCTTATATTATCCGATTGGGTTTTTTAGATGGTCTGGTTGGATATTATGCAGCAGCAACCGCAGCTTTTTATACTTTCTTAAAATATAAAAAACTTCACGAAATTTCTAAATTCGGTAAAGCATGCTGATAAACGCAGTTAAAGGATTATTCGGTTTGTCAAAAAGAAAAACCGTTCGTATTCTGATGTATCATCAGGTATTGCCAAAAGAATTGGCTCCCAAAGATAATCTCATTGTAACCACAGAAAATCTGGAAGAACAGCTTAGCTATATAAAAAATACCTTCAATACCCTATTTTTCAAGGATCTTCATAAAGAAAACAATAGTCCGAACAAGATCATCCTGACTTTTGACGACGGCTATTACAACAATCTTGAATATCTACTTCCTCTGCTGGAAAAATATCAGTTGAAAGCTACCATTTTCATTCCTACGGATTACATTCAAAATGCAATACATTCTGATGAAAGGAATTTCATGAATTTTGATGAAATCAGGAATTTAAATCCTGAACTTATAGAAATTGCCCTTCACAGCCACGCCCATCGAAATTATTCTGAAATGCCTGTTGAAGAAGCCCGAGAAGATCTCAAAAAGAACATAGAGCTTTTAAAGGAAAATTCTATCCAATTTTCCAATGTCTTAGCATATCCTTATGGAAAGTTTCCGAAAGAAAAGAATAAAAAAAGAGCCTTCTTTAGAATGCTTGAAGAATCGGGAATTACTGCTGCCTTAAGAATCGGAAACGAAATAGAATCTTATCCATGGAAAAACAAGTTTGAAATCAAACGTATCGATATCAAATACGGTGACAGCATCACTACATTTAAATGGAAGCTTAAGCTAGGAAAACTAAAACTTTAGGCCAATACTTTTTTGTAAATATTCTCATACGCTTCAGCCATTTTAAGATAGCTGAATTGTAAAGCTCTGTCCTTTAATTTTGTTTGAAAAATAGCTTTATCTTTATTGAATTTTGAAATTCCATTAACGTAAACATCATTCATATTTTCCGCAGAAAAATCTTCAAAGTAAAAGGCTAAATCTCCACCAATCTCAGGAAGACTTGTATATTTACTAAGAAAAACAGGCTTTCCGAAATACATGGCTTCAACAGGAGGAATTCCAAAACCTTCGGCCAATGAAGGGTGACAATAGGATTCACAATGCTGAAGTAAAAAATATTTTTCTTCATTCTCTACATTTTCTAAAATGTGTACCCGTTCAGTAAGTCCCAGTATTCTAATTTTTTCAAGAAATTTTTCTTTGTACTCTGATTTTGCAGAACTTGTTATCAGAACCAAATGTCTATCATTCTTAGAAATTAAATCCAGCAATACATTCTGATTTTTTTTAGGATAAAGGACTCCAATATTCAGTATAAATTTTTCTTTGATAAAAGAATAGTTTTTGGGAACTATAAAATTCTCTTTTTCCGGAAACATTAGACCGTTATAGACCACCTCTATAGTTACATTGTCTCTTAGCTGAAATAAATGTTTATTCTTTATAAAGTCATCTTTTACAAATTCTGAAATACAAACGATAGCATTGGCATTACCAATATTCTTTTGTACGAGGCGCCTGCTTTTCTCTATTTTTCTTTGAGAACTTTTGTCATGAAGAAAATTAAGATCATGCAACGTCACTACTTTTTTCTGATCTTTTTTAATATTATGAAAATATTCAGAAAGCTGATGCGTTGTATGAATAAGTGCATAAGATGCGATGGATACAGGAATTTTCTTTTGCCAGAATTTCCAGTTTATAATAGTAAATCTGGATTTTGTAGTTGGGATATTCGCTTTTGGCCCGTAAAATGTATAGTTAAACGCAGGTATTTTTTGATCCAATCCTTTTATCAGTGATAAACAAACGTTTGCAATTCCAGATTTTGGATATTTTAACCGTTCAACATCTATCAAAACATTTTTTTTCATTGAGAAAGCAGGGTTTGGCTCAAAAGTATAAATTTAAAATTTAAAATCTTTATTTTTGTGATATGAAAATTTGTTTGATTAGTTTTGATTTTTGGCATTATGACGAGCATATCGTTAATAAGCTCAAAGAAAAAGGCATTGAGGCATACCACATCAACATTGGAGCTTTCACTCACAAAAATTTTGGAGCAAGAGTAAAAAATACCTTCAGTAAAGTTTTCTTGGGCAAAAATCTCAAGCACGGAAAAAGACAAAATTTCATTATAGAGTCTTTACATAAAATAGGAAAGCAGGATCAGATTCTTGTCATCAATCCTGAAGCGATTGAAGAAAGGGTTCATAAAGAGATCAGAAAATATGCAAAAAGAAATATTGCATATCTCTACGACAGTATGTCCAGAAATCCGGCCGAACATATTTTACATTTTTTTGATACCGTTTTTTCTTTTGATGATGAAGATGTGGCGAATTTTGGTTTTCATAAAATCACAAATTATAATTATCTAGAATTCTGTCCTGCCAAAAAGCAGCACCCGAAACTGGATCTTTTCTACATTACATCGTATGATACCCATAGATTGCAAAGGCTAAACGTGTTGATTAACAAAATAAACCCACTCAATATCTGTTTCAAGACAATTGTTGCCGGAAAAAAAAGCTGGAAAAAGAAAATTACCCAGATTATTGATCAGAAAAATATTGATATTATTACATTCAGAACCAAGAATATTCCCCAGCAATCTTTGCCCAAGCTTTATAAAAATACAAAAGTGATTCTTGATCTTCAACGAAATAATCAAATGGGATTAAGCTTCCGTATTTTTGAGGCAATGGCATTGGAAAAAAAATTCATTACAGATAATATTACCATAAAAAATTACGACTTTTATAATCCTGAAAATATTTTGATTCTAAATGATGATTGCAGTAATATTGAAAAATCATTTTTTGAAACAGAATACCAAAGTATTCCACAGGAAATCTATTATAAATATACACTCGATAATTGGATAAATACGGTTTTTAATCTGAATAAATGACAAAAATATCTGTCGCACTCTGCACCTATAATGGCGAAAAATTTCTTCGTCAGCAAATAGACTCTATTTTAAATCAAACGCTTAAAGTAGATGAAATTGTTGTGTGTGATGATGGTTCAGCAGATAAAACATCCCAAATCCTAAACGATTATCAAAAGAAATTTCCCGAAACATTCAGAATTTACATTAATGAAAAAAATTTACGAAGTGTAAAAAATTTTGAAAAAGCTATTTCTCTGTGTACCGGAGAAATTATTTTCTTAAGTGATCAGGATGATATTTGGGAAAATAATAAAGTAGAGGCTTTCAATACATTTTTCACGCTGAATAAACAAACTGATGTTCTTTGCTCTAATGGATATATCATCAATGAAAGTGATCAAAAGCAGGATCTGTATACTGTTTGGGACGTTCCGGAATTTTTAGGAGCAAATAAACAAGAAATTGATTATTTTAAAATTTTTGCAACAATAGGCAATTTTGCAACAGGAGCGGCAATGGCTTTGAGAAAATCTATTTTACCTCAAGTTCTGCCTTTTCCCAATATTGAAGGTCTTCATCATGATGAATGGATTGCACTTATCTCATCTGAGCAAAAAAAGTTCGCGTTTCTAAACGAAAAACTTTTCTCCTATCGTATTCACAATGAACAACAGGTGGGAGGAATATCTTATCCGAAAAATGGGGCTTCCAAAGAAAAGCTGATCAATAGATTTGACCATAATAAAAAAGCTAAAACATTTAGGGATTTCAAAATAAAGTTCAGAACCCTCAATGATAAAGAAAGAAAATTCAGCAGTTTTCTGGAGAAAAACACGGATCCGAAAGTTAAGCGATTTGTAGAAACAGTTCAAAAAGAAAGACAGGTTCTGGAACAAAACCTAAAATCTGAACATTTCTTATTTTCTCTCTTTTTTAAATATTTTTACCGATGAGCAGAATACTTATCATTATGCACAACTATGCAGGAATTTCAGATCTTATCAAAAGAAACCTAAAGGATCTGCACTATGATAATGTTGATTTCATGTTATATTCTGAAGAAAAGTTCAGATATAAGAATCTAGGGGAAAAACTGACTAATCTCTACCGGAAAATTTTTCTAGATGATAAAAAATATAAAGAAAAACTCAGAACTTCATTTATAGAAAATACGCTTCTTCAAAAAGCCAGAAACCTTCCGGAATATGATACAATTTTGATGATGACTACCGAGTTTTTTTCAGACGAATTCATAAGTATCATTAGAACGAAAACTAAAAAACTCATCGGCAATCATTGGGATGGACTCAGAAGAACGCCCAACATTTATCCTAAGTTAAAGTTCTTTGATAAATTTTTCGTATTTGATCCGGACGACGTTGATGAGCAAAAAAACATTTTCTTCCTCACCAATTTCTTTTTTACTTTTGAAGAAGCAAACGACTCGGCAAAGATTGAAAATGATGTTTTTTATATCGGGACTTATGTTGAAGAACGTTTTAAAGCTCTAAAGAAAATATCAGAAACCTTAAGTCTGAAGAGAATTTCGCAGAAAATACTTCTTTTCAGTTGGGATAAAAGAGAGAAAGACGGAGAAATTGTTTTTACCAGTGATTTTTTAACTTATGATGAAAATATCAAATGGGTAAAAAGTTCGAAAGCTCTTTTAGATTTAAAATTAAAGGAACACAATGGACTTTCGTTCCGTTTTTTTGAGGCCTTAAAATATGAAAAAAAGGTTATTACGGATAACCCACACGTGAAAAATTATGATTTTTACAGAAAGGAAAATATCTTCATTATTGATGAAGACCCTGAAAGTGAACTTAATAATTTTATTGAAACACCTTACTTTGAAATTCCTTTAGAAATCAAAAATAAATATAACTTTGAAAGCTGGTTCAAAACACTAACTTCTTAAGATATGAGCGAGAAAATTTCTGTCATTATTCCTTATTACAAAGGTGAAGACTATATTATTGAAACGCTTAACAGTGTTTATGATCAAACTTATCCGGATTTTGAAATTATAATCGTAAATGACGGCTCCGATCGTACTCTATTAAATTCAATAGAAAGTAATGAAGCTTTTAAAAATCTGAAAATCATCCATCAGGAAAACCAGGGACAATCTTCTGCAAGAAATAATGGAGTGAAGCATGCTTCAGGAAAATATCTTCTTTTTCTGGATTGTGATGATATTATCGACAAAACTTTTCTTGAAAAGACCCACAAGATTCTTCATAACAAACCTGAAATCAGAATCTGCTACACCAAAGGTAAATTCTTTGAAAAAACA
>JBCNMJ010000074.1:0-19552 GCA_039594975.1 Chryseobacterium sp. | reverse complement strand
TATATTGATAAAAAGCCTATATTTGAAACATAAAAATTTATTTGGAGAAATGAAGCAATTTTACAAATCAAAAAATTTACTTAGACTTTCTTTTTTATTTGCTGTATTATTTTCAGTAATTGTAGTGGTTAATTCTTGTAAAGATGACGACGATGATGAATATGTAGATCATGTTGTTCAATTTGAAGCAAAAATAACACCTGGTGGAACAACTCCTCCAACCGCTCCTATTCATATTTTTAAAACAATTGTTACTCAGGTAGGAACTAATCAACAAACTATGTATGATACTGAAGGATTAACCTGGGCAAGTGGAGACTTTTTCGTGAACTCTAGCCAGTCACAATTGAATTTGGCAGCTAATGCAGACCTTCCGAATGCTGATTCTAAGCTTACTGTTACTATCTGGATTGATGGTGAAATTGCAAAAACAGCGACTGTAACAGGTAACGGAATTAAAAGTGTTGCTGTAGCACACAGTTTCCTTGAATTATAAAAATTATTTTTTATTATACCTGAAGAACCACCTGGAAAGGTGGTTCTTTTATTTATCAATCATATTGTGCTGAATGGCCAGACTTATGAGTTCTGTAGAGTTTTTTGCCTGAAATTTTTGCAGTAAATTCTTTCTGTGCGTATCTACAGTTAAAGGGCTTAAAAATAGTTCATCAGCAATTAAAGCACTGGTTTTTCCTTCAGCGACCAGTTTCAGAATTTCCTTCTCTCTTTTTGTTAATCTCGGCGTAGCTATTGTCGTATGGGAGAGCTTGCTTATGATATGTTTGGTCTCATTACAGAAAACAATATTCCCGGAAAGAGCTCCTTTCAGACATTCTATAAGTTCATCTATAGACGTGTTTTTTAATAAATATCCACTTGCTCCGTTTTGAATACATTGCATAATAATACTTCTCTCAGAACGGTTACTGAACATAATTACGGAAGTATTGGGAGCTACTTTTTTTATTTCTTTACAGATTTCAATTCCGCTATAGTCAGGCAAAGTAATATCCAGAAGAATAATATCTACGGGATTGGTTTTTATAAAAGTGATGATCTCGGAACCTGTTGTGAAGCTTTCCGAAACATGAAAATAAGATTGATTGCCAAGCATCATTTTCAACCCTTCAATCACAATGGGATGATCATCTACAATAACGATATTTATTTTTTCAGTCTGCATGCGTATTAAGTTCAATGTTTATAGTTGTTCCTTCATGATCGGAACTGATTTCCATTTTTCCTTTCAGGTAATCGACTCTGTTTTTTAGATTTCGAAGTCCAAGGCTTTTCGTTTTCTCCTCGCTGTTTTTTGCAAATCCTTTTCCGTTGTCTTCAATGGTAATGAAGAAATTGTCTTCAGATTGAGAGCATTGAAGTAAAATATTATTGGTCCCCGAATGTTTTACCGCATTAGCTAAGAGCTCCTGTACAATTCTGTAAATATTAAGCTGAATATTAAGAGGTAATTTTTTTTCAATATTGATCGGTTGAAAATCAATATCAAGATCTTTTCTGATGTAAAACTCGCAAAGGTCATTTAAGGCGGTTTCCAGTCCAAAATTAAGCAGGGATTCCGGCATTAGGTTTCTGGCAACATGACGAAGTTCAGCAACAGAATTGTCCAACTGAGAGAGGATTCTGTAAAACTCTTTATCTTTTTCAGGGTTCAGATGATGGGAGGACCAGGTTGAAAAATTAATTTTTACCCCGGCAAGCATTCCGCCTAATCCATCATGAAGATCCCGGGCAATCCGCTCCCTTTCTCTTTCCTCTCCTTCAAGAATGGCTTTGGTAAGGCTTAATTCCTCTTTTTGCTTTATATCAGTGATTTTTTGCTGAAGATTGATTTCTTTCTGTTCAGATATTTTTTTGTTTTTTCTATAAATGACAAAGAAGAAAATAAAAAAGATAATCAATAATAATAGTACCAGACTAAGCCCTATTAAATAAGAGTTTTTCTCACTTACTTCCAATTCTCTTTGCTTTTTTTCAGCATTCAAATTTGCAATTTTTCTTTCTTTTTCTGCAGCATTAAATTTGGCTTCAATTTTATTGATTTCTAATTTTACACTTTCTGTATTCAAACTGTCATTAAGTTTAGAATATTTCTGTTCCCACAGCAATGCTTCCTTAGCATTTCCCATCTCTTCATTAAGTGCGGAAAGCTGTTTATAGATCGCTTTTCTATTGTTAAGATCTGAAGCTAAAGATTGTTCTGCAAGAATGTCTTCAAGAGTTTTCTTGGCCTCGTCATACCTTTTCAATTTTTTTAAAATATCAAACTTGTTGAAATAAAACATCTGAGCCAGTAAATTCTGACCGAATTTCATAGAATAAAAAATACCCTTCTCAATAACCGGCAGTGCTTCTTCATTTCTTTGTTTTGTAATCAGGTAAAGGGTTTTCCCGTAATAATAAAAAGCATTGGCTGAAGATTCAGGATAGGGCTGTATCATTTTTTCAGCTTTATCAAGAAACTTTTTTGCTTCATCTCCTTTAGCCTGATAACAGAAATTGCTAGCAGAATTTAGGTAAGTATAAAACAATTCAGCGGAATGAGGGTATGACTTTTCTAATATTGATAAAGCTTTTTTATTATAGTTTCCTGCTTTTTCAAACTCTGCATTATAAGTGAGAATAATAGCAAGCTGCGTATATAAAAAACCTAAACTTTTGCTGTTTTCATACCTCTCAACTAAAGGAATACTTTTTTCAAGGATTATCTTTAGTAAAAATGGATAACCTTCCTTATTTTTTTGCGTTACTCCGTAGCTGTACCATGCAAGAGCCTGTAAAAAAGCTGATTCTTCGGTTTTAAATTTCGATAATTCTTTAATGGAACGCTGATAAGAAGCTGCAGCTTTTTCTTTATCATGATCCAGATTATATTGTCCTTCAAAATAAAAATATTTAGCCAGAAGATAGGGATTCTTTTGGGTCAGTTTTTTTCCTTGTTCCAGATATTTCTTGCTGAGAAAAGAATCTGTATTCCTGTAATAATTAGATAGAAGAAAAGCCGATTCGGCAATAGATTGAGTGTTAGTCTTCGTGTTAACAACATTCTTTAAACTGTCTAAATAAGGCTTTTCATTGAGTGGGATGATCTGCTGGGCTTGTAATATAAAAGATATTAATATACTTAATAAAATAAGTAGTCTGTTCATGAGCTGTTGATTCGGTTGTTTAGGACGACGATTTTATAAAACGCCCAATTTAACTAAAAAAAACAGCATAAAAAATACCCTGATTTAGGTATAAAAAAATACTTGTTTTTTAGGATTGATAGGTTAAGCATCTACTGATAGCTTTGCAAATACCAAATCACTAATCATAGAATATTTATTAAAGTAGCAAAATTTAACAAAAAAACTTATGAAAAAAATGAAAATCGTTCATGTCTTAAAAGGAACCTTTATGGTCGCAATGGCAACACTATTTATTGGGCTTGTTGCATCTTGTAAAAATGATGACGACGACAATATTCCGGGGTCAGGAAAATCTCATAAAGTTGTCTTTAAGGCAATCGCTTCTTCAGGAAGTGATATTGATGTTGCTGTATATGGAATTGATGGAAATACCACCTCAGCAAGCAGCCTAAGCGGAACAACCTGGTCAAGCCCGGAAGTTACAGCTGAAGCCGGAGCTTATAGTGCGAATGTTGCGGTAAGTGCTACAGGAGCAAATGCATCCTCTACCCTAAAAGTTCAAGTCTGGGTAGACGGAGAATTGAAAAAAGAAGGAACCTCTAGTGGTCAGGTTTTGTCGGCATCTGCAGGATATGCTTTCTAAAATATATAAAACATAATTTTGTGATGAAAAAAAGCGGCGAGATTTATCTCGCCGCTTTTTTATATACTGTTGAAAAGATTAAAGTACTTTTACAATAAAGTAACTTTTCTTTCCTTTTTGTAAAAGAAGGAATTTTCCGTCAATCAAATCACTTTCGTTGGCAGTATATACTTCATTTACCTTTTGTTTATTCACAGAAATTGAATTTCCCTTCAATTCTCTTGTTGCTTCACTTTTAGATTTCAGGAAACCTGATTTTTCAGAAAGAAGATCTACAATATTTACTCCTAAAACATTATCTTTTGCCACTTCTTTTTGAGGAACCCCATCGAAGATTTCAAGGAAAATTTCTTCATCAAGACTTACCAGATCCTCTGCAGTTGAACGTCCGAAAAGAATTTCAGAAGCTTTCAGTGCTTTTTCATATTCCTCTCTTCCATGAACCCATACTGTTACCTCTTCGGCTAATTTTTTCTGTAGCCTTCTTTCGTGTGGAGCTGTTTTATGCTCTTCAATTAAAGCTTCAATCTCTTCTTTTCCTAAGAAAGTGTAAAATTTAATGAATCTTTCTGCATCAGCATCTGTTGCGTTTAGCCAAAACTGGTAGAATTTATAGGGTGAAGTTTTCTTTTTGTCCAACCAATAGTTTTCTCCGCTTTCAGACTTACCGAATTTAGAACCATCCGCTTTAGTAATCAACGGAACAGTTAATGCAAATGCCTCTCCCTGGGCTTTTCTACGGATCAGTTCAGTACCGGTTGTGATATTTCCCCATTGATCAGAACCTCCCATCTGAAGTTTTACATTATTGTTTTGGTATAAATGTAAAAAATCATATCCCTGAATTAACTGGTAAGTAAATTCCGTAAAGCTCATTCCTTCCGCACCGGATTCTCCTGAAAATCTTTTTTTCACAGAATCTTTTGCCATCATATAATTTACGGTAATATTTTTTCCCACATTTTTCGCAAAATCAAGGAAAGAAATATTTTTCATCCAGTCGTAATTGTTCACCAATTCCGCTTTGTTAGGTTCATTCCCGGAAAAATCTAAAAATCTTGAAAGTTGATTTTTCAGGCAATCCACATAATGAAGAAGAGTTTCCTCATCCAAAAGATTTCTTTCCGCAGATTTTCCTGAAGGATCACCGATCATCCCTGTAGCGCCACCTACCAAAGCAATTGGTTTGTGACCGTGCTGCTGAAAGTGAGCTAAAATTTTTATCTGAATAAGACTTCCGATATGCAAAGAATCAGCTGTTGGATCAAATCCAATATACGCAGTAGTTACCTCTTTATTCAGTTGCTCATCGGTTCCGGGCATCATATCGGCAAAAAGACCACGCCATTTTAGTTCTTCTATAAAGGAATTCATTGATTTGTTGCTTTAAAATTTTACCCTGCAAAGATAATAAATTCAAGGGAATAAGGCCAATAAGCGGAACGACTCCCAATGAAGCCCGGAAATGTATAGTTTTCAGGTTTGTAAAATTTCTATTTTATGATTCCATATTCTGTCCTTTTTTACGAGGCATTTTTATTGCAATTCTGTTCAAAATCAATTATATTTGTTAATAATGAATGACGAACAATTATTCCAGCTTATCGGGAAAGCAAAGGAGAAGGACCAGAAAGCCCAGACAAAGCTCATCAACATCTTTTGGGTTGATGTTTTTTCTTTTGTGATGAAAAAAGTAAGGGATGAAAATGATGCAGATGAAATCACGGTGAATGTCTTTTCAAAAGTATTGTCGAAACTGGATATGTATGATCCTCATTTTCAGTTTAAGACCTGGATCTTAACTATTGCTCAAAATACGATCATCGATTTCTGGAGAAAGAAAACCAGAGAAAATCAGGATCCGACTGAAAACTTGGATGAAGTAAAAAATCAGTACGCAAAATCTCCCGAAGAACTGATGATCTCCGATGAAGAACAAAAAAAAATCATCAAAACCATTGAATCTTTAGATGCCAATTATCAGGATATTATCAGATTAAGATTCTTTGAAGAAAAAAGCATTAAAGAAATTGCTGAAGAATTGGGAATTTCTGTCGCCAATACCAAAGTTCGTGTAATGCGGGCAAAAAAAGTCTTAGCTGAATTATTGAAAAACAACGAGTTTGAGGACGATTAATACCAACAAAATATCCTTTCAGCAGCAAATCTTATAAAAGGAAGCAATTATAATTTCCATCAATCCTTGTCTTTGATTGTTTCGATAAAAAAATCACTAACTTTGAACCTCAATTTGAGAAATAAATGGAGAATTTAGTTCAAGATACTACCGTTCAGAAACCAAAATGGATTCGTGTAAAACTTCCTACCGGAAAGAATTACAGAGAATTGAGAACCTTGGTTGATAAATATAAATTAAATACAATTTGCCAGAGTGGAAGCTGCCCGAATATGGGAGAATGTTGGGGAGAAGGAACAGCTACTTTCATGATTCTTGGAAATATCTGTACAAGAAGCTGCGGATTTTGCGGGGTAAAAACCGGAAAACCACTGGATGTAAATTGGGATGAGCCTGAAAAAGTAGCACGTTCTATTAAATTAATGAAAATCAAACATGCGGTTTTGACTTCTGTTGACCGTGATGATTTGAAAGATATGGGTTCTATTCTTTGGGGAGAAACTGTAAATGCTGTAAGAAGAATTTCTCCGGGAACTACCATGGAAACATTGATTCCGGATTTTCAAGGGATTACAAAACATCTTGACAGATTGGTAGAAGTAGCTCCTGAGGTGATTTCTCACAACATGGAAACCGTAAAGCGTTTGACAAGAGAAGTGAGAATTCAGGCAAAATATGAGAGAAGCCTTGAGGTTTTAAGATATTTGAAAGAGGCAGGGCAAAGAAGAACTAAAACCGGGGTGATGCTTGGTTTGGGTGAAACAAAAGATGAGGTTTTTCAGACCATTGAAGACATCAGAAATGCGAACGTAGATGTGATTACATTAGGACAATACCTGCAGCCGACAAAAAAACATCTTCCTGTAAAAAAATTCATTACTCCTGAAGAATTTGATGAATTTGGAGATTTTGCAAGAAGTTTAGGTTTCAGACATGTTGAAAGTTCACCTTTAGTAAGAAGTTCTTACCACGCTGAAAAACATATTCATTAAAATACACAATCGTTTCAGAAATGAAGCGATTTTTTATTGATACAGAAACTCAAACAAAAATGAAAAGCCTTTTGTCATTCTGAATGAAGCAAAGCGTAATGAAGAATCTGTAAAATCTTTTAGATTCCTCCTTTGTCGGAATGACAGTTATATAGATTCAACAATATTGCTCAAATGTTTTTTCTTAAATTCTGAAGGGGTCTTTCCTGTATGATGTTTAAAAAGTTTGTTAAAATAAGAAAGACTCTCAAATCCCACATGAAAACAAACTTCCGTTACAGACTCATCTTTTAGTAAGAATATTTGTGCCTGATTGATTCTGTAATTATTTACAAAATCGGTAAAAGTCATATTCGTCTGCTTTTTAAAATAACGGCAAAAAGCAGGAGTGCTTAAACTTACGGTTTGTGCAATTTCATTTACGTTGGGCTTTTTATCATAGTTTTCATGAATATAACTGTAGATGGTACCCATTCTGATTTTATCATTCAGGAACCATTTTATCCGGGTGTCTTCACTATTCAGTTCTTTAACTTCGGTAGATCGGGCCAGAATTTGTAAAATCTCAATTAATCCCATTAAAGATTCGAAAGTGTTTTGATCTTTAATTGTATTAAGTTTTTCAACAATCGTTTCTTTTGTTTTTCCGGAAAAAGACAGCCCGAGATACGAGCGATCTAAAAGCTTTTTAATATTTTCAAATTCAGGAATACTAAGGATAAGATTATGAAGAAAGTTTTCTCTCATCTGTAAAACCAGCTGTTTACATTCGGTTTGAATTCCATAATCGAAATTAAGATGCGGAACATTGGATCCGATTAACAAAAGATCGCTGTCTACAAAGCTGGAAATATCTTTTCCCACATGGCGGATTCCCTTCGATGCTTCTACATAAACAAGCTCAATCTCAGGATGGTAATGCCAGAAAAAGCAGTTTTTAAGAGAAGGAGAAAAAAGCTTGAAAGATTTATCTTTTTCAAATTCTATGATTTCTTTCTGGATTTTCATTTTGTCCTGATTTGATTATTTAAGAGTGTAAAATTAATCAAAAAGGTTAATACGGAGCAAATTAATGTCATCTGAGTGGAAGTCAAAGCCATATTTTCTTTCGACTTTTGCATTTTCAAATTAGAATCGATTATTGTGATCGTTTCTTTATAAAATTCAAAAAGGTTTAGATTTATGGGATTGGATAAAAGAATTTTGCCGCTTGCAATAGGAGGCCTAGGAATTGGAACTACGGAATTTACGGTGATGGGGCTCCTTCCTGATATTGCGAAATCACTTCAGATTTCGATTCCTGAAGCAGGACATTTAATTTCTGCTTATGCAATGGGAGTTGTAATCGGAGCACCTATTTTAATAGGATATTCTGTAAAGTTTCCTCCTAAAAAAGTGCTGATTACATTAATGGTAATTTTTACCTTATTCAATGCTTTATCGGCGATTGCGCCCGATTATACAACCATGTTAATTATCAGATTCCTGTCCGGATTGCCACATGGAGCATTTTTCGGAGTGGGAACGGTAGTTGCAGCCAGAATGGCAGGAAAAGGAAAAGAAGCATTTTATATTTCTTTAATGTTTACCGGACTTACCGTTGCCAATCTCGCGATGGTTCCACTGGTTACTTACATTGGTCATACCTTCCACTGGAGATGGTATTTTGCGATTGTAGCTGTAATTGGGCTATTAACTTTAATCTCTTTAAAACTCTGGCTTCCTGTATTGGAAAAGAAAGAAGACAGTCATTTTTTGGAAGAGCTGAAATTTCTTAAAAGTAGACAGTCATGGTTGGTTCTGCTGATCACAGCAATAGGTTTTGGAGGACTATTTACATGGTTCAGTTATATTACGCCTTTAATGACGATTGTTGCGGGAATTAAAGAAAGCCAGATGGCTTATGTAATGATACTTGCAGGAGGCGGAATGGTTGTAGGAAATCTTGTTGGAGGATATATTTCCGATAGAATGAGCCCTGAAAAAACCTGCATATTATTAATATTTTTAATGATGTCTGCACTAGCAGGTGTTTTTTTCCTATCGGATAATCAAACGGCAGCATTAATATTGACTTTTGTTTGTGGGGCATTATCAATGTCGGTTTCTGCGCCTATTAATATCATGATGATGAAGGCGGCACCTAAAAGTGAAATGATGGCGGCAGCATTCATGCAGGCAGCATTTAATATTGCGAATGCGATGGGAGCGTTTCTGGGAGGTATTCCTTTGGAGCACGGGTTCTCTTTTAATTATCCATCGTTGGTGGGAGTGGGAATGACATTCATTGGATTGGTGATTGCCTTAAGATACAAATACCTATACGGTTCACAACAGCGGAACGAAGATGATCTTGCAATGGAATGTGTACCGTCTGATAAATAAAAAAGAGAAGCAAATTTGCTTCTCTTTTTTGAGTTTTATAAATGAATCATACTTCTACCTCATTGCCATTTTTACACCAGTACATGGCATTGTAAAGATTCCCTTTTGGAAAGGATTTAAATTCACCCGGCATCAGAACACTGAAAATGTCGGTAAAATTCTGGACCCCTTTTTTGTCTGTTACAATGGCGGCTCTGTTCCAGTTGGCTAAATTTTTTAACCCTAAAAGCGCATCTTTAAGCCAAGCTCCCACGGTAAATTTATCAATATCTGTATCCAGATAAAGCAAATAATTGAGTTCATGAAAATGATCTACTTTTTGTTTTACCACAGGGAATACAAGGTTTTCAAAATCTTCTTTCGTTACTTCTCCTGTTGCATTGAAAGCTGCAACATTCTCAGGAGCTTCTGGAATAATTGTTATCATATTTTTATTTTTTGGTGGTTTGTTGTTGAATGTCCAAAACAAAAATTAAACCATTATTTAATTTCAATAAAAATAAAAAGGCTTAATTGTTGATAGCATAAAGAAAAAATAATCTGTGGATCTTAAATCAAATGAACCGTTTTGGCTTTTAAAAAATGGATTGGTCAATTCATACCCTTCCTTAAAATCGAATGAGGAATGTGAAGTTTTAATTATCGGAGGAGGAATTACAGGAAGTTTAATTGCTCATCAGATGATAAAAGACGGATATAAAACAATTCTTATTGATAAAAGGGAAATATGCAATGGAAGTACCTCAGCAACCACTTCAATGCTGCAATACGAAATTGATATTCCTCTTTTTGAATTGATCGAAAGAATAGGAGAAAAAGGAGCCGTTGAAAGCTATAAGGCTTGTTCTGATGCTATTGATAAGATTGAAAAGCTTTCGAAAGAGATTAAGTCGGATGCGGGATTTACAAGAAAAGAGTCTCTGTATTTCGCTTCAAAAAAGAGAGATGTAGATAAGCTGAAAAAAGAATTTGATGCCAGAAAAAAAGCCGGTTTCAAAGTACAATGGATGGATGCTGATAAAGTGTCTGAAAAATTTGGTTTTGAAAATACATATGGCGGAATTTTATCCAAACAAGGGGCAAGTATTGATGCATTTAGATTTGCTCATGAACTATTTGAAATCAATATAAGAAGAGGCTTAAGAGTCTTTGATAAAACAGAAATGATAAAAGTAGAATACCATAAAGGGTTTAATATTGCCACTGTGGATTCCGGATTTCAGATCAAAGCAAAAAAAATTATTTATTGTATCGGCTATGAAAGTACAAGCATTATCAAAGAACATTTCGTTAATTTGAAAAGTACCTATGCTATCGTTTCGGAAATAGCTCCAAAACAAGGAAAACCTATCGACAGTACATTGGTCTGGAATACGGATGATCCTTATATGTATATGCGGACTACAGATGATGGCAGATTGCTGATAGGTGGAGGAGATGAAGATTTTTATAACGCGAAAAAACGCGATGTTCTTTTAAATAAGAAAGAAAAAGAAATTCTTAAAACCTTAGCAAAAATAAAACCTACTTATCAGTTTTACACAGATTTTGTCTGGGCCGGAACTTTCGGAGAAACAAAAGATGGTCTTCCGTATATAGGAACTCATGAAAAATTTAAAAATTCTTATTTCGTTCTTGGTTTTGGAGGCAACGGAATTACTTTTTCTGTAATAGGGATGGATATGGTGTCATTGTTTATGAAAGGTAAAAAACACCTGCTTTCAAAATATTTTAAATTTGGAAGATAGTTTCGGCGGCGGCTTTGCCGCCGCCGAAACTTCAAAACTTACAGATTCATTAAATCTGTAATAAGACTCTAACATTACAAACTATATCCGTTTTTCTTTGCCAGCTCAAGAACTGACTTTTCTATCGCTTTTCCAAGATCATCAGAATCTGAACTTCCTCTTTTTTTCATTTCTTCATCAATGTAATTCTGACGTTTCTTAGACAATTCTTCAATTTCTTTCTGGATTTTTTCACGTTCGGCAGATTTTGCGGCAACCGCTTTTGTGATTTCTTCTTTGCTCTTACCTTTGAGCTCTTTCGGAAGTTCTTCTTCTTTTACAGATGACATGAAATTAGCGTCTTTTTCGGCACGGTCTACTAAGTCCCAATGATCGTTTTTGTAAGCATTTTTCTTAGTTTTGGCAACGGTTCTTTCCACGGCGTTAGAAACAGACTGAGCTTCTGCATTTCTGTCTTGTGCAACCTGTTTTACCTTATATTCTGAACCATGACTTCCGTAATAGATATACGTATCGTTCAGTTTTGTATTACATTCAGAAATCCTTATATCATAAGGTGTTTCAATATAAATCACTTTTCTGTTACTGTCGATATTAAAATATTTTCCACCTCCGAGTAAAGCCCCATTTTGCCAGAATGTCTTGATGCCTTCATTTCTGTCACCACAAAAGATAGTATTTGTATAAATATTCTTTTTTTTGACACTTGAGATCACATCCTTATAATTAATTTTCCCCTGATCAAAAGACTCATTTCCGGCAATATAGATCAGCTTCATGCTTTTCTCATTTCCGTCCCAGTTCAGGTTAAGGGCTGCATCACGAATAACAGCTCCGCAATATTCACTGCCTCCATTGGTTCTCAAAGCGAATAGTTTTTCTGAAATAAGATCAAGGTCCTGAGTGAGAGGAGCAACCTGACGGATGTAATTTTCATCACGGATTCCATCATTTCCGTATTCATATAGGGCAATTTCAATCTGGGGAGATTTTCCGTTGTATTTTAAAGTGGTCAACGTATTTACAATATTCCATAATCTGGATTTTGCTTGATCAATCAATCCATCCATACTATTGGAGGTATCCAGTAAAAGAGCAACCTGAATTTTATTGTCCTTTAAGGTTGAGTTGGCCGGAATCACTGTTACTTTTTGTGCCGGTAAATGGCTTTCAACATTACTTTTTGTAGAGCGATTTTCCGGAATATTACCGGAACTTGAAAAGGCTGTAACCGCTGCAAGTGCTAAGATTTTTAGAGTTGTCATATTGTTATTTTTTTATTGGTTATTTGTTGTAATGAATGAATAGCGTTTCATCGTTTATTATTTTAAATTCCTAGAGTAAAATTATACCTATTTGAGGCTGGAAATCAGGCAACTTGGTGAAGTGGCCTTTCGACTTGGTGAGTTGTACTGGAAGTAAAAAATAAAAAACAGCTCCTAAGGAACTGTCTTTTAAATCATTTATTTTTAAAGGATTTCATATCTTGTTTTGATGCTGTATTTCAGCTTGATGTTTTCAATGTTATCGAAAGAATAATCTACCGGAGCATCAGCCATTTCCAGCTGGATATTGCTTGCTCTTCCTTTATAAGCTGCAGGCATGATCATATCGCTGGTGTAGTCTTCTATTTCTACAATTTCAAGAGCATTTCCTGTCTTTTTACCCATGCTTTCCAATAAATAATCTGCTTTTTCTTTAGCGGCTTTCAGAGCATTGATCTTTACTGCTTTTCTGAAATCTGCAATTTTAGTATTCTTTACCTCTGCGATGTTCAGGCTGCTTACCCATTTTTGGTTCAGGTCTTCAAAAATTTTACTCAGACTTGATTTTGTACTGGTTTTAAACTGATAGCTTTTAGTAAACTTGGCTGTTTTAGAGTAAATATTCTGATACATTGATTTGAACTTAATGTCTTCGTTCTTTACTCCCGCATTCTTTAAGGTTTCAAATAACTTCTTCTCATTATCTGCGAGATCATTTTTGTTGTCTGCTTTTATTCCGATGCTGAAGATGATTTCATCTGGTTCTACTTCCATTTCCGCAACACCTGTTACTTCAATTGCATTTTTCTTTACTTCTTGTGTCTGTGCATTTACAAAGCTTCCAAGAGTTAAAATTCCGATTAATAAAAAATGTTTCAATTTCATAATTTCCTGTTTTTAAATTTTTAATTACTGATGTAAAATTATACCGATCAGAAGCCCGAAACCGGGAGACTTGGTGAAACGGAGCTTTCACTTGGTGAGTTCCGAAAAATGATTAGTTTCCTTTATTCTTTTTCAGATCATATTTTACGTTGAGGTTCATGATATATTGTATACCCACTTCCGGATCAGCATTATTGATTACTTTATCAAAGCCGGTATAATCTGTCCCATCATAATAAAAGGTTTTAGACTTTCTTTCTTCCTTTCTGACATATTTGGAATCATATCCATACGTAACATTGGCACTTTCAAAAGCTGTATAATTCTGATATTGGCTTTTTGGGAAAACATAAGTAAAGCCTGAAGAAGCGGTGGGATTTCCAATAATTTCCTTTTTAAACAGTTTAAAATAATTTTCCTTTTTTTTGTCAAAAACTGAATAAGCCTCTTTGAGAAGTTCTTCCTGGATTTTATCAATATCACTACTGATATAATCTACCTTAATAACATCATAGATCTGGAAGTCTGAAGCTTCAGAGATCAGTTTTTCAATCATTGAGTGTTTGTTTACCGTAATAATGATGTTTTTCTTGGTTTCAAATCCATCCATTTTCTGGATGGCAGTCTGTGAATCTTTATTAACGTTGTAGTCATAGATTTTGGTCTGAGAGATAAAGTCTATAAAGATATCATTGTCTTTGATGCCCATTGAGGATATTCTTTTCATAAAACCGCTGATTCTCCTGTTGATATTTTCAATGGCAATTTTTGGAGTGGCTGCTTCTTCATTCAAACCCAGTGTAAGTTTATATTGGTCTGCCGTTTTGTTCATCAATACTTTTACGGTGATAATTAAGGTTGAATCGGTAGCAAAATAGGTATTGGTGTTGATGAATTCAGGTAAATTTTTAGGAGTGGGATAGTCGTTGTTATTTCTGTCTCTGTAGATTTGGTTTCCTCCGACCTGTGCTTTTGAAAGACTTAAAAAAGATACCGTAATGAGTAAAAAAGTAAGAGTTAGTCTTTTCATGATTTTTAAATTTGAATTATTTTGCTCCAAACTTAGCCTTACGCTCACATTATCAAAGACTAAACTTGGTGAAAGGGGATTTTCGCTTGGTGAATAGTTTTTGAATACACTATATATATGTATATCTTTGTTTTATGAAAATGTTTACACTTCTTTCAATCTTTTTACTGATGTTTTGGGGAAACACAATGTCTTCCCAAACCACTAATACTACCTCTGCTGCGGTGGAAGATGTACAGGTGGAGACAAAGAAGCTGAAAAAAGCAATGGACACAAAAAATGAACCTGCCCAGGCAGATTCTTATTATAATATTGGTGAAACTTTCTTTAACAGCGGGAACTTTCCGAAGAGTGAAGAGTACTATACCAAAGCGAAAAATCTGTATGAAAAACTCAATGATAAGCCAAATATTGAAAAAGCAACCCGCAGATTGGCCCAGTCACAGGAAAAACAGAATAAAATTACCCCTGCCATCAGCAATTATAACAGAGTGGCACAAATGGGCTACAGTGAAAAAAGTAAGGCCGTTAATTCTAATGATGTTACCCGGCTTTCTTCTCCTACACCAGAGCTTAGGGCAGAAGCTATCCAGAGTAATATTAACTTAAGTAAAAAAGAAAACGAACAAGGTGATCTTGCAGAAAGCTACAGTCAGCTGGCTGATGTAAATCTTAAACAGAAAGATGTTTCCAGTGCCGAAGAAAACCTGAATACAGCCTATAAAATTTCTAAAAGAGAAGCCCCGCAGCAAGCTTTGGCCATCAATCAGAAACTCGCAGATCTTTATGTTGAAAACAAAAACTTTGAAAAAGCTATTGAAGCTAAAAAGAAAGTTTTGAAGGAAGATTTTGTAAAAGAAAACTCACAGGAAAAAGTCAATCAAATACAGGAACTGGCGGATATTTATATTAAAAAAAATGATCCGAAAGAAGCAGTGGATCTGTTGAAAAATGCCTATGGAATTGCTTTGGATAAAGGTCATACGCTGGAAGCTCAAAGGAGTGTAAAAAAACTGGACAGCCTGTATGCCATTTCAGGAAATATTGATGCTTCCGTTCAACTGTACAGAGATTTTCTGGGGAAACTTCCCAATCTTGTTTCCAAGGATAGAAGTCTCGTAGACAATAAAATCCTGGAAGATACCGAACAACGAATTTCACAGCTGGAAAAAGAAAGAGAATTAAAGGACGAGCTTATCCGTAAGAAAAATGTTTTCAATTACAGTCTTATTAGTGCTTTACTTATTCTGGTTGGATTGGTTATTGTAATTTTTAGAACCCTGAAAAAAGTTCAAATTAAAAATAAGAAAATTGCTTTACAGTCGCTTAGACGTGAGATGAATCCGCATTTTATCTTTAATAGTTTAAATTCTGTAAATCATTTTATCGCGACCAATAATGAGCTGGAAGCCAATCAGTATCTGACAAAATTCTCCAAGCTGATGCGTGGCGTGATGGAAAATTCTACTGAAGATTTTATTCCTTTCCAGCAGGAGCTAGATCTTCTTCAAAATTATCTTGCTTTAGAAAAAACACGTTTTGCAGATAAATTTGATTATGAAATCGATGTTGATGAATCCTTAAATACCCAAAGTTTAAAAGTTCCCGGAATGTTGGTACAGCCATTTTTGGAAAACGCAATCTGGCATGGACTTCGTTACAGAACGACAAAAGGATTTTTGAAATTAATTTTTGAAAAGGAAAATCAATATCTGAAAGTAACTATCGAAGATAACGGAATCGGAATTGAAGAAAGCAAAAAACAAAAAACCGAACATCAAAAAGCCAGAAAAGGTCGCGGAATGAAGAATACCTTAGAAAGAATCGCCTTGCTAAATGATTTGTACAAGCAGGAGATTCAATGTAAAATCACGGATAAAAACGATTCTCAGGGTGTTATTGTTAAAATAAGCTATAAGAGTTAGCAGACTTCAATCTAAAACCTATTATCTATAACCTAAAATATGAAAATAAAAGCCGTAATCGTTGACGACGAAGTCATTGCAAGAGATGTTTTAAGAAATTATCTCACCAAATACTGTCCGCAGGTTGAGATTTTAGGAGAAGCAGAAAATATTAAAGAAGCGGTTCCTTTGATCGCGGAAATGCAGCCTCAATTGGTATTCCTGGATGTAGAAATGCCCTTCGGAAATGCTTTTGACGTATTGGAAGCTACCAAAGCATTTTCCTATGAAACCATTTTCATCACTGCGTTTTCACAATATTCATTACAGGCTTTGAATAAATCGGCAAGTTATTATATTTTAAAACCTATTGATATTCAGGAGCTTATTTTGGCGGTCAATAAAGTGTCTGAAAGTCTGCAAAGCAAAGAAGAGCTCAACCGGAATAAGATTCTTCTTGAAAACCTGAAGCTAAAACCTGAGAAACAGCAATTAATTCTTCCAACCCTTCAAGGTTTTGATGTAGTGAAAACTGAAGATATTGTCAGACTTCAGGCAGACGGAAACTTCACCCAGGTTTACCTTACGGACGGTTCAAAGAAAATGGTCTGCAGATTTTTAAAGCATTTCGATGATATACTGGAAAGTCCTTTTGTGAGAGTTCACCGTTCACACATCATCAATACCCGTTTTGTGAAATCTTACCATAAAAGCGGAACGGCAACACTTTCAGATGAAACGGAAATTGAGGTTTCAGGCAGTTTTAAAGATCATTTTCTTAAAATTTTTTCCTAAACGGTCTGTTTCTGGAATGTTTAAGGCATCATTTTTGAACTTTTACGGCAACCACCAAATACTTGCATTATGAAAACTTTTCAAAAAATTGCTATTCCCGTTTCGATAGGTGTTTTAGGATTGATGTTATTGAATTCATGTTCTGTTGGAATTCCTAAAGGAGCTGCTGCCGTGAAAAATTTCAATGCAGAGAAATACCTCGGGAAATGGTATGAGATAGCCCGTTTCGATTACAAATTTGAAAAAGATATGGATAATGTAACGGCAACGTATTCTCAAAACCCGAATGGGACGATTCGTGTTGAAAATAAAGGTTATAATTACCTTAAAAAAGAATGGAAAGAATCTGTTGGAGAAGCAAAATTCGTGAAAGATAAAAATGAAGCCCGGTTGAAAGTGTCATTCTTTAAGCCGATTTGGGCAGGCTATAATGTCATTGATATTGATGAAAACTACCAGTATGCTTTAGTGGCAGGAAGCAGTTTAAAATATCTCTGGATTCTTTCCAGAACGAAAGATATCCCTGAAAGTATCCGACAACGTTTTTTAGAAAAAGCAAAAAAAATCGGCTATAATACAGATGAATTGATTTGGGTAAGACATAATTAAGTTATTATCAGGAGCGAGGCGACGAAGCAATCTCTTCACATAATAATACAAAGTCTGTCATTCTGACGAAGGAAGAATCTCAATTTTAAATAGATTCTTCACTGCATTTCATTTCGTTCAGAATGACAGACTTTGCGCTTTAGTTCAAACTTTTATATTCTTTCCATTCTTCAAAACGGTGATCTATAATCTGTTTCATGAAATCATAGTTTTCGTAGGTATCTTCAATATGATAGAAAGTCTCATATTCATAATCATTTTCTTCCGCTTTAGCATCAAAAAGATTGATATAGTCATCAGCAAATGAACTGAATCTGCTTCCGAAATCGGTATCATCCACATAATAATCTTTAGCAAAGCTATTTCCAAAGTCATTGAGGGCATATTCGGAAAATTTTCCGTCAAGAGCTTCCATCACAAACTCTGCACCTGTAATCTCTCTTCTTTTTAATTTTTCAATTTCATCTTGGTGATCTTCTTTTAATTCATCAGAAATTAAACCGTGGGTCATACACCAATTCAGAAACATTCCGGTATGGGTTGCTCCGTTTTTTTCAGGAAGTCCTTCCGGAAAATCCCCTCCATAATGCCATGAAGCATCATCATATTTATGCATAAACAACTATAGTTTTAAACAATTTCCGCCAAAAATAGAAAAAATCAATTTATGTTGCCTGCCAATGAGAATTTTCCGTCATTTGTAAACGAATTTTTTTCGAAAAATAAATATGGAAAATGCTGTTCTGATTACTATTGGTGACGAAATCCTTTCTGGAAATACGGTTGACACCAATTCTAACTTCATTGCTACTGAGCTTAAAAATATAGGAATTAAAGTTTCACAGATTTTTACAATTTCAGATGAAATAGAAACCATAAAGCATACGATTAAATCAGCCTTTGAAATAGGAGATCTGATCATTACCACAGGAGGTTTAGGTCCCACCAGGGATGATAAAACCAAAAAAGCGATTGCCGAATTTTTCAATGATGAAATTGCTTTGGATGAAGCAACTTTTAATCATTTAAAAGCGTATATGGAAAGACGCGGTCGTCTGGAAATTTTAGAAAGAAACCGTGAACAGGCTTTTGTTCCTACAAAATCTATGGTTTT
The DNA here is from genome assembly GCA_039594975.1 of Chryseobacterium sp. GTDB lineage: Bacteria > Bacteroidota > Bacteroidia > Flavobacteriales > Weeksellaceae > Chryseobacterium. Next base: position 896 of record JBCNMJ010000074.1, on the reverse strand, counting down.
TCAAAATCATTTCGGAACGGCGCCCTGCATGATGATGGAACAGGACGGGAAATTGTTATTCAGTCTTCCCGGTGTTCCTTATGAAGTAAAACCATTGATAAAAGACCAGATTGTTCCCTATTTACAGGAAAAATTTAATCTGAATTATATTTCCACAAGGATAATTTCCGTTGTCGGAATTCCTGAAAGTATTTTGGCAGATACCATTGAAGACTGGGAATTGGTTCTGCCGCAAAATTTAGCGCTGTCATATCTTCCGGTCGGAACTCGCGTGAAATTGAGACTGACGGCAAGCGGAGAAAACGAAACTATTTTGCAACAACAATTGGAAGAGGAAATTCAGAAATTGCTGCCTTTAATCAAAGACAATGTAATTGCAACTTCTGAAGATAAGATAGAGAAAATTCTTGCTGAAATTTTGACAGAAAGAAGACTGACGGTTTCTACGGCAGAAAGCTGTACAGGAGGCGAACTGGCAAAAATGATTACGTCTGTTTCAGGAAGCTCAAAATACTATCTCGGAGGAATCGTAGCTTATGCAACTGAAAAGAAAATTGAGATTTTAAAAGTCAGAAAAGAAACGGTTGATGAATGTACAGTAGTAAGTGAGCAGGTTGCTTCTGAAATGGCAAAAGGCTGCCAACAATTATTCGGAACTGATATTTCGCTTTCTACAACAGGGGTTGCAGGACCGGGAAAAGGAGAGGACGGCAAAGATGTGGGAACAGTTTTTTACACGATCAGAACAGGTGAAAAAGAAATAACTTCGAAATTATATATGCCTCATCTTGAACGGCTGGATTTTATGAATTTTGTTTCGCAGAAAATTATTCAGGATTTAGTGGGTATTCTTATTAATAATTAAACCTTAATTATAATTTTAATATTTTTTTAAT
>JBCNMJ010000073.1:0-19959 GCA_039594975.1 Chryseobacterium sp. | reverse complement strand
CCCAGATAAGGATCCCACTGAACTTTAGCACTTGTCGGCTTCAGTTCAAGAATCGTTAATCCCGGAGGCGCAATATCACAAGTTCTCTCCGTAGTAAATCTTGCCAAGCTTGACCATGGGTTAGGTGTTGTTGAATTCACACATGTATTTCTTACCTGAACTTCATACTGGGTATACGGTGTTAGAGTATATCCTGTTGAAGGAAGTGAGAAGCTATTAGCCGGAGGGTTTGGTAAATTAATTGGTCCAATCCATACAGGATCTCCAACTTTTCTCCACTGCAACTGATAGGTAGCACTTGCCGCCAATGGTGACCAGTTCACAACTGCTGTAGTTGCTGTAATATTGGTAAAGGTTACATTCGGTGGAGTCGGATCACATAATGTAGTAAATTCATTGTGGGAATATGTTCCTACATTCACGGTATTACAAACTGCTGCTACTTCTACTTCATATAATGTTGCAGGTAATAATCCTGTAAGAGGGAAAGGTGGCTGGTTAGGTGCGTTTACTGCTGGCACATCAATAGGACCTGCTGTTGGCAACCATTGGGTAGAACCTACCGGTCTGTATCTTACTTTATAAGAAGCGCCTCCGATATCCTGCGGCCAGGTAATCTGAGCTGAATTATGTGTAATAGAAGTTGGAACTACTGTAACAACAGGTGTAGCTGTACTACAAACTCTCAACACAATATTGTCAACAGCTGCCGGTGGCGGAGTTCCTCCAGAGCTATCATTAGTCCATTCAAATACCAAACGCATTATACCACCTGCATAGTTAGTCAGATTTAAATTCGCATTGGAGTAAGACTGCCAAGTCGTTCCATTTAAATTATACTGTCCTACCTGAACTCTTCCTGGAGCTCCAGGTGTTCCGGTTGCAGTCGTAATCTGGGTTCCTGGCGTAGGTAAAAAGGTAGCCGGTACTAGCCATACTTTTAAATAATCATAAGAACTTTCTCCATCCGCTTTCCAGTCAAAAGAGAAAGTAGCAAGGCTGGTTCCTGCTGGAATCTCTATATCTCTGTAGGCATGTACAATGCTTGTTGCATTATCAGCATATGAGTTTGTAACTCCATTATCATTTGTAATATAGATGGACTTTCCGGTATTTCCGGTTGCAGAACCATGGAACCAAATATTAGGTTGCCCTCCATTTAATAATCCGAAATCATTGCTTCCAGAAAAATTCTGGGTATAAGGAAGCTGAGCCGGAATTTGTGTCGTCATAAAACTTGGCCCCGGAATCCAAATACTGGAATCTGTAGTGGAGCAAACTGCTTTTACCCACCAGTAATACGTTGTATTCGGAGCTAAAGTCGGAGTCAAATTCACAGATGTTGCTGAGGTAGGTGTTCCCACCGTACTTGCACCAGGAGGCGTATTTGAAGCCGATACATAGTATATATATCCACCCACAGGCGCAGGCGTTGGTGCTGTCCAGCTGATTGTTGCTCCATTCGAGACAATTCCTGTTACATTCAAAGTTGTTGGAACCTTACAAGTAGGGATCAATAAATTTATGTTATCTATTGCACCTGCCGGCGAATTTCCTCCATATGAATCATTTTTCCATTCGAATACCAAGCGCATAACACCTCCTGCATAACCGGATAAATCCACATTAGTATTCACAAAGCTCTGCCAAGTTCCCTGTTGGTTTAGCTGGCCTAGTAAAACTCTATTCGCTCCTGCAGTAATTGCATTTCCTGCAGTTGGCATGTATGATGAAGGAACCATCCACACACTGATATAATCATATAAATATGGTGTTGTTCCTTCTCCCATTGCTCTCCAATCAAAAGTAAGAATAGCAGGTGAAGCCGCTGTTGTTCCCGCAGGTATGGCAAAATCTCTGTACGCATGAACGACACTCGTAGAATAAGCATCATAAGCATTTGTAACTCCGTTATCATTAGAGATAAATATTGAATTTGCCGGATTACCTGCCGCCGAACCATAATACCATTTATTTGACTGAGATCCATTTACAATTCCAAAATCATTATTGGTAAAAGGCTGGTAATAAGGTAGTGTAGCAGGGATTTGCGTTGTTGTAAATGTTGGTCCCTGAATCCAAATACTGGAGTCTGTTGTAGAGCAAATTGCTCTCACCCACCAATAATAAGTAGTGTTTGGAGCTAAAGTACTTGGCAAACTGAATGAAGTTCCCGTTACAGGTCCCGTAGCAGCAGTAGGCGCTGTGTTATTTGTGGAAATATAATATTCATATCCATTTGCAGGAACAGGGGTTGGTGCTGTCCAGCTTATAGTAGCTGTATTAGAAGAGATTCCACTCACGGTCATTCCTGTAGGCTCTACACAGGTAGGAGTAGGCATTACATTAAAATCATCAAATCCTAAATAATACGGATCCCAGGTAGCAGCATAAGCTTTAATTCCAAAATTATACTCCCCTGTTGTAGTTGGTACAAATGTTACCTTAACTTTTGTATAGTTTGTACTATTTGAACCACCATTTGTTGTTTGGGAAGAAGCAACAAAAGTAGTCAAATTGGTAGCTCCCGTAGAAGACTGTAAAGTATTCACCAATACATTTCCTTCCCAACCAGAATATCCGTCTCCTACCCAATAGAAGGAGAAATCATAAGACTGATTTGCCGTTAAATGAAAGCTAGGTGTCCATAAATAAGATGCTGTTGTAGGATAATAAACAGTTACATAATTAGGATTGGATTTTGGATCATTATAATCTTGAGCAGAAGCATCCTGAGTCGTAAACAAATTAGAGCCTCCATTAGTTGCCCAACAATTTGGTAATACAGCTGTTCCAATACTTGTCATTGAGTCAAAATTTTCAGACCAAGGAAAAGTAGAAATTGCAACACATGGTGTTGTGAATGGTAATGCCATCGGGATCCAGTAACTCTGATCAGTAGCACTGCATTTTGCTCTTACCCATACATAATAAGTTGTTATTGGCGACAAGCCTGAAATCGTAGCCGAAGTTGTAGTACTGGATACGGAATTACTTGCATTAAGAACCGTACTTGAAGTTGGAGGGATTCCTGTAGCATTATAATAAACATCATACCCATTTGCCGGAGCCGGCGTAGGTGCTGTCCATGATATAGCAGCGGTAGCCGCAGTAACAGTTCCTGACATTATTGCTGATGGCGCAGCACACGTTGGAGGTGCAGATTGTGAAATTGATACATTATCAAAATAATAATAAACATCTGAATTAAGATCAGAAGTAACATTAAATCGAACGTATAAATTCCCTGCGGAAGGTACAAAAGTAATCGTTTTTGTTGCACATGTATTAGCCGCTATGTGATTGGCAGAATTAATCGTATAAGCCGTAGTCCAGGGCCCTGAAGTGCTTGTAGCATATTCTACTTTGATAGTCCCTATATTAGCAGCAGGTGTAGCAGTAGTTCCTGCATAATAGTCGGTCACTTTGTAATCAAAAGACATGGTGACCTGTCCGGTATTATTCCCTGTGAGATTCGGGGAAGTAAACTGTCCTGTGTTTCCATAATACCTTTCGCCTCTAATGGTTCCTCCACTGGTTCCACATATTTGATTGGCAGCAGTTTCATTGGAAAAAACAGACCCGCTTGTGGTCCAGTTGTTAAGTCCCGAGGCCGTCCAATTCTGGGTGTAGGTGACCTGGGCCATCAAAAATGAGCCAAAAAGCAATTGGCACATGAGTAAAAGTTTTTTCATAGTATGATAAATAAGTGTTAGATGATTTTAATTGCCAAAATTCTACTTTGATACACTCTTTCAAAGCATTTTGGCTAAAGAACTCTATTAAAGTCCTGAATCAGATATTTTTCATTCGAATTCAGGATTAATTAAGCTTCAAGAATATTGGGAGGAATTGATTTTTCATAATATTTCACTTGTTTTGGTATTATTTATACAAATCTAATCATTTTTTATAATCCTCCTATTAAATCTTTATTTTTTTAATCAAATTCATTAAAAAAACCAACAGCAATCATTCATTATACATAATAAACATTAAATAAGTAACAGTATAAAAATAAAAAGCCCCATGTAAACATGGGGCATATAAAATATAATTTAGAAGATTTCTATTTTTTAATAAACTTAGATTTAAACAAATCGTTTCCTTTATCTTCAATAGAAATTACATAAGCTCCTTTTACCAATGCAGAAACATTAATCTTTCCGCCATTAATATTTCCGTTGCTTACTAATTGTCCAGCAGCGTTATAAATTTTATAAGTTGCCTTATCAGAAACTTTAGTTACATTTAAGAAATCAGTTGCCGGGTTTGGATAGATTTGAATACCATCTTTTGTGTTAGTAATATCATTTGTACCCAAGGCTGCCGTAACGACAACATTATAATCTTCAACTTCTCCATAGTAATTTCCTGTCCCGCATGCCCAAGTTGCTGGCCCTACCAGTCCAACATTTGCAGAACCAGCATAAGCATATAAAATTCTCATTCTTAGCGGCTGGCCTTCTATTGCTGTTGAAGGAACAGTAAAAGTTCCTGTAAATGCAGCTGTATTAGCAACAGGGAAATTAAGAATTCTTTCAGTAGAAGCAAAAGTACCATCTAAGTTGTAGTCAATAAATACCATAACTGTATTATAGTTAGCAGCTGCACCAGTAACTGTAATACTATACTGACTTCCTTTCACAAGATTAAGCTGTAAAGCAGAATTTGTTGTAAAATCTGTATATGTACTTGTTCCTGAAGTATTATTGATAGATCCTGTTACGGAAACATTTGAAATGTAAAATGGTGAGCCTGAAACACCTGAAGCTGTACAATAAGTAGTAGCTAATGTTGAGAAATTTCCAGATAATGAATAAGCACTAGGAGCGCCTGAACAAACTGTAGCTACCTGAACTTCATAAGCAGTTGCAGCAGTAAGATTAGATAGCGCAACAGAGTTTGTAGTTGAAGTCGTTTGCGTCCAGTTAGTATCCGAAACTTTTTTATATCTAATATTATAAGATGTAGCTCCAGATATTGGTGCCCAATTTACATTTGCCGTTGTAGAAGTAATTGTATTAATAAAAATTCCGTTTGGAGCAGAGCCACATACAGCAGAAGTCGTAACATAAATTGTTTTTACAGCATAGAATACGTTCCCAATAGCAGAAATTCTCAATTTAATTGTTTGATTATTCAAAGACGCCGGAAAAGTAAAGTTCTCAGAACCATCGTTGGGAGTAGAAGCTATTAAAACATTCCAAGTCGTTCCGTTATCTACAGTGTAGTCAATCTTAACATTTGTTACACTATAAGGAGCAGCAGATGTATTTACTACGTCCCATAAAATTGGAGTAGCAACATTTACAAAGCCGTATTGATACAAATCGTTTACTTTAAACGGGCCATCATTTCCAACATTAATCGTTTGAAGAGCAGACTGCGTCTGTTGTTGGAAAACATTAGAATTATTATCTCTTACAGTAACCGCGAAGCTAGATGCTCTTGCTACTTGAGAAACGGACTCCCATTGATTGGTAGAATTATTTAAAACACCATTTAAAACAGATGAAAGTTTAGGAAAATAACGTGTTGGACTAGTAGTAGGAGCTATTGATCTGAATGATGCTCCATAAGTTGTTGTACCTAAATTTGCAGCTGTAATTGTTCCACCTGTTATTACTCCATTTACTACAGCCCCTGCATCATCAAACTCCTCCCAAGTATATGTTAATGGATCATTTTCCGGATCAGTTGCAGAAGCAGTAAGTACGAATGCAGTTCCTTTAGGAATACTATATGTTGGAAGAGACGCTATTACCGGCGGATTGTTTGCAATTGCAGTTTCTGTATCACAGGTTTTACTAGTTAGATTATTTTGAACCTGTATAATACTTGCCACATGAAAATAAGCATCAGAATGTGCCTGAACATCAGCATTAGTAATTCCAGCGTACCCCATAATAGTAGAACCTGAACCAGGTTCCATATTTACACCTGACCCTTCAATACTATGAGCAAAGGTATGATTTGCCCCAAGCTGATGCCCCATTTCGTGAGCAACATAATCAATATCAAAAGTATCTCCTGTAGGAGATGTACTTTGTGTAAAAGCAGACCCTTTCGCTAAAGAATTAGTCGTTGCCGGTGCAATACATACACAACCAATACAACCCGCATTGCCGTTTCCACCTGCAGCATTAAAAACGTGACCAATATCATAATTTGCGTCACCTACATTTGCGGTAAGAAGTTGTTGTAATTTTAAATTTAAATTGGTAACACCTACATATGGATCTGTCGCTGGATCTGTATAAATAATTCCAGGAAAGTTTGCGATATTAAGATGTAATGCAAAGTCCTTCTCAAAAACTCCATTTACCCTTGTCATTGTAGCATTAATCTGAGCTAAAGCCGAAGCCAAAGTACCTCCGGTAAATGTTACATAAGAACTTGTTGCAGAGATAGCCAACCTCATTGTTCTATATTTTTTATCAGAGTTTTTAGAAGTATCATTTGCTTGGTTACTGAACATCTGACCTTTTTTAGCCATTTGCTGAATCTGATTAATCATTTGAGGATTTTCTTCCGTACTACATACAAAACTCTTCCCATTTGTATTAATCGTTTTAGGATGTACTCCATAAATAGTTTTATCGCTATTCTGAGCATCAATAAATTCATATTGACCATTGTTTATGATCATTGACTGAAAATCATTTGGAGCAACTGAGAACCTCAATTGTTTATTAGGATCATCAATCCCAACCCCAATATAAGATCCTAATTGATATTGATCTGCCAATTCTTTTGCCATAACGGGAAAACTATATACAGCAAATTTTTCCATTCTACCATTCAATGTTGGCAATGATATTTCAACCGGTTTAGCATTTGGACCTGTCTCCTGAGCATTTTGAAGCTGCTGTTGAAGCTGTTGAATATTAAGTTTGTAATACCCTGTTACCGGAGAGATCTCAGCTTTAGAGCTCCTTGCTGGTCTCGAAGATGGAGACCATTGTGCAAGCACCGGCATTGCCATTACACTACAAAATAAAACAGTAATAAGTTTTTTCATAAAAACAAATCTTAATAATTATTTAATCTCCAAATATAATGCTTTAAAATTATTCAAAATACATAAAACAAAAAATTATGTTAAATAATCATTTTTACAAAAATCAAATATTAGTGATAAAAAAACCTCAAGCAAATTACTTGAGGTTTTATTTACAGTAAAAGATTTTTACTTATTTTTTAATAAACTTAATATTTTCAGTAAGACTATTATCTTTAATCGTAATAATGTATGTGCCTTTGATTAATTCAGCAACTCTCACCTGATTATTTTTAATATCTCCAACTTTTACCAATTGTCCAACAGCATTATGAATTTCAAATTTAGCTTTTTCTGAAACTTTAGTTATATTAAGAACATCTGTAGCTGGATTTGGATAAACTCCAAAATTCTGATTACTTACCTCACTAGTCCCTAATGTACCTAATTTCAAAGCTCTAGTCTGTTTTTTAAAGTATGAAGAACCTACCACGACATCTGCTCCCGCAGTTGTTTTTATATTATAAAAACCTCCATAGCCATAAATACCATCACCATATGTATCATTGATTGTGAAAGTATAACAGTCATTAGTATTAAGTGTCCAGTTCTGAGTAATCAAAGCAGGTAGAGGAGTAGAAGAGGTAGGATTTGGCACATCCGAATATACTGCGCTACTATAGACAATTGCTCCAGCACTATTTTTCAAATTCCAGCTTACTTCAGAACCCCAATAGTCCAATTGTAAATTAAATACAAAATTAGTTTGTGTGCTTGATGCTATAGCAGGAGGATTAAATGTTCCTGTCAATGCATTATTAGAAACCCTTTGATCCGCTACCCCATTAACAGTCGGAACATTAATTGTCAAGGCACCATTTGTTGCAGTTGCAGGAACCGGCAATGCAACAATTTGATACTTATCCTGAGCCAAGTTTCCACTCCAGTTATATGAATAAGGAGTTCCGTTTATTGTATAGGAAATAACCGCGGAAGTAAGAGCTGAGGTTCCTCTGTTTGTAAGTGCTATATTTATAGCATATCCTGTACAAGAATTATCCGCAGAACATGCAGTTTCAAACTTTATTTCTGCGTCATTAGGAAACAGTGGAATGGCCACATCTTTTGTAGATGTTTTAAGCTCTACTCTTCTAGGAGAGTTATTCATCACCGCAGTAATCCTATCTTTCTGATTCTGTGTAAAAATATTCATACAGGTATCATTGGTGTAATCCATATAGTTTTGCACCATTTCGATTTCCCCTGTAGTACATCCCGCCTTATTAGGCGTACAAATATAATTAGCAGCATGTGCAGTAGGGGTATCAGCACAATAATCAGTACCACAAGTTGCATCTCCCCAAATATGTCTAAGACCTAAGAAATGTCCTACTTCATGGGTCATAGTTCTACCCTTATCATATGTTTGAGTCATCGGAAAAGATCCAAAATCTGTACTTCCAAAGGTTGCATAATTCGCTACTACTCCATCTGTTGTTGCCGTTCCAAAATTTGAAGTAAGACCACTTAAACCTGAACCAGAAGGAAATGTTGCATATCCCAATAATGTATTATCCGAAAATGCCACACTCCACATATTCATATATTGCGTCGGATTCCATATAGTGTTAGGCTTCACATAACCATCAATATCGGTTTGAGACCAGTCAGGGTAACACAAATTCACCCTATCAATACCATTCGTGGGATTACCATTAACATCTACCTTTGCTAAAGCAAATTGTATCATTGTATCAGCACCTACAGCATTTGTATTATACCCTGGTGTTCCAGCCATTCTACGATAATCCTGATTCATCACCGTAATTTGGGATTGAACCTGCTCATCAGTAATATTTGCTCCTGTCCCATAAGGTTCTCCTGAATGAATAACATGCACTACAACAGGGATAGTAACAATTCCTCCACTGGTAGATTTATTTGTTAGTCTTTCTTCTTTAACTTTTTCAACCAATGGTGCAATCCATGCTTCAAATTGTTCTGTCGTCATCCTTTTAGGGTCTTTCTTTTGTAAATATTCCTCATATTCCACAAAAGAGCAACGATCAAAACCATTACTTTTTGCCAGCTCTTCTGGTGATTTTTTTTTGAAATCACCATTTGTTTTTTGTAGCTTCTGAGCATTAATATTAATCATCCCCATTGCAACAAAAGAAAGCGATAAAACAGATGTAAAAATTCTTTTCATATTACTTAAATATTCCACAAAGATAATTTTTTTTATGTAATTCTAAAACTTAATCATAATTTATTATCAATTACTATATTAACGCATAATATAATTGCTACTTAAAATGTAAAACTTACCAATCAGTAATATTTTAATAAATCAATTATCTCAAAAAGCTATCTTCTTAAAAACATTACAACAACGTCTTAAAATAAAAAAGACAACTATTAAATTGTCTTTTTTTATTTTTTTCATTAAAACTTATACGCAATATTCCAGGCAAATCCCATGGTAAACTTTCCTGAGCTTCTTCCAAAACCGGGGACAATCATTGGTTGTATATCATCCTGTTTTGTGGTATATATTAAGTATTTAGGTTGCAAATTTACATCTATATAAAAATTAGATTCAAATAACTGTACTCTTCCTCCCAAGGTTCCTTCAATCCAGTAGGAAGATTGTGTTGAAGAAGGAAATGCTACTGAAGAGTTGCTTCCACCAAACCCACGTACCGGAATAGCCATATATTCCTGCTTGTAAAACGCTCCGGCTAATTTTCCTCCTCCATAAAAACCATTAAATTCATTTTCAGGATCTCTTGCCAGCATATAAAAGCTTCCCAGCCGAAGAAAAACACCATTTACTTTAGCATCGTATCCATTTTTTTGATAAACGTTGGATTCAAAGCCTGCATCTATTACTCCATGAACTTTTTCTTTAATTCTTGAGGATATGAAACCCTGATATAGTTTTCTATCTGAAAAAAAAGAAGCGCCTGTATTCAGCAGATCAAAGCCTACCATAAAATTAGGTTTATAATGCCATTCTTTTTTCTGATCTTCTTTCTTTTCCTGAGCAAAAGCCACAAAATATGAAAGGCTAAAAATTAAGGTATAAATTAGTTTTCTCTTCATTTTCAATAAAATTTTGCCCAGTTTCCACACCTAAAACAGTAGTTGGTAATAATAGTTCCGACTTCAGATTTTCGTAATTCTTTTTCATCCCGCATCCCGGCGAAACATAAATAGCCTTGGTAGTATAACTTACCCTGACTTTGGATGAATCTGCAGTAGTGGTAGTTTTAACAAACAAATCCGTGTAAGGGGAATCATCTACACGCAGCGGAACAAAAACTGAGTCTACGTTTTTTTGCCAGCCAAAATCTACAATGTTGGAACCATAGTTTACAAACACTTTAATAGAATCTAAAGTAGTCTGTTTCCCTGCTTTTTTAAACTTGATTTTCATTCTCGGTGTACCTTCTCCGTTTTCGCAGATATCATCGTCTCCTCCACAAGAAGTAAGCATTCCGAGACTACATAATAATATAATAATGCTAATATATTTCATACTTCTACTTTACTTTGGGTCTAAAGCTTTTTCAATTCTGAAAACCAAGTCTTCATAGTGATATTTATTTACCGTATTAGAATCCGCTCTTCCGGAAAGATCTTTTTTAATCATTACTAAATTTCCTCTTGCAATAGCAGAAACATCAGATCTGTCAGAGTTTTTCACGTCAATAAGTTTAATTAAATTATCAATATAATTTCTCTGAAGATTTCTTCCATACACATCCGGATTTTCTCTTTTAATGATTGAAGCATTAAGATCTGAAAATAATTCAACCGTTGTATAAGTATTCGGATCTATCGCTTCCATCTGATACATATTATTTAAAACCATTGGGCTCAAAATTCTTGCAAGAACGCCGTTCTGAATATCTTCAACTGTTTTTACCGGAGTTTTTCCTGTTTTTTCAAAAATTTCTTTTTTCAGCAGCCATTGTGGTGTTGTGAAAACATTTTCCTCTAAAAACTTCATAGCCTCCTTCTGATCTTTTTTAGCTACCACTTCATATACCGCTCCCGACTGTTCTGCGGTTTTAGGAGTTTCCATCTGTCCTCCGATATATTTTGAAACATGACCTGCATATCTTCTGAACTGTGTGGTTACCTGGTCATACATCATTCCAAGGTTATCATAATCTTCATTCGGAGTTTTGGTCCACTTTTCAAGATTATCAATAATTCTTTTTAGATTCTTAATTCCGTAAGCACTTGCAATCATTGCATTATCTCCTACCTGCTCACTTTGAGATCTCGGATCAAAAGGATTGGTTTCTGTGCCGAACCAAAGTCTTTCGTTTTTAAGATTTTTGATCACCCAGTTATTTAAATATTCCTTTTCCAGATCAGGAGTATTATATTGATAGAATCTTCTATATCCCCACTCAATAGCCCAATTATCATAATCCCCAATTCTCGGCATAATTCCGGATTCTCCGATATTATCTTCCGGCTGAGCTACATAATTAAATCGTGCATAATCCATAATTGAAGGAGTATGACCATTTTTTTCAAGCCATTTTTTATCTCTCAATTTTTCAACAGGTACGGTAGAACTCGATCCGAAATTATGCCTTAATCCTAATGTATGCCCCACTTCATGAGACGAAACAAAACGGATAAGCTCTCCCATTAATTTATCATCAAATTCAATTTTTCTTGCCCTTTCATCATTCGGCGAAGCCTGAACAAAATACCAGTTTCTCAACAGCATCATTACATTATGATACCAGTTGATATGACTTTCCATAATTTCTCCTGTTCTCGGGTCCGAAATTGAAGGCCCTGAAGCATTAGGCACATCTGAAGGTTTATATACAATTGCTGAAAATCTTGCATCTTCAAGGCTCCATTCCGGATCAACTTTCGGGTCCGGAACTTTAGCATAAATTGCATTTTTAAAACCTGCTTTTTCAAAAGCTTTTTGCCAGTCATTTACCCCCTGGATCAGATAAGGAACCCATTTTTTAGGGGTTGCAGGATCAATATAGAATACAATAGGTTTTGCGGGTTCCACAAGCTCTCCTCTTTTATATCTTTCTAAATCCTGAGGTTTAGGCTCCAGTCTCCATCTTTTAACCAGAGAAACTCTTTTTACACCTTGAGGATCAAGATCAAAATCTGTATACCCTACTGCAAAATATCCTACTCTTGGGTCAAAATACCTTGCCTGCATTTTATTTTCCGGTAAAAGAACAAATGAAGAATTGATTTCCACCGTATAGTTTCCACTTACTTTTGGCAGATTGGCAGCAGGAATTCCTGGTATTGGTCTTCCTAACGTACGAGCAAAAGTTTTGGTGGTATTGATCTCAAGATTGGTTGGATAGGATTTTACAAAATTCACAAAAGACATATCTTTCTGAAATGTCCCTACTCTAAAATCGTCTTTAGAATTCGCAGCGAAAGAAACCATCTCATTATCCGAATTTAAAAGATCCGTTACTTCAATGACGGAAGATTTTTTATTATTTCCGTATGTTTTTACATCAAAAGATTTGATAATAGATTGCACATTATTTCTTATTACAGAATTGTACATATCTGATGTAGAATCTTTTGCATAGTCAACAAAAGAAATCGATCTTAAAAGTATTTTATCTTTTGGCCCCTTTTCAAAAGCTACTACCTGCTGCCCGATCTGGTCTCCTGCGTAACCGGCACTACCGGAACGCATTCCTGCCGCTGCTTTTGTAAGCCTTGTTACCAAAAGAAATTCCTTTTTTAATATAGCATCCGGAATTTCAAAATAATACTTATCATCAATTTTATGAACGGTGATAACCCCCTGGTCGGAAATTGCTTTATCGGTGATAATCTCTTTATAAGACTTCATAGAAGGCTTTTTCTTATCATCCTTTTTCACTTTGGCAGTATCTATTTTTACTGCTGTAGAATCTTTTTCCTGACCTTTCAATTCGTACTGACCAAACATTAAGGTAACTAAGATAAAGGCAGCACTGAGGTTTTTCACTTTTTTCATTTAAATTTTATGATTAATATTTCAAATGTAGGTAATTATTTTTTGATAAGTAATGCAATATTTTCCACATGATGAGTTTGTGGGAACATATCTACAGGCAAAATTTTAATGACATCATAATGTTCTTTCACCAAAGCAAGATCTCTTGCCTGGGTTGCAGAATTACAGCTTACATACACCACTTTCTCCGGAGAAAGCTTTAAAATCTGCTCCACAACTTTCTGATGCATCCCGTCTCTTGGTGGATCCGTGATCAAAACATCTGCTTTAGGGTGATTAGCAAGGAATTCATCATTGAAAATATCTTTCATATCTCCACAATAGAATGTTGTATTCGTCAAACCATTCAGTTCTGCGTGTTCAATAGCAGCATCAATAGCTTCCTGAACAGATTCTATACCGATCACCTGTTTGGCGTTTCTGGCAACATATTGTGCAATCGTTCCTGTACCTGTGTATAAATCATAAACCACTTCATCACCTTTTAAGTCGGCAAATTCCAGGGTTTTTCTGTATAATTCCAGTGCTTGCTTATAATTGGTCTGAAAGAAAGATTTCGGGCCTATTTTGAACTTCAATCCATCCATTTCTTCCATCAAATACCCTTCTCCGAAATATACATTGATATCCAAATCGTAAATGGAATCATTCGGCTTCGGATTAATTGCATACACCAGGGTTTTAATCTGAGGGAATTTCTCTAATAAAAACTCAAAAAGCTTTTCTCTGTTTTCTTTCTCTTCTCTGTACAACTGGAAAAGGACCATCCATTCGCCTTTAGAGTTCTGCCTAATCATTAAGGTTCTTAAAAAGCCTTCATGATTTCTGACATCAAAGAAATCCAGCCCGTTATCTACAGCATATTTCTTTACCGCAAGTCTTATCTGATTGGAAGGATCCTCCTGAAGAAAACATTCTTTAAGATCAAGAATCTTGCTCCACATTCCCGGAATATGAAAACCTAAAGCGTCTTTACTGCCAAAATTTTCTTCAGAACTTATTTCATATTGAGTAAGCCAACGAGCATTCGAGAACGAAAACTCCATTTTATTTCTGTAAAAATATTGTTCTTCTGAACCCAGAATCCGAACGGTTTCAAAGTTTTCAATTCCTCCGATTCTTTTGATGTTGTTGTAAACTTCTTCCTGCTTGAAATCAAGCTGCTTTTCATAGCTCATATTCTGCCATTTGCAACCTCCGCAAACTCCAAAGTGAATACATTTTGCATCAACTCTGTAAGGTGATTTTTCAAGAACTTCTATAGCTTCGCCTTCATAATATTTTGACTTCGCCTTCTTTACTTTCACATTCACAATATCTCCAGGAATTGCTCCGGTTACCATCACTGCTTTCCCTTCTTCCGTTTTCCCGATAGCAACACCCTTTGCTCCTGCAGTCAACAACTTTATATTTTCAAGAACTAAATTTTTCTTATTCTTTCTGCTCATTCTAAAATTTTCTATTTTCCTATTGAAACTTTAAGTCTCAGTTTGCAAAAATACAATAAAAAAAACCTTATCCGAAGATAAGGTTTCATATGTTACTAAATGTTTATTATTTTGCCTGAGCCGGTTGAGGAGCCTGCTTTTGTGCAGCAGCCTGTTGAGCCGCTACTACTGCCGGATCCATTCCTGCACCTTGCTGTAACTGAACATTAGGATCTACTTTAGGAGCAGACAAACCTGTTTGCTTATCTAAAATTGTTACCAATTCCTGTTCACCAAGGTTTACAAAAGATCTGCTTGCAATTTTTCCATCTTTATCAACGATTACAAAATTGGGAAGTTTGAAGCCATAGATCCCGTATTTTTTCGCAATATCTGAATTTAAACCTCCTTCTGCATACACGTTTGTTCCTGGAATTCCCTTGAACATCGCATTGCTTGTTTTAATAAACTGATCTTTAGTGTCATCAACATTTACAAAAACAAAATTCATTTTTGATTTATAGAAATTAACAACTTCCTTCAAAACCGGCACTGTAGATTCTGCAATATAAGGATTCCAAGATGCATAGAAGCATAACATATAAGGTTTCCCTTTATTTTCTGATAATTTATAAGATTTACCATCCTGCTTGATCAATGATGCTTCCGGAGCAATTTCACCTACTTTCAATCCGATTACAGCTGTTTGAATTTTAGCCAAGTCTGCTTTAATGGTAGCATCTTTAATTTCAGTATCGATGATTTTTTTGATTTTATCTGAAGTTTTAGCAGGAGTACCCGGGTGAATATCAGATTGTGCCATTACGAAAGCTAATAAATAATCTTTAGCTGTATCTGAAAGGTTTTTATCCGTTTTTAAATACTGAGAGAAAAGCTCAGAAGTTGTAATGTCAGTTTTACCTTTACTGTTAGCTTCCGCATACTTTTGAAAATCAGGGCTAATTTTAGTCAATAAATATTGTCTGTAGAAAGGATTTTCTTTTACCATAACATCCTTATTCTCCTGAAGCTTGTTTTCATAATCTGTAAACACTTTTGAAGGTTTGAAAGAAGGATTTCCTGAGAACTGCTTCTGTCTCATTTCATACTGCATAAGAATAGAAAGTATCGTTGCAGAAAGATCATTCTTTTTCCAGGTTACAATTTCATTATCCGGATTGAATTTTTTAACATTCTGATCAATATTATCACTAATGTTTTTTTCAATTTTCTGAACTCCTGCTACAAAAGCTTTATCATCTTTCGTCATCAGTTCAGACATTGTAGTGTTTACCTTCTGTCCATATTCTCCAAGGTATTTCTGAGTTGCCATAAAGAAGTCATTATTCTTTTTAGCATCACCGGTAATTACATATTCTGAAGGAAATGTCATTCCATTTCCGGAGATTTCAAGAGTCTGACCTCCTTTAAGATATACTAAATTTTGCTTACCTGCATAATTGATTAAATACATTCCATTTTTAGGAGCTTCAAAGCTACCAGAAAATGTTCCGTCATTTTTTACACCAATATTAGCCAAAGGTAACGTTGCTACCCCTGAAGCCTCAATAAATTCGATTCTCTCTAACGGAGAAGCTCCTGTAATTTTTCCTTTTACTTCAACTTTTTTAGAGCAAGACACCGCAAAAACAGCGATGATAAACAATAAAAGATATTTTTTCATTTTTGATTTTAATAATGTAGCAAAAATAGGTTTTTCCAATCAACTGAAAACAATTATTTAAGGTATTTTATGAAAGATTTAACTAATATTTCAGTTATTCAGGAAAACAATAGGATGACACTTATTATACGGAGATAAAAATCACTGAACATGATAAGCACCTTTTTCATTTAATGATATTTTTTATACATTATAAAATCTATTTTCACTAATTTAATTATATGTTCTCTCCATTTTACTACAAAAAAATCGCCATCCTGTAAAGGTGACGATTTTTCTTTAATATATGATAAAATTTTATCCTCTGTCAACAAGAGCTGCCATATATTCTCTGTTCATTCTGGCGATGTTTTCAAGAGAAATTCCTTTCGGACATTCCACTTCACAAGCACCGGTATTTGAACAGTTTCCGAATCCTTCTTCGTCCATAGCTTTTACCATGTTCAGAACTCTTCTCTTAGCCTCTATTCTACCCTGTGGTAAAAGGGCGTACTGAGAAACTTTAGCTCCTACGAATAGCATTGCAGAACCATTTTTACAAGTAGCTACACAAGCTCCACATCCGATACAAGCCGCAGCATCCATAGCTTTGTCCGCATCTTCTTTAGGAACCGGAATTGCATTCGCATCCAAAGTATTTCCTGAAGTGTTCACCGAAATGAAACCACCAGCAGCCATTACTCTGTCGAATGCACTTCTGTCTACCATTAAATCTTTAATAACCGGGAAAGCCGCACTTCTCCAAGGTTCAATAACGATAGTTTCACCGTCTTTGAACATTCTCATGTGAAGCTGACAAGTAGTGATTCCCGTATCCGGACCGTGCGCTCTACCGTTGATGTAAAGAGAACACATTCCGCAAATTCCTTCACGACAGTCGTGATCGAAAGCTACAGGCTCTTTTCCTTCGTTAATAAGATTTTCGTTCAGGATGTCCAGCATTTCCAAAAATGAAGAATCTGTAGAAACATCCGATATTTTATAGGTCTCAAACTGACCTTTAGTTTTATTATTTTTTTGTCTCCAAATTTTCAGCGTAAGATGTAAGCCTTTTTTTGCACTCATAATGTTATATTTATAGGTTGGAGATTATTTGTAACTTCTAGTTTTAACCTCGATGTTGTCATATATCAGTTCTTCTTTATGCAACACCTCTTTGTTGATGTCGCTTCCCTGATATTCCCAAGCTCCGACGTATTTGTAATTAACGTCATCTCTTTCCGCTTCTCCGTCCGGAGTTGAGTGGTCTTCACGGAAATGTCCTCCACAAGACTCATTTCTGTGCAATGCATCGATAGCCATTAATTGTCCAAGTTCTAGGAAATCAGCAACTCTGAATGCTTTTTCAAGCTCAGTGTTCATACCATCATTATCTCCAGGAACTTTTACGTTCTTCCAGAAGTCGTTTCTTACTTCTTCAATTTCTTTGATCGCTTCTGCTAATCCTTCAGGAGTTCTTCCCATACCAACTTTATTCCACATAATGTTTCCTAGTTGCTTGTGGAAATGATCCACTGAATGAGTTCCTTTATTATTTAAGAAGAAATCAATTTTATCTTTAATGCCTTTTTCAGCCTCGTCAAACGCCCCTGAATTGGTAGGAATAGCTCCCGTTCTGATATCTGCAGAAAGGTAATCTGCAATTGTGTAAGGCAATACGAAATATCCATCTGCCAAACCTTGCATCAAAGCAGAAGCTCCCAGTCTGTTTGCTCCGTGATCTGAGAAGTTTGCCTCACCAATTACGAAACATCCTGGAATTGTAGATTGTAAGTTGTAATCAACCCAAACACCACCCATTGTGTAGTGAACTGCAGGATAAATCTTCATTGGAGTTTTGTAAGGATCATCCGCAGTAATTTTTTCATACATTACGAATAAGTTACCATATTTCTCCTCAACCCAAGCTTTTCCTAAATCATAGATCTGCTGATCGGTTGGATTGTGAATATGCTTTTCGATAGCGGCTTCTCTACCTTTTTTCATGATCTCTGTAGAGAAATCAAGGTAAACCCCTTCTTTTGTATCATTATTTTCGATTCCGTATCCGGCATCACATCTTTCCTTAGCTGCTCTTGAAGCAACATCTCTCGGTACAAGGTTACCGAATGCAGGATATCTTCTTTCTAAATAGTAATCTCTATCTTCTTCTTTGATGTTTTCTGGTCTTAATTTACCTTCTCTGATTGCTATTGAATCTTCAATCTTTTTAGGAACCCAGATTCTTCCTGAGTTTCTTAATGATTCAGACATCAAAGTAAGCTTAGACTGCTGAGTTCCGTGAACCGGAATACAAGTCGGGTGAATCTGTACGTAGCAAGGGTTTGCGAAATACGCTCCTTTTTTATGGATTTTCCAAGCTGCAGAAACGTTTGAACCCATCGCGTTGGTAGAAAGGAAATATACGTTTCCGTAACCTCCTGAAGCAATTACAACAGCGTGAGCTGAATGTCTTTCGATCTCACCTGTTACAAGATTTCTTGCGATGATACCTCTTGCTTTTCCGTCAACGATTACAAGATCCATCATTTCATGACGGTTGTACATTTTGATTCTACCTTTACCGATCTGGCGGCTCATTGCAGAATAAGCA
This sequence comes from Chryseobacterium sp., assembly GCA_039594975.1. Classification (GTDB taxonomy): domain Bacteria; phylum Bacteroidota; class Bacteroidia; order Flavobacteriales; family Weeksellaceae; genus Chryseobacterium. The sequence continues at coordinate 1,230 of JBCNMJ010000073.1, read as the reverse complement.
CCTAATAATAACTGTTGACCAGTCTGTCCTTTTGCATAGAAAGTTCTTTTTACCTGAACTCCACCAAAAGAACGGTTATCTAACTGACCTCCGTACTCACGTCCGAAAGGAACTCCCTGAGCAACACATTGGTCGATAATATTTGCAGAAACTTCTGCTAACCTGTAAACGTTGGCCTCTCTCGCTCTATAGTCACCACCCTTAATAGTGTCATAGAATAATCTGTAAGTAGAGTCACCGTCTCCCTGATAATTTTTAGCAGCGTTGATTCCTCCCTGAGCTGCAATAGAGTGCGCTCTTCTTGGAGAATCCTGATAGCAGAATGCTTTTACATTATATCCCTGCTCAGCCAAAGTAGCTGCAGCAGAACCACCTGCCAAACCTGTACCTACAACAATAATATCAATCTTATCTCTGTTGTTTGGTGCAACAAGGTTCATATGGTCTTTATGATTTTTCCATTTATCCTTAAGAGGACCTGCTGGAATTTTTGAATCTAATTTACTCATATTGGTATATTGATATTATTGAGTTACAAAGTGAAAAATTGCGATAAAAATAAACCCTGCAGGAATAAGGATTGAATACCATTTTCCGAAAGCTTTAATTACCGGAGTATATTTTGGGTGTCTAGCCCCGATTGACTGGAATGAAGACTGGAAACCGTGAGCCAGGTGCAGCCCCAACAATACAAAAGCAATTACATAAATTGCTACTCTCCAAAGATCAGCAAACTTCTCGTGAAGCTCTGGCCAGAAACGTTCTGCATCAGGAGCAATTCCTTCCAGATACTTGTAATTCATTTCATGTATCCAGAAATCGTATAAGTGAAGCGCCAAGAAAGCCAAAACAACAGCTCCAGAAATAATCATATTTCTAGACATCCATGAAGAGTTCACAGAAGGATTGTTTGAAGCGTACTTTACAGGACGCGCCTTATTGTTCTTAATTTCAAGAACAAATCCCATAATAAAATGGAAAATAACTGCGAAACCAAGAACAGGCTGCATTAAGAACTGCACAAAAGGATTATAGCCCATAAAATCGGATGCCGTATTGAATGCATCCCTGTTAAGAACTGATAACAAATTGGTCGTCAAATGCAGTATAAGAAAAATCAGCAAAAACAGAGCTGATAATGCCATAGCATATTTTCTACCTATCGTAGAACTCGTTAAACCTGCCATATAAGTTTAAATTTGAATTTCCACAAAATTATGAAATGTTAAC
>JBCNMJ010000072.1:0-20052 GCA_039594975.1 Chryseobacterium sp. | reverse complement strand
ATAAAATTAACAAAAAATTAAAATAAAATTATTTATATTAAAACCCAATAAAAAGTTAGATTGCTATAGACCAATACATTAAACGATGATATGCTAAACATAACACAATCTATATTATAATAAAAAGTTAAACAATTGTTTAACAAAATATTTAGGTTTAACGTATAATTAATATATAGCGACTATTAAAAAGACACAGATATTAATTTTCGGAGATAATCAGTATCTTTGCAGCTAAAACTTTACTATTAAATGTCAAACAGAAAGATGATTACGGCAGCTTTGCCTTATGCAAACGGACCGGTTCATATAGGACATTTGGCAGGTGTCTATATTCCTGCGGATGTTTACGCAAGATTTCAGAGAAGATTGGGAAAAGATGTAGCGTTTATTTGTGGATCAGATGAACACGGGATCCCTATTACGATAAGAGCCAAAAAAGAAGGGGTTACTCCTCAGGATATCGTCGACAAATACCACGAAATCATTAAAAAATCTTTTTCAGACTTAGGGATTTCATTTGATGAATATTCGAGAACGACGTCTAAAAATCACTATGAAACAAGTCAGGATTTCTTCAAGGTTCTTTATGAAAAAGGAAAGTTCACGGAAGAACTGTCTGAACAATATTTTGACGAACAGGCTGGAGAATTCCTGGCAGACCGATATATCGTTGGAACCTGTCCGAATTGCGGCAACGAAAACGCTTACGGAGACCAGTGTGAAAAATGCGGTTCTACCCTTTCTCCATCAGAATTGATCAATCCGAAATCAATGCTAAGCGGCAATGTTCCTATCTTAAAAGAAACAAAGAACTGGTATTTACCACTTAATGAATATGAAGACTTCCTGAACGAATGGATCATTGAAGGCCATAAAGACGACTGGAAACCCAATGTTTACGGACAGGTAAAATCATGGTTAAATGACGGGTTGAAACCGCGTGCCATGACCAGAGATCTAAATTGGGGAGTTCCGGTTCCGCTTCCGGGTGCAGAAGGAAAAGTTCTGTATGTCTGGTTTGATGCGCCAATCGGCTATATTTCTTTCACGAAAGAATGGGCAGAGAAAAACGGAAAAAACTGGAAAGATTACTGGCAAAGCGAAAATTCTGATTTGGTTCACTTTATCGGAAAAGATAATATTGTATTCCACTGTATTATTTTCCCTTCGATGATGAAAGCTCATGGAGATTATATCATGCCGAAAAATGTTCCTGCGTTTGAATTCCTGAATCTTGAAAATGATAAAATTTCAACTTCAAGAAACTGGGCAGTTTGGGCACACGAATATGTAGAAGATTTCCCGGGACAACAGGATGTTTTAAGATATGCTCTTCTTTCATCAGCTCCGGAAACAAAGGATAACAATTTTACCTGGAAAGATTTCCAGACGAAAAATAATTCTGAATTAGTTGGAATTTTTGGGAACTTTATCAATAGAGTTGCTGTTTTAATTCATAAATATTATGACGGAGTTGTTCCTCAAGGTGATACAAACAGTCCTGAATTAAAGGAAATCAACAAAGCAGCGAAAGAAATTTCAGGGTTTTTAGAAAATTATGAATTCAGAAATTCTTTAACAGCTTTGATGAATTTAGCTCGTTTTGGAAACCAATATCTTCAGACAGAAGAACCTTGGAAAACCATTAAAGACAATCCCGAAAAAGCGGCTCAATCCTTATTTGTTGGAGCTCAGATTGCTGTTGCTTTAGCCCAGTTATGCGAACCATTCATGCCTTTCAGTTCTGAGAAATTATTGAACATGTTCAATGTACAGAGGTCAGACTGGAATGATGTTGAAACAAAATCTGTTTTAATTGAAACCGGTCATAAAATCAACGAAGCATCACTTCTCTTCTCAAAAATTGAAGACGATGTCATCGAAGCTCAAATCCAAAAGCTGGAAGACACAAAGCAAAACAATAAAAAAACAAACCCTAACGCAAACCCTATGAAAGAAGAAATCACTTTTGATGATTTTACAAAAATTGACTTGAGAACAGCTACCATCTTAGAAGCTGAAAAAGTTGAAAAAGCAGATAAATTATTAAAACTTACCGTTGATACAGGCGTTGACGTAAGAACTGTGGTTTCGGGAATTGCAGAAAGCTTCACTCCTGAAGAAGTAATCGGAAAGCAGGTGATGATTTTATTAAACCTTGCTCCAAGAAAGATCAGAGGAATTGAATCCCAGGGAATGTTGCTATTAACAACAAAACCGGACGGAAAGCTATCTTTCGTAACACCGGATGACAGCAAAGTTGAGAACGGTATTGAAATTGGATAATTTTTAATATTTTCAGATAAAGAAATCCACATGAAATTCATGTGGATTTTTTGTTTTTTATACTTTAAAAGGTGCTTCGACAGTCTCAGCATGACACCGCGAATTCCAACCATTTTATAATATCATATTTATATGCGAATAGTATTAGAGATGTCATGCTGAGCTTGCCGAAGCATCTCTAATTCATTATTTTTTAGTCAGTCTCGCTAAATAAGCATCTTCATTCTTCAAAACTTGCTCAATTTTAAAACTATTGTTTTTAGCCGCGTTTTTCAAAGTATTGAAATCCAGATACAGCCATTTGATTGGATCTTCGGATTCACCTTTATAATGAACGATATAATCCAGCTCTCCGTAATATCCTTCCGCAGGAATATAAACTCCACCATCTTCGTCTTTATCGAACATGTATAAAATATCTGTGCTGTCAATTATAATCTGTCCTTTTTCATTTAATAAAGAATAGAGTTTCTTTAGGTAAATATCAATAACATTGAGACTTTGGAAAATCCCGGTTCCGTTCATCAATAACAAGATTGTATCGAAAGTTTCTCCTTCAAAATGAAGCATATTTTCGGCAACCGCTTTTTTAATTCCTCTTAATTTACAAACTTCAATGGATTTTGGTGAAATATCCAATGCGGTAACATCTAGATTTCTTTCATTTTGAAGGTATAAAGAATGCGACCCTGCTCCGGCCCCAATATCCAAAACTTTCCCTTTGGATAGTTTTAAAGCTTTCTGTTCAATATCATTCATATCTTCAAAATCTCGGAAAAGATAATCCACCGGAAGCTCATCCAGTTCGGAAATTGAAGTTTCAGTCTGCAAATCTTTTGGATCTTCATCATGATAAAAATCCCAAATCGCATGGCCCATTAAGTCTTTCATAGCTGTAAATATGGCTGCAAAGATACTGCGTTCCGAAAAGAAACAAAAAATATATTCTTAATTGAGAGTATTATTTCTTTAAAAATCATTTTAAATACTTTATAAGCATCATTAACATTTTCTATTTTTCAAGCACTATTCTTCTTATAATATTTTCCTAACTTGTCTGTTTTAAATACAAGAACAACCTCATGACAAATAAAAGTTTTAATGTTCATCAGGGTTTTACTTTCAGTAAGCATGTTCCGGAGGAAATTTCCAATTTCGACAGGGTTTTCGATGTATTCAGAGATTTGCTCATCCACACTTCCGGCGATCTTGAAGAAGCTTTTGAATGGCTCGATATGCTCGACAGAGAATATAATATTTTCGATGATGAATACACTCGTGAAGATTTTGAAGAAGATTTGAAGAAACGCGGCTATATCAAAGCGGAAGATCCTGAAGATGGCAATTCCGGAACCGGAGAAGGTAAAAATGTGCTGACTGCCAAACTGGAAGCCGCTTTGCGTGAATATGCCCTGGATAAGATTTTCGGGAAGCTCCAGAAAAGTGGTGTCGGAAATCACCGAACCAACAAAACCGGAATCGGAGATGAACGTGATGGAGAAAACCGGAATTTTCAATATGGTGATGATTTATCAGCGGTAAATATGACTGAAAGTTTGAAAAACGCCCAGATCAACAATGGGATTTCAGATCTCAGAATGACGGAAGACGACCTCATCGTAGAAGAAACCAAACACAAAGCTCAGATGAGCACGGTTTTAATGATAGACATCAGTCACTCTATGGTTCTGTATGGTGAAGACCGGATTACTCCCGCTAAAAAAGTAGCCATGGCTCTGGTGGAATTAATCAAAAGAAAATATCCGAAAGATTCTATTGATATTATTGTTTTCGGAAATGAAGCCTGGCCGATTAAAATTAAAGATCTTCCTTATTTACAAGTTGGGCCGTATCATACAAATACAGTTGCCGGGTTGGAACTGGCAATGGATATTCTCCGAAGAAAAAGAAATACCAATAAACAGATCTTTATGATTACCGACGGAAAACCAAGCTGCCTGAAGTTACCAAACGGAGAATATTACATGAACAGTGTAGGACTTGATGAAAGAATTGTTTCTGAATGTCTTCATAAAGCAGCACAGGCAAGAAAACTGAAAATTCCGATCACTACTTTCATGATTGCACAGGATCCTTATCTCCGAAAATTTGTAGAAATCTTTACCGCTCAGAATAAAGGAAAAGCTTTCCTTACAGGACTTTCAGGATTAGGACAGATGATTTTTGAAGATTACGAGAAGAATAGGATTAAAAGGATTTAAAGAAAGAGCCAAGGAAAAAGTAAAAAGATAAAAGTTAAATGTCTTTACCAACCAAATAAAGCAGTTAGTTAAATCTAAGTAAGACGTTAATTAATATTGCTCTATAAAACATTATATCATTAAACAAATGAAAAACGATACAACATTTAAAGAATTAAAAAAATCAGGATATACAGATAAAACCATCAATCAGGAAATTCAGGCTAATTTAATTGCTAAGATCATAGCTAAAGAACCTGTTTTTGAAGGACTTTACGGCTATGAAGATACCGTGATTCCGCAATTGAAAAAAGCAATTTTGGCGGGTCATCATATCAATCTTTTGGGATTGCGCGGACAGGCAAAAACAAGAATTGCCAGAAGCATGGTCAATCTTTTGGATGAATATATGCCAATTGTAAAAGGTTCTGAAATTAACGACAGTCCGTTTCAACCGATTTCAAAATATGCGAGAGACCTGATTGCGGAACTTGGTAATGAAACACCGATTTCATGGGTTCACCGTTCAGACCGTTTTTTTGAAAAACTGGCAACTCCTGATGTGAATATTGCAGATTTAATCGGAGACATCGATCCTATTAAAGCGGCTACTTTAAAATTACCTTATTCAGACGAAAGAGTTTTACATTACGGAATGATCCCAAGAGCCAACCGTTCTATTTTTGTTTTGAATGAATTACCCGATCTGCAGGCCAGAATTCAGGTTTCCTTGTTCAATATTTTACAGGAAGGTGATATTCAGATCAGAGGTTTCCAGTTGAGAATGCCTTTGGATATTCAGTTTGTGTTTACCGCAAACCCTGAAGATTATACCAACAGAGGAAGTATCGTAACACCGTTAAAAGACAGAATAGGTTCCCAGATCTTCACTCATTATCCGAAAAGTGTTGAACTTGCTAAGCAAATTACCGAACAGGAAGCTCTAATTTCTTCAGAAGACCGGGACAAAATTCAGATCCCCGATTTGGCAAAAAACCTTTTGGAAGAAGTAGCTTTCGTAGCCAGAGACAGTGAATATGTGGATGCCAAAAGCGGAGTAAGCGCTCGATTAACCATCAGTGCCATGGAAAACCTTTTTGCGGCGGCTAAACTGCGACTTTTGGAAACCGGTTCAGAAAAAACTAACATCCGTCTTTTAGATTTTATGTCCATTATTCCTTCCATTACCGGAAAAATAGAATTGGTATATGAAGGCGAACAGGAAGGCGCGGATCATGTTGCCAAAATTCTGATTGATCAAGCTATTATGAGATTGTTTGAGGATATTTTCCCACGTATTTCAAAACTGGAAAAAGAGGGAATTAAAACTCCATATACAGACTTGATTCAATGGTTTTCGAAGAATCAGCTGGAGCTAAACTATGCGGATACGGATAAGGAATTCTATGCTAAACTGAATAAGATACAACCCCTTACAACAGTTGTTGAGGAAAACGCCTCTGAATTGAGTAAAGAAGATCAAAACTTCTGCAAAGAACTTGTTTTATGGGCTTTAACGATTAGCAAGAAATTAGACAAATCTGAAAATCAGGCAGATTACACCTTTGATTCAGCGGATGTGAGACAATATTTCCGTAATTAAAAATTACTTAATCAACTTATAAAAAAACAGACTTCCCAGTAAAGAAGTCTGTTTTTGTTTTATATAATGGAATTAAAATTCGAAAGTATAGGAAAGATTGTATGTTCTTCCTCTTCCTTTATAATTAAACAGTTCAGGAATTCCATAAGAAGAATACAGTACCTGAGAACGTTTACTCCAGATTGTCTGATAATCTGTATTGAAGATATTCTGAATTCCTAAATTGAATTTCCCCCAATTGAATCGGTAGCCTACCATTAAATCAGAGGTATTGTACCCATCAATTTCATTATTAATATCATCCTTCAATTTAAAGTTTTGCAGTGACTGGAATCTGAATGACCAGTTTTTGACATTATATCCAATATACGTCACCAACTTTGATGGAGAGGCGTTATAAATCTCCTGCTTTTGCCACTCCCCTTTGTTATCTACCTGAGACTGGATCAACAATCCGCTGGCTCCGAAATATACTCCGTTATTCATGCTGTAAGAAACCTCAGCTTCAATTCCCATATTTTTTAATTTCAGATCATTGACCAAAATCTGGAACGTCGTTCTGTCTACCGTAATATTTTTATCCGAAGTACTTAAAAATCCGGCAATCTGTCCTCTTAATCCTCCTTTGCTGATACGATAACCTGCTTCAAACTGATTGGTTTTAATAGCCTGTAAAGGTTGCTCCTTTACATTAATACTTGAAGTAACATCCCAGTTTCCTGTGCCTGCATTAAGAGTATATACTCCAATTCCATAGTATTTTGAAGGGTCTGCCAAACTTACTCCTTGTGAAAAAGTTCCCCAAACCTGATGTTGTTCATTAAATCGATATAGTAATCCAGCATTGGCAAGAGTCACATCATAAGAGCTTTTTCCTCCCGGAATGGCAGAAGCAGATGTTCCGTATCCCATAGCAACCTGAGTTTGCTGTTGTGACCCAATGAAATCGTCTACTCTTACATTCATATTCTGATATCTTACCCCTCCGTTAAGCTGTAATTTTGGAAGAATATTATATTTTGCCTGAACGTATCCTGCATAACTTTCCGAATGATTGGTAGGATATCTTCCCAGGCTGTATTTGGTTTCATTAATTAATCCGCCGCTTGACATTGTTTTAGCAATATCATATACGGATTGGTTTCCCTCAAATTTTTCCAGATCTACATCTACCCCATACGTTACATTCAGTCCTCGCCAGGATTTTGACAGCAATGCTTTTAGACCTGAATAAAAAGTATTTTGTTGAGAAGAAGACATATAGGAAGTTGTAGCCGGTAATTTTACTGTTCCCGGAAACGGATAGAAACCTAATTTCTCCCCTCTTGTTGCCAACTGCACGTATAGATCCTGACCTCCCAAAATATTATTTCCATTATAGGTTAAGGTCCCCATATACCGTTCTGTTCCGATATTTTTATCTGAAGAAAAACCATCTCTCATCTCCAGCAGACTTGCATTTTTGGTAGTAAAAGCGGCAAGATTCTGACCTAAATATAAGCTGCGATCTCCATTAAATTTAGAATTATAATACTGAACAGAAGCTGTAATTTTATGATTGTTATTAAACTTATAACCTCCTGTAGCCAGGATATCCAATGACTGGTTGTATTGAAGATCCGTCTGGGTAATATCAGTAAGAATCTGTTTCTGGTCTGCTCCGTAGACTCCACCATTTTGTTGATAGGCAACTCCTAATCTCCCAAAAAGTTTCTCTCCCTTTGCTGCAATAGATTGTGCCGCACGGAAATCATGATCATCACTTCCCATAAATCCGGTACGGACTCCCACTTCCGTTTCACCGCTCATTCCTTTTTTCGAAGGCAGTTTGGTAATGATATTTATAATTCCTCCCGTCGCATTCCCACCATAAATGGAACTTGCACCGGAAAGCACTTCAATTCTTTCAATATTAAAAGGATCAATTGCATCAAGCTGTCGGCTGATTGTACGGATACTATTCAATGACACCCCGTCAATCATAATTAAAGCAGAACGTCCGCGCATATTTTGTCCGTAATTGGTTCTTCCTTGTGGACCAATATCCATACTCGGAATTAAAATGGACAACATTTCTTTAATGGGAACTCCGCTCTTTACCTGCTCCTGGATTTTCTCTTTCTGAACCACCCAAACCGTACCGGGAATTTCTGAGATTTTCGTAGGTTTTCTCGAAGCTACAATAACCACATCCTCAATACTTTTAGCGTTTGTAGAATCCGTAGTCGTTTGAGAAAATACGACTCCTGAAATCAGGAAAGCGGCAACAACATAATGCTTTTTCATTCTTCTTGATTAAAAATTTTATAAAATATTTTCAAAAATAATTTTTATTTAGAAAGAATAAAAACAAAGCAGTATGAAAAATTTCATATTTTTAAATAATTGTTTAATTTTTTAGCCGTAAAAAGTAAAACCCCATCTTACAATAAAATGGAGTTTTACAAGTGAAAAACAAGGTTTCTTTATAATGCAGGACCTGCTGCATCTTTTATTTCATGTACTATTTTTTTTCTTTCGCGAAGTCTTTTTCTCGCCAAAGCTGATTTTCCTCCTAATATTTTAACAAATCTCGCATATTCGAAACGTTCCTTTCCAAAATGATGGGTAAAAACATAGATCAATACTCCGATTCCAGCCAGAATAATATATCCAAATATTTTTTTACTCGCTACAATGATGGCATTCAGCTGAATAGCTTTCAAACCTGCTGTATTTTGAGGAGTAACAGTCATTCCGTCTATATAAACAGCCAGATCTCCAATGGCAACTACCTGAAAATGATACAGGTACCATGAATATAATGCTGAGAAAACTCCAACGGCTAAAAACGTTCTCCAAACCAATACCAATCCTATAGCGGCCAACATATCATCCATTTCCAGTTTATCCAATGTGTAAAACCAAACGGAAATAAAAAGTGAACCCATTCCATATCCTTTCAGGAACATCGGTAAATACCAGTTTTCGTAATTGAATTCCAATACCATGGAAAAGTACATCACAATTGTATATCCTAACATTGCTGAAAAACCGGAAAAGATAAACATCTTCAAAGGAATTTCTTTTTTAAACCAGAAAATGGCAATTAATCCGGCTACAATAAGCCCTGGAATCATCAATACATTCAGTTTGGCATTTGTCAGCTGATCATATCCTAATACTCCCACTGCAAAAGAATTCTGAATCGTAGTTGTTCCCAAAAACATTCCTAGCATAAAAAGCATGAACAATCCGTGCTGAACATTATTTTTTGTGAATATTTTAAAGGATAAATAAGGTCTTTTTAAAGTAAGCTGACGAATAGTTAACAAGGCAAAACTTAAAAACGCTGCTATACTCGCATTGATAATATTTTTTGAATTGAGCCAATCCTGCTGTTTTCCGAATGAAAAAACATAGGCTGAAAACATAAATGTAGAAACGAAAAGCAATATACTCAGCCAGTCAATATAATGTAGCGGAACTTTTAGGGCAAAGTATTTATCATGCATAAAAACCCAATGCACCAAAGCCAGCACAAAACATGCGACCGCCATGATGACATAAAAATGCTGCCAGTTATAATTAATTGAAACTTGTGCTGCATAATATCCAGAAATCTGATTGAGCACTAAAACAAATGTATAAAACGCACCATAAAACATTCCTCTGTTGCCGATCATCGCCATTAATGGTAAAAACAATTCTATTGTTACCATCATTTTTAAAAACCCGATACATAATGAAGAAAATACAAAGATCATCGGATCAAGGGTAGTTGAATTGAGATAGCTCAGCAGTCCTAAAAGCACCAGTAAAACAGTCATTTTATCCCGAACCTTAAATCTCATTTTCATTCTGAGAACAACCGGCATACATGCTCCCATTCCTATAGTCGTCGCATAATTCGCCCACATGAAATATTCCGTCATCGCACCGGTTCCGCTTACTACATAACTGATATTTCCCACGTAAACTCCACCCAATGGCATCACTACGGCAAGAAGCAATACAATCAGTAAAAGCTGTATGGGTTTTGGAACCCAGTCGTTATATAATCCTTTATTGTACATATTTGTAGATTTAACTAAGAGCCAAGTAAGAAGTAAAAAGATTCAATTATTACGCAGATTATAGATTTATAATCAATTGAATTGAACCTCTTATCTATTTTTTAAACTTATAGAATCTTACTTTTTACTTAATCCTTTTTACTTTTTACCTTCAAAACTCACATTCACGTTCATCCCTGCGCTCAGCTTATCTACATCTTCTTTTTTGTTGGAAGCCGTAAATTCAATTCTTACAGGAATTCTCTGCTGCACTTTAATAAAGTTTCCGGTCGAATTATCCGTAGGAACACTTGAATACCTTGAACCCGTTGCTGCGGAAATCGCAGTTACTACCCCTTCAAATTTTTGTCCACCCAAAGCATCAGTTGTCATCATCATTTTTTCCCCGATTTTAATATTAGGCATCTGGCTTTCAAGAAAGTTAGCAGTTACCCATTTTTGACCGTTTAGAACAATCGTTGCTACTTGTTGTCCCGGTTGAATTAATTGCCCTTCTGAAATTGTTCTTCTTCCCATTACTCCATCATAAGGAGCTGTAATTACCGTATATGATAAATTAATTTTTGCCATATCCAAAGCTGATTTTGTTCTCTTAATTTCGGCATCATTAATTCCTAATTTACTTTTCACTTCCGTTGTAGAAAGATTCGCAGACTGTTTTTGATTTACCAGAGTTTCATAAGCCGCTTTTTGAGCATCATATTCCGTTTTTACCTGATCATATTGCTGTCTTGTCACGGCTTCAGAAGCCAGAAGATTTTTATATCGGGTTAAATTTTGTTCAGCATTCCAGAGCCTTGCTTTTGCACCGGCAATGTTAGATTCCATCACATTAACATTGTTTGAAACCGTATTCACTGATGAGCTTGTTGCCGTTCTTTGAGCCAAAGCATTCTGATAAGCTGCTTCAGCCTGACCAAGCTGCGTTAGAATTTCCCGGTTATCAAGAATGACCAGAGTATCTCCTTTTTTAACCTTCTGGTGTTCAATGAATTTTATTTCTTTGATATAAGCCGAAACTCGGGTATTAATCGGGTTAATGAATTCCTCAACCTGCGCCGCTTCAGTATAAGTTTTGTCTCCAATATGAAAATATTCACGAACCAGCCAGAATAATCCGAAACCGATTACCAAAAAGACAATAATATTCGAAATAATAGCTCTGATTTTATTCTTTTTATTTTCTTTCCTTTTTGCTGCAGCACTTGACTGTACAGGTGCTGAAGATGTATTTTGAGTATTTTGTTCCTTGTTTTCCATTGTTTTCAGTTTTAAAAATTAAAGAGTTCCCGTAGATTTCAGAAGATTGTAATATTGATACAGTACATTGATTTCTGCATTGGCATAATCCAGCTCCGATTGAAGCTTCTGATTTTGCGCATCAATCATTTCTGCCTGCACTGCCAATTGATTCAAATATTTAGCTTCTGTAATCTTATAGTTTTCTTCAGCCAATCTTTTAGCATCATTCAAAATGTCTGCCTGTTGAATAGACTCCTGGTATTTTACATAGGCCGCGTTTACAGTCATATCAATATTCTGTTGCGTTAAAGTCATCGCATCATTGGCCTGCGTTTTTTGCAGCTCTCCTAGCTTTACTTTTTCTTTCGTCTTATATAAATTATCAATATTATAACTTAAAGAAACTCCTGTTTGCCAGCCTCCGGAATACATATCCAACACAGGGTTCCTTGTAGTAATCGGTCTTTGTAAAGTATACCCTCCAAAACCGGCAACCGTAGGCATTTTATCGGTTTTTATAATCTCAATATTTTTGTCTGCAACATCTATATTGGTTTTCGCAGATTTCATTAAAGGATTGCTTTCGTGAGCAAGATTTATATAATATTCCATCCCGATTCCGGCCTCTTTGTTCCCTAAAGTTTCAATCGGGATAATCTCGGTATCAGTCGGTAATCCCAAAGCAATATTTAAATTATAATTGAGGATTTTCTTATTATTCACCAAAGTCAAAATCCCCTGATCCAAATTTTTGATGGCCAGTTCACCACGAATCACTTCATTTCGGGTAACCATTCCCTGCTGATAAAATTTCTGGACATTTTTTAATCTTTCCTGAGCCAGTCTTTTGTTATTCTGAAATACTTCCTGTTGGTTTAAGATCTTATAAACATCTAGATAATTGGAAATGACCAAAAATTTCACATCCTGCTTATTCTTTTCTAAATCCAATTTTGAAAGCTGTTCGCGAAGTCCGGCTAGTTCAATAGATTTATTTACCAATCCTCCTTTGAAGATCAGCTGCGTTGCCTGAACTGCATAAGAACTTCCGTAATGAGGCATCGGAATATTGATGGAGTTGGAAAAATCTTTATCGATCGCCACCGCATCCCCTAAATAAAATTGACTTGTAGAAGCTGTTATTGTAGGAAGCTTCTGAAGTTTTGCAACATTAGTATTCTGTTTGGCAATATCGATATTCTGTGCCGAAACTTTTAGCTGCTGATGATTTTGCACGGCGAGTTCGGCCACCTCATTCGCTGTCATCTGTTTTATTTCTTGCGAAAAAAACAGCGCAGGAAATAATGCTATCACGAGTGATAGCGCTGTTTTTACGTTCTTTACCATTTTACCTTGTTTTACGGATACAAAGTTATGGCGTTCAAAAACTCAAACAAATGTTTGAGAATTGGAAAAAGATGTTCAAATGTAAGATTTTAGTTTTCGAACTGATGTCTGTATTGAGTCGGACTTTCGCCTAAATGCTTCTTAAAAAAGTGTGAAAAAGAGTACTGGTCGCTGAATCCAAGAATTGAAGAAACCTCCGAAACAGTTTTATTTGAAGAGTTTAAAAGCACTTTAGCTTCGTTAATTACAATTAAAGCTATAATCTGGCTTGCAGACTTCCCTGTAATGGACTTAACAACGGATGAAAGATGTCTGGTTGTAATCGATTGACGTTCGGCATAAAATTCAACTGACCGCTCCATGAGATGATGTTCTGCGAGATCGGTCAGAAATACAAAAACAATTTCCTCCTGTCTTGACATCTGGTTCATCGAATTGTTGTCTTCTTTGGAAATAATTCCTGCCATCTGATAACAGAAAACAGAAAATAAATGTTCCACCATTTCTTTTTTGTACATCATTTCTGTTTCCGAATCCAGGATATATTTAAGAAAATTCACACTTTTCCAGACTACATCCATTTCATCCTGATGAAAAGGAACTCCGATGTTCATTTGCTGCCTGAAGTAACGGTAGGTTATTAATCTGTTGAACTTTAGTGATAAAGCTGAAATAAATTCCCGTTTATAGGAAACCATTCTCGACTGAAAATCATCACTCACTGAAACCACTTCGTAAATCGTTTGCGGGTCTGTCACCATAAACATATTGGCGGAAAGCTCCAGATCACGGAAATGTTGCTTCAGCTTTATGGTACCTGTTTTAATGAAAATGAATGCCGGATTTTCAGGACGGAAAGGCTTATCGACAGCAATTCTCTCGAATATATTATGTTGCGTAAAAACATCAACTCCGAACTTTTCTAAGACAGACATAACACAAATGTAAGCAAAGTCTTGAGCGATTGCAAAAATTTATTATTTTAGTATTTTACAAAATAGCCTGATATGAGAAAGATTGATTTGTTACTCGCCGAATATGGCGATAGCCACAGAAACTCTACCAACAAACTGATTCACTGGATTTGCGTCCCTTTAATCTTCTGGACTATTTTAGGTTTCATCTCATACATCCCGACTCCCAATATATATTTGAAATATTTTGGGTTCATGAGCGTTGCAAGCTTCATTGCTCTGGCTCTGGTAACTATTTTTTATTTCAGATTGTCGTGGAGAATTGCCATCATCATGATTTTTGTAATGCTTTTGATGGAACATTTTGTTTCTTTAGCCAATGTCACTTTTGGCAAAAAATCATGGATTTTTTACCTGGCCATATTTGTCATCACCTGGATTCTACAATTTGTCGGACATAAAATTGAAGGCAAAAAACCGTCTTTCCTGAAAGATTTACAATTCCTTCTGATTGGTCCCATCTGGTTATTAAGCTTTATTCTTAAAAAGCTTGGAATAAGATATTAATCTTCCAAAGCATAGACTGCAAAACTTGCCAGCCAATGATCTCCGCCGTAATTTCCCTGGAAAAGTAGCGGAAGTCCGTTATTTAAAAATACGGTGGCTGTTTTTTGAAATTCTTTTTTCAAGGGATGATTATCCGGAAGGGATTTGGCAATTCCTTTCATACACCATGCTTTTGAGAAAGATAATCCAACCAAATGCACGGTTTGATAGTCACTCAGATCACTTACTACAGGAATTTTTTCAATATTTTCCAGACTTCGTTTTTCGTAGAATTTATTGAGCCACTGTACAAATTCTTTTTGAGGCAGAACTCTTCTCATCAGATCTGCAATTTCTAAACTTGGCGAAAAGAAATCCGATCCGTCCGGTTCCAGATAAGCGGGAGTTTTTGTATTATTTAAATAGAAATATTTGGCTTTTTCGATCAGTTGATTCTCGAAAATCTTATCACCTGTTGCTCTTGCCCAATCCAAAGCAAAAACCATAGCGAATGCTGTATTGGGATGAACTCCGGTTCTGTTTGGATACGTCTGTTTAGGTAGAAAGACTTTCCATGAGCTCAAAATTTTATCCGTTAAAGGTTTTAAATTCTGATGCCAGATTTTGGCTTTCGGATGGTTCCAGGTTACTAATTCTTCGTCCAGTTTCAATAACCAGGCCCACCCATATGTTCTTTCGAAAGTTCCGGTTAATTGATATTTTGTAAAATAATCCGCCTCTGTCTGAAGGTTTTCTTTTTTAAAGGAATTATCAAGAATGTTTTCAATGTCTTTTGTAATGGATAAATCCGGTTTTGTTTTTAATAAACGAACCAACATCCAATGCCCATGAACAGAGCTATGCCAGTCAAAACACCCGTAAAAGCTCGGATGCAGATCTTTTGGACTCAACGGAACTTCTCCGGCATTATTAATAATATGTGCGGTTTTATTTGGATACTCCTGATTGATGCAGTGAAGCGGTTTTTCGGATAATTTGATCGCCATTTCATCTGTCAGTTTCGGAACTTCCTGAGCATAGATTAGAAACGGAAAACATACAATGGCTAAAAGACTCTTTTTCATTCAATAAAAATATAAAATAAATTCAATTTTAAGTATTTGAACTGCTTAAACAATAAAAATCATATTAATTTCAAACAATTATTGAAAATTTGAAATAAAAATTAATTCTTCGCATGCTTTTTGATAAAACAATCAAAACTTTATGTATGAAAAAATTATATTTCTCTCTATTTTGTATCATTTTTATAGGTTGTAAAAAATCTGAAAATCTTGCCCAAGAGGAAGTTCGTGCCGACCTAACCGAAATTATTCAAGAAGATAAAGTAGCAGTTAACTCACCTGTTGCGTCATATGCATCTCAGCCATCAGAGAAAGCTGCTTCAGAAAATAAAACTCCATCTTCAACCCAACGAATTGACACTATTTCCAAGAAAATTATTAAAAATGGAGATATGAAAATTCAGGTCGGAGATATTAAGAAATCGCAGGATCAGATCAATGAAATTATAAAAAACAATCAGGCTTATATTCAAAAGGAAGAGTTTCAGAATACAGACATAGACGAAAATTTATACATTACCATCAGAGTTCCCCATAAAAACTTTGATGCTCTTGTGAATTCTTTTTCTAACGGAGTAGGTTCTGTTCTATCTAAAAATATATCATCAAATGATGTGACAGAAGAATATACCGATGTTTCCATAAAATTAGCCAACAAAAAAATATATCTTGAAAAGTACAGAGATATGCTGAAAAGTGCCGCAACCACGAAAGATATTTTGGAAATTCAGGAAAACATCCGTGAACTCGAAGACGAAATCGATGTGTCGGAAGGCAGATTGCGTTTTATTGATGACCGTGTAAATTACAGTACATTAAATCTAAATTTATACAAGGAGAAAGTAAGAAGCTCTGCCACTTCAAATATTGGTTTCGGAAGCCGTTTCGGAGATTCTGTAACGGAAGGATGGAATAGCTTTGTGACTTTTATTCTGGGAATTATATCACTTTGGCCATTCTTTTTATTGATTCCGGTGATTGTTTTTCTTTGGAGAAAATGGAGGAGCAGAAAGAAAAAGTAACCCTACAATTAATTAAATATTTAGTCTGTCATTCTGAATATAAACTGAAGGTTTACAAACGAAGTTCAGAAGCGCAATGAAGAATCTTTAATAATAAACTTGAGATTCTTCCTTTGTCAGAATGACAGTTAAACTTTTTTTTGATTATTTACCCAAAACAAATACAGCAGGAATTTTATGAAGTTCCGGTTTCTGTTTTTGCCAGTCTTTAATAGTCTTTGTTTTAATAAATTCCTGTTCAGGATCGTTAATATTTGCAGCAATACATAACTTTGTATTGGGTGATAAAAACTTCGTCAGATCTTCAAAAAGCTGGTTATTCCTGTAGGGAGTTTCCATAAAAATCTGGGAATAGCCTGTTTTTTGAACTAAACTTTCCAAATGTAAAATCTGTTTTTTCTTTTCGCTTTTATCAATAGGAAGATATCCGTTAAATGTAAATTCCTGCCCATTAAAGCCACTTGAAATAAGAGCCAGAATAATCGATGAAGGTCCAGAAATGGGAATCACTCTGATATTTTTTTCATGACACCATTTTACCATTAGATTTCCCGGATCTGCAATACAAGGAAGTCCGGCTTCTGAAAGCAGGCCAAAATCCTGACCTTTTAACATCAATTGTTGAGCTTCCTTGATATCAGCATTTTCAGTGTATTTGTCTAAAAGAAAAAGTTTCAGATCCGACTGTTTTTTTTCAGGAGCAAAAAACTTCACTACTTTCCTTGCTGTTTTTTCATTTTCCACAAAGAAGTAATCTGTCTGCATGATATATTCTTTAATCACAGGTGAAAAATGAGTGATAGAAGTATTTTCTGAAAGATAAGCAGGAAGTAAAAAAAGCATATTATTGAATTATTGTAATGTTTGATAATTAAGATTGTAAAAGTAAATTCTCTGCAATTTTATTGCAGCCTTGATCTAATAACTGAAAGACCTCTTCAAAATCTTTCATATCTCCCCAATACGGATCGGGAACTTCTGTATTCTTATGATCTCCTGCAGCTTCTAAAAATAAGGATATTTTTTGTCTTTGTTCTTCATTCTCCGCTTTTGAAACCACATCCGCCAAAACATCAACATCCATACAGTATATTTTATCAAAAACTTCAAAATCCTCAGCAGTAATAGGTCTTGAACGTTGTTCTGAAATATCTATACCGTGATTTGCTGCTGTTTTTATGGCTCTTTTATCTGGATGTTCCCCTTCATGCATAGAGATTGTTCCTGCAGAATCCACCATATAGTTTTCAGGAAGCTTGGTCTTCATAATTCCTTCTGCTAAAGGACTTCTGCATATATTCCCCAAACAGACCATCAATATTTTCATGGATATTTTATTTAAAAATTTAACTGATTTAATGGATTAGAAAGCAATCTTAATTACTTCAAGCAAAACTAAACAAAAAATGAAGAATAGGCCATATTCTTCATTTTTTGTATTTAATTTAAATTTATTTTAATGTTTGATTCTTTCGGTAAGTTCTTTAACGTACTTTTTGACTTCCTTATCAATTTTTGATACATCTTTTATTGTTTCACAAGCATACATTACTGTTGAATGATCTTTTCCTCCCATTTCCTCACCAATTTTAGTAAAAGTAGCATTGGTAAATTCTTTAGCAAAATACATCGCTAACTGTCTTGGAAGAGCAATCTCTCTTTTTCTTGTTTTAGATAAAAGCTGCTCTCTTTTAATTCCGAAATAATCGCACACTACTTCCTGAATAAAAGGAATATTAATTACTTTCTTTTGATTCGCTGCAATCTTGTTGATCGTATCTTTTAAAAGCTCTAAACTTAAGTCGGACTTATAAATTGTAGAATATGCAATCACTGAGTTGATCACCCCAATAAGTTCTCTCACATTTGTCTTTGCTTCCGCTGCAAGGAAATCGAGCATATCTTCTGTAAGAACAATACCGTCTCTGCTTAGTTTGTCTTCAATAATTTTCTTACGGGTTTCTAAGTCCGGAGATTTAATTTCTGCAGAAAGCCCCCATTTGAAACGGGAAACAATTCTGTCCTGAATATCCATAATATCTGCCGGAGCTTTATCTGAAGTAAGAATAATCTGTTTTCCATTCTGATGCAGATAGTCAAAAATATGGAAGAAGCTATCCTGCGTTGCAGATTTTCCCGACAGGAACTGGATATCATCAATAATCAGTACATCTACCATCTGATAGAAGTTGGCAAATTCTGTTTGTTTATGTGCTTTTGCTGCTGAAATAAACTGTTGAATGAATTTTTCAGAAGACAGATAAAGCACCACCTTATCCGGAAACTGACTTTTCACCTCAAG
The DNA here is from genome assembly GCA_039594975.1 of Chryseobacterium sp. Taxonomy (GTDB): domain Bacteria; phylum Bacteroidota; class Bacteroidia; order Flavobacteriales; family Weeksellaceae; genus Chryseobacterium. The sequence goes on along the minus strand of JBCNMJ010000072.1, from coordinate 1,446 downwards.
TCCTACAGCCTGACCTAAATGTGTCTTTCCTACTCCATAGCCTCCATATAAAAACAAAGGGTTAAAAGCAGTTGCTCCTGGCCTTTTAGCAATAGATCTCGCCACTGTAGCGGCAAACTTATTACTCTCTCCTTCTACGTAATTTTCGAAAGAAAAATCTGATTTCAGATTAGAATCTATATTTACTTTTTTAATTCCCGGAACCACAAAAGGATTAACTATGTTTGAGGAGAAACCTTGCGGCATAGTTTCCTGGACTTTCGGAGTGGGAACTGTTTTCCCTTTCATATTCATTGTAACAGGCTTTTCTAAACCAACCGGCTTATTTTCCATTACAGAATACCAAAGTTTCACACCTTTTCCTATATTTTTCTTCAGGGCAGCAGAAAGCAGGGACAGGTAATTATCCTCAATATACTCTTTGTAAAAATCGCTCGGAACCATCAATGTAAGATTGTTGTCAACCAAAGAAATTGGCTGCACTTTATCAAACAGTAAGTCGAAAGATTTTTCAAGCTTTTTAAGATCAGAATTATCTTCAGCTGCGTTGAGATTATCACGCATAAACTGAAGGCATTTCTGCCATATCATCATTAAATTTTCATCCATATTTATGCCCTGATTAGTTCTTTTGTTAGTATTATTTTTAGAAGGAAGACAAAGGTCTAATTTTTTATTTTCAAAAAAAAATATTGCAGGTATTGATTATTTAAAAATATATTTGTATGTATAATTAAAGCCTAAAAATGATACACACAACACACTCAATACGAGTACGTTACGGAGAAACAGACCCCATGAAATATGTCTACTACGGGAACTATGCAGAGTACCTGGAATTAGGTAGAGTTGAATTATTTCGCAGTATAGGGATGTCATATAATGAGATTGAAAATCAAGGAATTTGGTTACCTGTTTCTGAGTATAAAATTAAGTATTTAAAGCCAGCTTTATATGATCAAAAACTAGAAATTCATACCTACCTGAAAAAGAAACCGGGAGTGAGAATAGAATTTGACTATGAAATTTACAATGAAGACCAAATAAAATTAACCGAAGCTTCCACAACTCTCTTTTTTTTATCTGCTGAAACCAACAAAATTATTAAATGTCCGGACTTTTTAATAGATCTTATTAACAAAAACTGGGATCAGAATCAGTAAGTAAAAACTCAATATTAATATCAGGCTGTTTCAAAGTAAATACTTTTGAAACAGCCTTTATTTTTTACACCATTTTCACAACATAGAGATATATTTTTAACCAAAAACACAAAAAACCAACAAAATACACTTGTATATCAACAACTTAAAAATTAACCCTAGTATTTTAGATCATTTCAATAGATTAGAATTAAAATTTTAAACAATAATTATCAAAATACTGTGAATAATTCATCAAAAAACAAATAAAAAAGAACAAAACAATTTAAAATTCAATATTTTT
>JBCNMJ010000071.1:0-20559 GCA_039594975.1 Chryseobacterium sp. | reverse complement strand
TCTTTGAATTTTACTACTCTATGGGTGTTCCAATAGGATTTCACAGACCAGAATGCTGCCCCGGCATACAGAAGAGGCAAAATAAAAGCATTGGCTTTCAGAGAGATATCAAAATAATTGATTCCTGAGAAAAAAGTGTATACTACAAAGAAAACGATCATTGTAGCGATAAAAAGTATAATTCCTAGTGTTGATGGACTTTTCGTCATATTTAATTTTTTAGAAAAAAGTTGAAAAATTTTCCCTCTAAATGTCAGGCGTTTAGCTTTACCACTGCATTTTTTCAACTAATTTTCTGTAATAAAGTTTTGAAGTTTATAAAATATTCCTACCTTTGCAACGGCAAGTCCTAAACAACCAGCTCCTGAGAATCCTCCAGGGTGGGAACGCAGCAAAGGTAATCGGTCGTAGCGGTGTGATTTAGGTAGCTTGCCATTTTTTATTGGTTTAAGTTGAAGAGAGGTAATTTGAAAATTATCTTTTTTTGTTTCTAAACACTTCAACATTTTAATTCTGATTTTCAAATTATCTTCCAACATTTATTTAAAATTCGAACTCCTCTCCTAATTTTGGTAAAACAAGTTCTACATTTTTATCTGCAAAATGTTTCAATGCACTTTCATGATTAATTTCAATCGCAGGGAAAGTATCAAAGTGGCATCCGATCACCTTTGGAGTTTTCAATAATTCTGCCGCCGCAAAAGCCGCTTTTCTCGGGCACATTGTGTAATGACTTCCAATAGGAAGAATAGAAAGATCTAAATTACCGTATAATCTTGGAAATAACTCCATATCTGCCATTACTCCTGTATCTCCAGCCAAATAAAGATTTTTTCCTCCAGGAAGTCTGAAAATATATCCTACAGGAACGCCTCCGTAGCTTCCATCAGGAAAAGAACTCGTATGGTGAGCCGGAACCATGGAAATTTTAAGATCGTCGATTTTTGCCGATCCTCCTAAGTTTACGTCATCTGTATTTTTTGCCGTTTTGAAATATCCACAGATTTCAGGAACAGCAATAAGAGTTGCTTCCGGGTGAAACTGTAATACTTCTGCTACATCTGCAATATGATCTCCATGGGCATGGGTCAATAAAATATAATCAATTTTCTGAGCTGAGATATCAAACCCTGATTCTGCTTTTTTGTAATTGTAAAAAGGGTCGGTCAAGATTGTTTTGTCTTTGTAAGTGAACAAAAAACAGTTTTGTCCTAAGTATTGTATTTTCATTTTTAATTTATTTAAAAGTTTATGGCGTTATGACCTGATCTACTTTTACCGACACATTACTATTGTAATAGTAGATCAAGTATAAACAATATATAATTATTAAAGTTTGAAATATTTGAATAAAAATATTCGGTTTTATCTTTTGTTTTAATATCCAGAAAGAGATAAAAAAATCAATGATCAGAATTATCCCCAAAATGATAGGTAATATTGCAATTTCTGATATAGATAATTCTCCAACTATTAATTCTTTAAGTAATAATAAAAAGAAACCAACAGATATAATTATTGATAACCAAGAAGTAATTTTATAACTATTTCTCATTTATAATTATTTTGATGGAAATTTATCTTCAATTAATCTCAAATTAATTCCGTGCTCAAGATAAGCTTTGCAACCATCCAAAACGGTTGTAAAACCTCCCGTATTGTCATTAATCGTTTTTAATAGTTCTTCTCCTTCCTGAGAAAATCCGTAGCTTTTAATAATCACAAGAGTTCCTTTTTCCATTTCTTTGAATTCATAATCTACATTCGTTAAAGGTTCTCCCCAGACTGTTTTTATTAAATGATTTTTAATAATTTGATGTACTGTAACATCTGTTTTTACTCCATACATCTCCCATTCCCAGGTCACTACTTTTCCTTCTTCTAGTTTTCCTGTTGATTTTGTAAACCAAAAATTGATTGTTACTTCCGGATTGATAAATGCATTAAAAACATCTTTAATCGGCTTTCTGATCAGCATTTGAGCTTCAACGTAGACATTTGAATTCACAATTTTATATTTTAATGGAAAAAATTAAGTCCAAAAGCAGTAAGAACTGCCATTACAAAAGTCATGATTCCAACCTGCTTTAAAAACGGATCAAGTTCTTTAGGATTTTTTACCGCCATGATCTGTCTTCTCAGTTTCATCAACGGAAGCATAAGAATCATCACAATAAAAACGTAATAATTTTGCGTCTGGAAGAATCCGTTTACTGCTAAAAACATCAACATTAAAATTAATGGAAGTTGCAGAAGGATCATTTCGTAGATCATTGCATTTTTAAATCCGATTCTTAATGCAAAGCTGTTTTTACCTGATAATTTATCACTTTCGATATCTCTCATGTTATTCAGATTTAAAACAGCCATGCTCATCATGCCGATGGCTGTTCCCGGTAATAGCATATCCCAACTGAACGATTTTGTAAATAAGAAATAGCTTCCACATACAGAAACCAATCCGAAAAAGATAAACACGAAAATATCTCCCAATCCCATGTATCCGTAAGGTTTTTTCCCTACCGTATAACCAATCGCCGCTAAAATAGAAGCAACCCCCAATCCGATGAAAATATAAAATTCTTTCATATAATTCGGAATGAACGCAACATATAAAAGGGCAACTGTTGCTATAAAAGATAAAACAGAGAAAAGAATCACTGCATTTTTCATTTGCTTCGCGGTAATTTTTCCTGAAGCCACCGCTCTTGTTTCTGCTTCTGAAGCTCGTTTTGCATCTGTTCCTTTTACTCCGTCTCCATAATCATTAGCGTAATTAGAAAGAATCTGATATAACAAAGTCACAACCAATGCCAATGCAAAGATTCTCCAGTCCCATGTTCCGCCTTCACCATAAAGTCTCCATTTTGCGATGAAAGCTCCCATTATAATACCACTTAAGGAAAGTGGTAATGTACGTAGCCTTGCGGCTTTTATCCAATCTGACATTAATATTTTATTTAAATATTTTTAGAACTTTCAATTTTATATATGCAATAATTTAGTAGCTTTTTAAGTTTTTGATAGTTCAAAGCAACTATTTTAAAGCGTCCTGCAGAGGTATAAAATGTGATACTTCCTAAATTTGTTTTTCTTTGCCAAAAATACTGAGAAATTTTTACAGTCTGAAGTTTTTCCACCTCAAAAGTTTTGCAATCTACATCCCAAATTCCCGATTTTATTCTGATAAATCTTTCATTATAAAATAGTCGTAGATTCCGATAAAAGATTAAAATAAAAATCTCAGCAATTACGATAAAACTAAGCATTAAAAACAAATAGTTTAATAACAATTCCTTTTTAATAGTAAAAATCAATAGTAATGGAATAATGACAAATTTAAAAGTATTGACAAAAATTAATCTGAAATTAGGTTTTAAATCATTTTCAAAAATCGGATTTTCCTTCCAAATGGCAGAGATGAGCTTTTGCTTTTCATTGTTATTAACTCCAGGAACTGCAGCAACATTTTTTTCTTCTCCTTCATTTTTTCCAATTTGTAGAAATTTCACATAAAAAATACTCAATTGTTTTTGAATCCAATTTTGGGTTTCGATAATGACCTGAACTTTAGATTTATTGACAATCGAATTTTGTGTGCTAAATAATCCGTATTCAAAAGAAAAGCTTCGGTTGTTTTCGATGATTTTAAAATTAAAAAATTTAATGATTGTTCGCCCCGTATTAATGAGGATTCCGATAATAATTGTCATCACAACAATTCCAATAATTACTGGAATTGAAAAAGCCATAAACTGTTCTTCCACCGTATCGTAATTAAGTTGGGTTTCAAATTCTACCTTTCTTAAAATATTACTTAACTCAGAAAATCCATAAATTACCAAACTCACTAAGGCAAGAAAGCTCTGAATATAATTTGCCGTAATTCCATACTTTAAAATACTTAGCGTCGAAATTTTGATAAAATTATCTTCTTTGACTTCATTATTTATTAGAACATTTTCTATCTGTTCTTTGTGACTTTCAACTTTAATTTCCGTTAAAAGATATCTTTTTAAATCTAAAGCATTTTGCTTCGTTAACGCAGAAATTTTCACTTCCTTCTCCAAACTTCCTGGTGTATCTACTTCTAATTTATAAATATTAAAAAAACGATGAATAAAAGGCTGTGAAATATTTACCTCCTGAATATTTTTCAGTTTAATTTTAGTCACTGAAGTATTTATAATTCCCTCATGAATAATGAACTCCTGATTTTCTTCGTCAATATAATATTTAAAATTAAAATACTGTAAAACCGCAGAGAAAATGAGAATCAAAACTACTATAACTATTGCAACAGCAATTATCCATAACTCTACCTTTTCCTTTTTAATGAAAAAAAGAACGATTAAAACCCATAGGCTCTTAATAATCATCCCTGCATTATAAAAAAATAGCAGAACAATGCCGGTTTTAGATTGTCTTTGAGGCTGAAAAAAAGAATTATGCTTCACCTCCATCTTCCGAATTCTCTTCCGCAATTATACCATGAATATGGTGGTTAATCTTTTCTGCAATATCCTCCGGCAAACCATTAATGGAAATATCTCCACCACTAACTCCTGCTGTAAAAACAGAAATTGATTTCAAATTTAATAATCTAGAAAACCATCCCTGTTCCAGCTTTATATGTTGAACTCTGCTAAAAGGAACAATAATAATGGTTCTTTTCAACCAACCCTGTTGATAAAATAAGTCTTTCTCTCGTACTGCATATTTTCTGAATTTAAATCCCACAATTGAATTCAGAAAAAGAAGAATAATCAACAAAAAAACCAAACCGATTATTATAACAATCTGCATCTGATTAAGATTAAAATAGAAGAAATAAAAACTTATAGAAACCGCCAAAATTAGGAAAAGTGAAAGCAAGCCCGTGTTAAATAATATAATCCGTAGATATTTTGGGGATACCGCAGTAAGCTGTAAATCGTCAAAATCAGGAATTTCAAAATCGAAAATCTGAGGGTTTTGAAAGTTTTGTTCCATATTATAAATCTCTCGCAGATTACAATAAAGCAAATTATTGTTATTTGCAAATTCATTAAAATCTGCGAGAGTATGTTTAAGAAGTTTGAGAATCCTATTTATACAGCTAAAGCTTATTTAAGAGATCCATTTATCTTTTCCGAAATCCGGCTTTCTTTTCTCCAAGAATGCGTTTCTTCCTTCTTGTGCTTCTTCGGTCATATATGCCAAACGGGTTGCTTCACCTGCAAAAACCTGCTGACCAACCATTCCGTCATCAGTAAGATTCATTGCAAACTTCAGCATTCTGATTGATGTTGGAGATTTTGCTAAAATTTCCTGAGCCCATTCGTAAGCTGTATCTTCTAGTTCGTCATGAGGAATTACGGCATTTACCATACCCATTTCGAATGCTTCCTGAGCAGAATAGTTTCTCCCTAAAAAGAAAATTTCACGAGCTTTTTTCTGTCCTACCATTTTTGCTAAATATGCAGAACCATACCCTCCGTCAAAACTTGTAACATCTGCATCAGTTTGTTTGAAAATAGCGTGCTCTTTACTGGCCAATGTCAGATCACAAACAACATGAAGAGAATGTCCTCCTCCAACAGCCCATCCCGGAACAACTGCAATAACCGCTTTTGGCATAAAACGAATCAATCGCTGAACTTCTAAAATATTCAACCGGTGTCTTCCGTCTTCACCCACATACCCTTGGTGTCCTCTTGCTTTTTGATCTCCGCCGCTGCAGAAAGCCCAGCCTCCATCTTTCGGACTCGGTCCTTCTCCTGAAAGCAATACAACACCTATTGAAGGATCTTCTGAAGCATCATAAAAAGCGTCATATAATTCTGAAGTTGTTTTAGGTCTGAATGCATTGCGAACTTCCGGTCTGTTAAAAGCAATTCTGGCTACGCCATTACATTTTTTATACGTAATATCATCGTATTCTTTGACGGTTTTCCACTCGATCATTTTTGTAAAAATTTTTCTCAAAGATACGGAATTACAGAGAATTTTAACATTGATTTTTAATGAGAATAATTGGAAAATGTTCGTTAAAATTTCTTGAAACTTTACTGTGACTTAACATTTATTTGCTAAAAATAAAAACCGAAACTGCTAAAGTTTCGGTTTTTTATTCAATTTAAATATCCTGATAATTATTTAGCAGGTTGTTTTGCTTGAATTTCAGCCTCTTTCGCCTTCATTTCATTAAACTTTACCTGATTCTTAGTAATCCCATATATGTCTTTCAATGTAGAAATAGCATCTAAGTTTTCAGGTTGAGCTTTATACCAGCTTTCAGCATGAGGTAATGCCTGATCAAATCTAGCTCTTCTAGCCTCAATCAACTTAGTTGCATCATCCGGCTTAGTTTTTCTCAATGCGTTAATTTCTTTTACTGCAGCATCATCATCTCCAATCGTCGCATATACTAAATTCTGATATGCATTACCCAATAATTTAGGATCGTTAGAGGCAAGTCCAATTGCTTTTTTGAATGATTCAAAAGAATCGTTTTTAGTAGCTGGATTTTTAGATTGCAAAACTCCTAAATTATACCAGTTTGTACCATCATTAGGATTCTTAGCTAATTGCTCTTTTAAGTTCTGCATAAATTTATCTGTATTTCCAGACGCATATAATGCAGTTCCCTGATATTCCTTTAGTTTAGCATTATTAGGATATTTTGCCAATCCTTTTTCAATGACCGCCAAAGCTTCATCATTTTTCTTAGCATTTAGCAATAATGTTGACAATGTTTCATACAAATCCGGTTCTACGCTTTTAGTCTGCTCTGTTTTAAAATCAGAATAATCAGGATTTTTTTTCATTAATTCCCAGGTATTTTTATCCAAAGGAACAACCTCTCCTGTTTTTTTATCTTTTGCTGAATAAGTCGTCTGAACACCAGTATATCCTGCGTTAATTAAGTCAGTGTAAATTTTTATTGCAGGATCTAAACTGTTTGCTAATGCATAACTTAAACCAGCATAATACATATAAGTCTTATCATCCTGTCCGCTACTTTTCAAAAGCTCATACACTTCCATAAATTTTGGTGCTGCTACAGTATAATTTTTAGAATTATATGCATCCATTGCCGTTTTATTAGCAGCCTGCAGCTTTGCATTTACATCTTCTTTTTGTCCAAAAGCAAAAGAAGACGCTATGATAGCCATACCTAAAATTAGTTTCTTCATAATAACTATTTTATATAATTGTACAATTTTATTCCTCTGAATCAGAATTCTCAGTTTCCTCCGCAGTATTCTCGTTTACCTGAGGAATTTCTGTATTATTTTCCTGGTTATCAGCTACAGTTTCTGTTCCTTCTTCATTTTCTTCAGAATCTTCTTCTACATCTTTATCCATTTCCACTTTTGCAATGGCTGCAATTTCGTCATTTTTCTTAAGGTTGATTAATCTTACCCCTTGTGTATTTCTACCCATTACTCTCATTTCATCCATTCCCATTCTGATGGCAACTCCAGATTTGTTGATAATCATCAATCCGTCTTCGTCTGTTACGTTTTGAATAGCGATCAGATTTCCTGTTTTTTCGGTAATGTTCAGAGTAATAACTCCTTTTCCTCCTCTGTTGGTAATTCTGTAATCCTCGACAGCTGTTCTCTTTCCGTATCCTTTTTCAGATACTACAAGAACCGTTTCTTTCTCCACATCATTCACAACAATCATACCAATTGCCTCATCATCATCTTCCATGGCAATACCACGAACCCCGATAGAGCCTCTACCTACTTCTCTTACTTTTTCTTCAGGGAAACGGATACATTTACCGTTTTTCGTAGCGATCATAATCTGAGAGCTTCCATTCGTTAAATAAGCACCTAACAATTGGTCATTATCTCTAATTTCGATGGCATTTACTCCGTTTACTCTTGGTCTTGAATAGGCTTCCAATGATGTTTTCTTAATAGTACCGTTTTTCGTTACCATTACAACACTCATTTGATTAACATATTCAGAATCTTTTAAGTTGTTGGTTCTGATATAAGCTTTGATCTTGTCATCCGGTTCGATATTGATTAAGTTTTGTACCGCCCTTCCTTTAGCCGTTTTAGAACCTTCAGGAATTTCAAATACTCTTAACCAATAACATCTTCCTTTTTCTGTAAAGAACAACATGTATTGGTGGTTGGTTGCAGAAACAATGTATTCTAAGAAGTCAGAATCTCTTGTTGTTGCAGCCTTGTTTCCTACCCCACCTCTACTTTGGATTTTATATTCTGAAAGTGAAGTTCTCTTAATATAACCCGCGTGAGAAATGGTAAGAACTACAGATTCGTTAGGGATAATATCTTCGATAGACATTTCACCTCCTGAATAGTCGATTTCAGTTCTTCTTTCGTCGCCGTATTTTTCTTTGATTTCAATTAATTCATCCTTAATGATCTGGAATCTTCTCGGTTCATTAGCCAAAATATCTTCCAAATCAGCAATTTCTTTCATGATTGCATCGTATTCATCACGGATCTTATCAAGCTCCATTCCTGTTAAACGGGCAAGACGTAAATCCAGAATTGCTTGAGCCTGAATTTCAGAAAGCTCAAATGCTTCTATCAATCCTTCTTTTGCAGCTTGCGGGTTTGCAGAGTGGCGGATAATTGAAATTGCTCTGTCCAGAGAGTCCTGCGTTCCGATCACTTTCATGAAACCTTCTAAGATATGAGCTCTTTCTTTTGCTTTTTTAAGCTCAAACTGAGTTCTTCTTACAATAACTTCATGTCTGTGCTCCACGAAATGGTGGATGATATCTTTTAGGTTTAATTGTTCCGGTCTACCATGAACCAACGCAATATTATTAACACTGAAAGAAGTCTGAAGCGCAGTATATTTATATAATAAGTTTAAGACAACATTTGGAATCGCATCATTTTTCAATTCATAAACAATACGAAGTCCTCTTCTGTCCGACTCATCTCTGATTTCGTAAATTCCGGGAATTTTCTCTTCTTTAACCAATTCGGCAGTTCTTGCAATCATTTCTGCCTTGTTCACCTGATAAGGAACCTCATTAACGATAATTGCATTTCTGTTTCCGATTTCCTCGAAGGCAACTTTAGCTCTAAGAACTACTCTACCTCTACCTGTATGGAAAGCATCCCTTACACCGTCATAGCCATAGATGATCCCACCTGTAGGGAAATCCGGAGCGATGATGTGCTGCATTAGTTCATCGATTGTAATTTCTTTATTATCGATGTATGCGCAGATTGCATTTACCGACTCCGTCAAGTTATGGGGAGCCATATTTGTTGCCATCCCTACTGCAATACCGGAAGTTCCGTTAACTAAAAGGTTAGGAATTTTTGAAGGTAAAACTGTCGGTTCCTGTAAACTGTCGTCGAAGTTATTCTGAAAATCTACCGTTTCTTTGTCTAAGTCAGAAAGAACCTCATCTGAGATTTTCTTCAATCTTGCTTCGGTATAACGCATTGCTGCCGGTGGGTCACCATCCATAGAACCAAAGTTACCCTGCCCATCTACCTGAGGATAACGCAAGCTCCAGTCCTGAGCCATTCTCACCATCGCATCATATACAGAAGAGTCTCCATGCGGGTGATATTTACCCAAAACATCCCCAACAATTCTCGCAGATTTTAAATATTTTCGATTAGAAAAAACCCCTAATCCATACATACCGTAAAGTACTCTTCTATGAACGGGCTTCAAGCCGTCTCTTACGTCTGGTAACGCTCTTGAAACGATAACCGACATCGAATAATCGATATAAGACGACTTCATTTCATCAACAATGTTGATAGGAATCAGTCTTTCTCCTTCTTTTTGCATAAACAAATTTTATTATAATGATAGTCAGACCCTTAGCTGTATGTCTGAAAATTATTCTTTTTGAATTTTTATTAACGGGCTAATTTACGAAAAATTTGCCGATTTTTGCAGTAAATTTTATCCACAGAATCTTAAAAATTCATAAAAATATGAGCATACTGAGTATAACTTTCCACTGTCCTAAAACTCATCTTGAGGAATGGGAAAATTATATTGATGAAACCTTGGTTTTAATGACGGACAATTTAATGGATGTCAATAAATATATCCTTTCTGATGTACACAGTGATTACATTGAGGAGGGAAAAAATTATAATCTTCTTTTACTATTTGACAATGATGAATTAAGAGATGATTTCGTGAAAAGTGAATTGGAAAACATTGCTGAAAGAATAGAAGCCAGATTCGGACAGGAAGTAATGATCTTCAATACTTTTCTCAATCCTAAAAAATCGAGATTTTAATCCCAATACAACAAAAGCACTGAAAGTTTCAGTGCTTTTTATTTTCATCTAATGATGTCTGTGCCCTTTTCCTCTATGTTTATAATGTCCATTCCCTTTTTTTTCATAGATGTAGACTTTTTTTGCATGCCCCGGAGGAACTCTTCTTCCATGAGGCTCATGAATCACACAAGAAGTAAGCATGAGCATGACGGTTGCAACACCGACCATTTTAATTAATCCTTTCATTTCTCCACTTTTCAAATTTCTAGATCGGAAATAATCAATCATGATGCCAAATTTTTTAAACCCGCACAATTTAAATATATTCCTAAGAGGTTATTCCAATCCATTAAATAAAAAATGACTGTTATAAACAGCCATTTTATGTTTTATAATTTCACTATAATCACAGGTCTGCTATGATAAACACGATGTGGCCTATGAGAATAATATCTTGGCCTTACAGGTTCGTAGTAATATCTTTTATAATGATGTCTCGGAGGTCGATGATAAACTACAGGTTTATAGTAAGGTCTCGGTGGACCATAGTAATAATGTTTCGAATGCTTTGGACCGTGTCCGTATCCATGCCCATGTCCATGCCCTCTCTGCATTGGTGAAGCCTGATAAAAAGCAAAAGAAAAGACGATTAAGAAAAATCCTAATACTTTAGTTAAAAAATTCATAACAAGTTATTTTCAAATTACATTACGAAACTTGCAAGACTAATGCCAATAATGCATTATTATTGAATTCTATGAAAATTTTAAGAAAGTTTATTATTTTTTTTGTTAAAAAACATTCTCACTTCTTCTTTCAAGCATAATAACATCTTTCCATACATTATTCAATTTCCCTATCTTCTTTCTGACGCCAACAATTCGGAAACCATTTTTTTGATGAGCTTTTAAGGCTCCTTCGTTTTCAGGGAATATATTTGTCTGTAAGGTCCAGAATCCATGTTCTTCACTGTCCAAGATCATCTTTTTAAGTAAAACAGAACCCAATCCTTTACCCTGATAATTATTCTCAAAATAAATACTTACTTCTGCCACTCCTTTAAAACTCTCTCTTTTACTGACCGGTTTCAGAGCGCACCATCCGACAACTTCATTGTTTTCATTTTCAAGAACCCACCGACAATCGTTAAAGTATTCCATATTCCATGCTTCAACAGTGGGAACCGTGGTTTCAAAAGTAGCTATTCCGCCTTCTACACCCTGCTGAAATATTTGCAATACCCTTGCTTCGTCACTGGGAAGCATTTCTCTCAATTCGTAGTTCATTTATTTTAATGATATTTACGTTTATTTTTTCTTTTAATTCTGGAATAATGTGTCTGCTTGTCTTTTTCGTCTTCGGAAATTACACTGATATTTCCATCTACTTCCAATATGGATAGTTTTACATTTTTTATCCCGTTAACACCATGTTCTCTGATGGCTTCCTCCAATTCATCTTCTGTGATCTTAACCTCATCCAAAGCTTTCTGAATTACCACTCCATCTTTTATCAAAATCACCGGATCTTCTTCCATAAAAGTTTTAAATGAAGGATTCCTGAACATTAATCTCTTTAAAATAAAATTAGCAGCAAAAAGCACAAGAGCTGCAACCAATCCGCCCTGTAAAGAAGTATCTGGTCCTACCATTGCATTTTGTACCGCATTGGAAATCAGCAAGAGCAAAACAACATCTCCCGCATTAAGCTGAGAAAGTTGGTTTTTACCAAATAAACGAATAGCGACTACCATGAAAAGGTAAACACAAAGCGAACGGATAACGACATCTAAAATGGGATTCACAATAGTTTTTTATACTATCAAATGTATTGATTTTTTGTTTTGATTGAGAAAAATAAGGCTCTAAATAACAAATCCTGTATTTAATAATACAAATAAAAAAACCGCTTTATAAAAAAGCGGTTTAGGTGGTTAAGGACATTGTCCGATTGGAACTGTGCTGCACACTGTTTTATTCAGTCTTTCGCAATAAACACAGTATTGTTTCGGTTCTCCTCCGTACACAGATTTTAGTTCTGTTTTTGTTAGTTTCTTTAAATTTTTCATATCGTTTTAATTTTGTGAACCTAAATATAAAACGAAAATCATATTCAGTTATTATAAATTTCTTTTTAAAGTTTTCACAATTTACACCTCAAAACAAAAAACCACACAAAATCTGTGTGGTTTCATAATGATAGATTTACAAATATTATCTGTTATTAATATCTACTCTTACAGGCATTACATAAGTAGAGGCAATCATATTTTCATTCAATTTCTTGCTGTCTACTCTATACAAAAGTTTGCTTAACACATTTTCAATTTCCTTGCTAACATTTTTGCAATCTCCCTTAGAATGAACATTTACGATCTTACCGTTTTCTGCAATATCAAATTTCACTTCTGAGTTCACAATTCCCTGCTTATAATCAGAATTGGTAAAGTCAAAATTTGCCATCAACAAGTTTCTGATCTCACTGAAAGCATCATTTTTATTCAGTTGAACTTCCTGGATGGTATTATTGTTTGTTGCTTGTGCTTTTGCAGTACTTAATACAGTAATAAATCCACAAACTAAAAAAGAAGCGATCAATATTTGAATTTTATTTTTCATAACTCTTTGATTTTAAATGTTATTTTAAACTTATTTACTATTTCTTTACCAAAGATATACAAAATAATTCATATTAATTTTACATTCAGTTAACATTCAATTAACATTAAAAATTAAAATACTGATTTACAACACATTAAAAATTAAAAATAATTAAAAATTTAACATTGGAAGGTAATATTGGCATAAAAAAGGCTAAATCTCACTTGATTTAGCCTTACTTTATCTTCAGAAAATATTTATTCTAATTCCCTTTTCAAAAACTTCCCAGTCAAACTCTTCTTCGATTTTACGATTTCTTCCGGAGTTCCCTGCGCAACAATCTGTCCGCCATGTTTTCCGCCTTCCGGACCAACGTCAATAATATGATCGGCCAGTTTAATAACATCCATATTATGTTCAATAATAATGAAAGAGTTTCCTAATTTCACCAGCTGATTAATGGCATCCATCAGAATTTTTACATCTTCAAAATGAAGTCCCGTTGTTGGCTCATCAAGAATATATAATGTATTTCCTGTTTGTCTTTTTGCTAATTCTGTTGCTAACTTAATACGTTGAGCTTCCCCTCCTGAAAGTGTTGTTGACTGCTGTCCTAAGGTAATATACCCTAAACCTACGTCCTGTAATGTTTTCACTTTCGTAAAGATCTTAGGAATTGGTTGGAAAAATTCTACCGCTTCATCAATTGTCATATCCAGTACATCGGAAATCGATTTTCCTTTATAACGAACTTCCAGTGTTTCCCTGTTAAAGCGTTTTCCGTTACAAGTCTCACAATGAACGTAAACATCCGGTAAGAAGTTCATTTCAATAACTTTTAAACCGCCACCCTGACAGGTTTCACATCTTCCTCCTTTTACATTGAAAGAGAATCTTCCAGGTTTGTAACCACGGATTTTACTTTCTGGTAATTCTGCAAAAAGATTTCTGATATCTGTAAACATTCCGGTGTACGTCGCAGGATTTGAACGAGGTGTTCTTCCGATTGGAGTCTGGTCTACATCCACAATTTTATCTATGTTTTCAAGACCCTCTATTTTTTTGTAAGGCAAAGGTTCCTGAACGGCTCTGTAAAAATGTTTATTTAGAATCGGATACAAAGTCCCGTTGATCAAAGAAGATTTTCCGCTTCCTGAGATCCCCGAAACAACAACCAGCTTCCCCAAAGGAATATCCAGCGTTACATTTTTAAGGTTGTTTCCTGTTGCTCCTTTTAATACAATGTTTTTACCGTTTCCTTTACGCCTTTCCGAAGGAATTTCAATTTTTCTTTTTCCGTTAATATACTGAGCCGTAATGGTGTCAGCTTTCAGCAAATCTTTTGGTTTCCCCTGCCAAAGAATCTCTCCTCCGAATTTTCCGGCTCTTGGACCAATATCCAATACCTCATCGGCTTCCAGAATCATGTCTTTATCGTGTTCTACTACCAACACAGAGTTTCCGATATCACGAAGATTTTTTAAGGAATTAATCAGTCTTTCGTTATCTCTCTGATGCAATCCGATACTCGGTTCGTCCAAAATATATAAAACATTCACCAATTGAGATCCGATCTGTGTTGCCAGACGAATCCTTTGAGATTCACCACCGGAAAGCGTTTTTGAGCTCCTGCTAAGACTTAAATAATCAAGACCAACATCCAATAAAAACTGGAGCCTGGTTTCAATTTCTTTTAAAATTTCATGAGCAATAATGGCGTTTTTCTCGGAAAATTTATCTTTAACATCGGCTAACCATTCTTTTAAGTCTGATAAACTTAAGGCATTGACTTCTGCAATATTTTTTCCGTCAATTTTAAAGCTTAAACTTGAAGGCTGAAGACGGGTTCCTTTACATTCAGGACAGGTTTCTTCCGTGGTGAAATGTCTTTCCAGCAAAATTGCTTCGTAAGATTCTCTTTCTTCAATAATCTCCTCCATAAAAGGAATCAATCCATCAAAACTGATCTTGATCTTCTTGGTAATTCCTGCGTATTTTAAGTCTTTATTAAACTCTTTATGACAGCCGTTATAGATATAATCCAATGCTTCTTCGGGAATATCCTGAAATGGCGTGGTAAGACCCAAACCGAAAATTTCAAGAATATTTTTAATCTGAGAAACAACCCATTTGTTAGACTTAATATCTTCCAAAGGCAATAAACCTCCTTGGTTGATCGATAGTTTCGGATTTTCAACAAAATAATCGGTATTGATCTTCTTGATGGTTCCCAGTCCTTTACAGCTTGGACAGCTTCCTTTCGGAGAGTTAAAAGAAAAGGTATTTGGTTCCGGAAGAGCCAGTGAATGCCCTGTTTCCGCATCCATCAGGTTTTTAGAGAAATATTCAATTTCCGTACTTCCAAGTTTTTGAATTCCGATCAGTCCTTCTCCCATTTCCATTGCTGTACGCAACGATTTTTCCATTCTGTTTTCAGAAGCTGATTCTCCGATAATCCAACGGTCAATTACAATATCGATGTCGTGAGTTTTATAACGGTCAAGCTTTAAATCATACTCAATATCCGTCAACTCACCATCAATTCTTGCCTGTCCGTACCCTTTCTTTGCCATTTGTACGAAAAGTTCGTGATAATGTCCTTTTCTGGCTCTTACAACAGGTGCCATCAACATGATCTTTTCGCCTTTATAGTTTTCCTTGATCGTATCAAGAATCTGATCTTCCGTGTAGCTTACCAGCTGCTTTCCCGTGGTCTGTGAATAGGCATCCGAAACTCTGGCAAACAAAAGACGTAGAAAGTCGTATAATTCTGTAACGGTTCCTACCGTTGAGCGTGGGTTTTTATTGGTTGTTTTCTGTTCAATAGCAATAACTGGAGATAATCCTTCGATCTTATCAACATCCGGACGTTCCAGACCTCCTAAAAACTGTCTTGCATAGGCAGAAAATGTTTCAATATAACGACGCTGTCCTTCTGCAAAGATCGTATCAAAAGCCAATGAAGATTTTCCGCTTCCTGAAAGCCCGGTAATTACTACCAGTTCATTACGCGGAATTTTTACATTAATGTTTTTAAGATTATGCTCCCGTGCGCCGTAAACTTCTATATATTCTGTTGATTTACTCATAATTTGGTGTGACTTTACCTGAAAATCACGATGTGCAAAATTACGGATTTTTTTGGGAATTTTTTGTTTTAAAGAATGTTAGGAATTTATGGATTTATTAAGTTGGGATTTGTTTTAAAAATTAGTTTAAAACTTTCCGCACGTGAGATCCTTCGACTGCGCTCAGGATGACAGCTATAATACTAACTGTTTTGAGCGAAAAATATGCAACGTAATTTTTCATTGTCATTGTGAGAGGAGTCGAAGGATGTTTAATATGACAGTAAAATGTTCTTTAATTATAAAACTCTCCCCTTTTTCTTTAAATTTACAGTAAATACAAACCTTTCATGAACAGGCTGCGAGAACATATCGAAGAAATCATTTCCCTCACCGACGAAGAATTTGATTATATAAAAACATTTTTCACCTTAAAAAATGTTCGTAAAAATCAGTTTTTGGTGCATGAAGGTGATGAAGTGAAATTCGAATTTCTTACACTTGACGGAATTTATAAAGTTTTTTACATTGATGAAGACGGTAAAGAACATATTCTTCAGTTTGCAAAAAAAAATTGGTGGATGACAGATTATATAGGATTTTTTAAGCAAAAAAATGCAACCATGTTTGTAGAATGCCTGCAAGACGGCGCTGTTGCCTGTCTTACATTGGAAGGAAGGGAAAAACTCGCTTCAGAATTTCATAAGATGGAATACTTTTTCAGAACTAAATTAACAAATGGCTATATCGCTCTGCAACAAAGAATTATGCTATTATTATCAAGCACACCTCAGCAACGATATGAAGAATTTTCAAAATTATATCCCGATCTGATTTCTCAGATTCCGAAGAAATATGTGGCAGAATATCTGGGTGTAAGCCGGGAAACGCTGAGCCGGCTGTATTCTAACAATAAATAAATTTATAAGTGTGACCTGGATCACACTTTTTTTGTGACTTCGCTCCTTCGATCGGGACATCAAATCGACCTAGATTTGCTATAGAAATTTAAATGATTCAAACAATCAAGTAAAATATTAATTAACTAAAAAATTGTAAAGTCATGAAACCAAAAGTATTAATCATTGTATCCAATGCTAACACCATCGGACAGAACAAAAGAAGAACCGGAACTTTCTTATCAGAAGTAGCACATCCTTACGCAGAATTCGAAAAAGCTGATTATCAAATTGATTTTGCAAGCCTAACGGGTGAATCTCCGTTTTTAGATGCTTTAAATTTGGCCGACGATCCTGATAATTTAAAATTCCTGACAGGAAAAGGCTGGGAAAAAATGCATAATGCAGGAAAACTTTCAGACGTGAATACAGATGAATATGATGCTGTTTTTGTCCCCGGAGGTTTAGCTCCAATGGTCGATATGCCAGAGGCTGCCGAACTTAAAAAAGTTATTGCGGGTTTTTATGAAAGCAATCGTATTGTCGGTGCGGTTTGTCATGGTCCTGTTTCTTTGTTAAACGTAAAATTAAGCGACGGCACTTTCTTAGTAAATGGCAAAAATATTGCATCTTTCACGACTGAAGAAGAGGACAATTACGCAAGACCGGATGTGCCTTTCGATCTTCAGACTGCTTTAACAGAGCAAGGTGCGATTTTCCATGCTGCAGAACCCTGGTCTGCCAACAGTATTGCCGACGGAAATATTGTAACCGGGCAAAACCCCGCCTCTGCGAAAGGCGTTGGTGAAAAAATGGTAGCTTTAATTAATGCTAAAAAAGCATAACTATCACCTTATAAATTAAAAATCATGAGTCAAAAAGCAGTGTATGTTTGTGCCAAATGGAAGGTAAAAGAGGGAAAACTGGATGCTGTTCTGCATCTGATGAAAGAAGTAGCAGAGAAAAGCGCCCAGGAAGAAGGAAATATTCTTTATAAGCTCCATCAAAGTAAATCCGATGAAAATACTCTGATCATTTTTGAAGGATATGAAAACGACGATGCCGTGGAATTTCATCGTAATTCTGAGCATTATAAAAATATCGTGACTGAGCAGATTATTCCGTTGTTGGAAAATAGAGAGGTGACCCTTATGGATCAGTTATTTTAAATATTGTGTTTTTAATGGGCTTCGGGAAAACCTTTGGTTTTCCCGAAGCTTTTGTTTGTTTTATGTAAGATCACTCATTGAATACGTGCGTTGAGGCCTTCTACTTCGCTCAGGATTACATAATGAGTCATTCTACATATCAGCAAACAAAGTAGATGTAATGCTGAGCGCAGTAGAAGCATCTCACTGTTTTGTACGAAAAGATTTCTCCGGTGTCGAAATGACAGCAATGGAAATTCCCAGAAAGTAAGTCAGAGGATAAAGAATATTGTTGATAATGCTTACCTGAATAAAGGGTATTATGTACAAGCGGACAAAGACGTTTTGTCAACTCGATCAAAGAGTCTTTGACCGACCTCATATGCCTCTTAAAAAATATCGGGACTGTCATGCTGAGCGAAGCCGAAGCATCTCAGCTTACCAGTCATTTAAAGCAAAAACCGACGAAATTTCATCGGTTTTTTATATTTTTTTAATTTTAATAATCTCCAAAATCAGAATCTTCGTTACTTACTTTTACCAGATACTCTATTCCATCTATTGCTTTTGAAATAATTCGGTTTCTAAGCATATTGGCCATATTTTCCCAATACATCCTTCCGTAAAAAGAATAGTTTTGAGGAATAATCTCAACTTCTACTGTACGTACAAAACCTTCTTTAGGTTTATTGCTGATCATTGTTCCTCTCGTTACTCGTACTTCTTTCAACTCATCTTTCAGTACCATTCTGCAATAGTTTTTTACATCTTCCAAAGAAATGATTTTATCCCTGGTTGTCAGAGCATATTTATAGGCCTGAATGCTGTCTGTCCCTTTTTGTTCTTCTGCTCCTCCTATAGTTTCGGTAAGAAGAACCAGCATCTGAGATTTTAACTGATTGGAAAGTTCCGTCCCGGGACGCATATGATTGGCCAAAGTAGAATGGGTTACCCAAAACGAAGCATAGGTATGATCTGTTTTATCAACAGGCTCCATAATGACGTAGTTAAGCTCCTGTTTAATATTTCTTTTAGCATTATTTACTTTTTGGATCATAGACTTCATTCTGTCCGACATTTCACTCAGAATACCTTTTACATTATCCCTGTTCAACAGCGAGAATGCTGCGATCTCATCTCTGGTAAGCTCCAGTACACTTGCAATCATATCGACTGCATTTCTATTCGAAAAGCGCTCCATTCCTCCTTTTCTAACAGTGTAGAGTCCTTTCTTCAGATCATCGCTTGGTGTAAACGGAATTTCTGTATATCTTCTTCCGTCACCATCCTGAACTTCATCTACATACAGAAAATGTTCCCCATCATCTGTCACTAAAGGAATATTATTCCCCATAATATCGAGGCTGTATTCCGTTTTTTTCCAACCTCTGTTATAGATTGGAAATGCGTTGAGTACAAAAGAAAAGTTATCTAAGATCTCAGCAGAGAACTGCGGCGGAAATTCAAAAGTAAGCCATAAGAACTTTTTCCCTTCGATATATTTGTTGATTTCTTCTTTATAATCCAGGAAGCTCAAATTTTCAGGAAGTTTTCCACCTTCAGTAAATAAGCTTTGTGAAATCCCTTTTATTTCTATGAATTTATGATTATAAATACTTTTAACATCTTCTATAATTTTGTTTCGGATAGACTGTTCTTTAAACATTTGTTCATAACCATCCGCTTCGTTATTCTTCAAATAAGTTACCCCTTCCCTAACAAACAAAGGATTGCTGTTACTTGTCACGGTAATATACGGCAGGAGCTTATATACGAAATCGATGTGTTCAAAAGCAGGATTTGAACAATAAATACTTAGATTCTTTGGGAATTTTTCACTGCTGTATTTTGATACATTAATTCCTATAGTGATCTTCCGGTAATCTTCCGGTCTTCCCTGAAATCTTGCAATCGGGACTTTATTAAGCCTGTCATCAATTCCATAACAGGTATTTCCTACAAACATGACAGCAGTTTGTGCTTTATTAATCCTTACATTTCCTACCGGAGTAAAAGGAATATTAATCTGCTTATCAGACTCCGATTTTACCGTAGAAATCATCTGTTTCCTGAAGAAGAACTCTGTATGCTCCAACAATACTTCAGTAGATTCCGTAGGGTTTGTAAAGGCAACCGCATGAGCAGGAACCGGATGGGTATAAATAGACGGAGTAAGAAGTTTTGCCAGCTTTTCTAAAATTCGGGCATTTACCGTCTGTATTTCGTTGTTGGCTTTAAAAATTTCAGTGCTGAATGCATCAATTAATAGTTTTACAAAAGGATCTAAAGACTGTGGGCTTTTCAGTCCCCAAACTTTGGTTGCATTCTGCAGCATTCTTGCTTTTACCGATTCTTTGGAATATATATTCTGATCTAAATTCATAATTCGTGATTACCTTTAAAAAAATTAATCAATAGACATTGGGCTCAAAAATAATTCTGTGGAAAAACTGAACCGTTCTCCCGTCATTTCCATTTTTGCATTAATGGCTATTTTTACTTTCTTCTTGATTTCTGTGTGCTCTTTCGTGTCGTAATTGTGCTCTACAAACTGAATATGAGCTTCAATTTGCGGTTGTACGATTCTGGGTTCGTAGTCCTGTATC
>JBCNMJ010000070.1:0-20902 GCA_039594975.1 Chryseobacterium sp. | reverse complement strand
TGCCGCCGCCGAAACTTTAAAGAAGCATAAATATGACAATCAAGTAGATAATTACAAAAGCCTTTTGAAATTCAAAAGGCTTTTGCGTATTAAATGTGGAAATGTTTATTTCTAGCTGAAATAATTTTTTATACCGCTGATTGATCACAAGTGTAAACCTGTGGACAAGCTATATATTGTACGCAATACCATGGTCCTGTTACAGATCCGGAGCAGCTGCATCCACAAAGGGATAAATCAGGATTTCCGCTTATTCCTCCTTGAATGTTTTTAAGATCTTGCTTTTGTAATTTCTTCGCGTTTTTCAAAATGTTGTTTTGCATTGTGATTTAGTTTTAAGGTTTGTACTATTTATAGTTTATTGTTTCATAAAGTTAAACAAATATTAATTATCCAAAGCATAATTTAATATTAAATTTTATAATTTACTTATTTAGTTCATCTTAATCGCAATAATAACGAAAAATTACTATTTAAATATTTCTTAAACAGTTATAATTATTCTGTAAATTCCATATCTTTACCATGGGTCTCTGAAATCGTCAATGAAGAGTAAAAAGCCAGCCCAAATATGATCACTCCCAAAAGAGCAGCACTCATAATCACTGAAAAATCTTTCTTGAAAAAGTCAAAAATAAAGATCATAACAGGAACAAGGCCCCTAACCATATTTGGTACCGTTGTCGTTGCTGTATTCCTGATATTCGTTCCAAATTGCTCTGCAGCCAGCGTCACAAACATTGCCCAATATCCTGTTCCTAATCCTAGCCAGACACAGAAAATGTAATATTTTGTTTCAGTATTGGTATTTCCAAAGAGCATAATACCCACCCCGATAATGGTGAAGACAAGCATATAGAAAATGGCCATTTTCCTGGATTTTAAAGCATGGGAAATAAAACCACTTATCAAATCACCGACAGAAATACCCACATAAGCCCACATAATGGCTTTTCCCGGATTCAGGTCTGTAATTCCTAATTCAGGAGCAAATTGATTGGCTAAAACTGCTAAAATCCCAATACAATACCAGGTTGGTAATCCTATTGCAATACATTTTAAATATCTTATCAGCCGGTCTTTATTTGTGAAAAAGGAAAGAAAATTTCCTTTGGCAACAGATTCATGTTCCATATTTTTATAAATCCCGGATTCGGAAACACTTATTCTCAGAAATAAAAGCAGAATTCCCAAAATTCCTCCGATGATATAAGATATATTCCAACCTCCGGCTAACTCTACTGTTAATTGAGCCACCACAGCACCCATTAATCCAAATCCTGCTACTACGGAAGTTCCGATTGCTCTTAAATTCTTCGGCAAGCTTTCAGAAACCAATGTAATTCCCGCTCCAAGCTCTCCAGCTAATCCAATCCCCGCAATAAACCTTAGAGCTGCATATTGATACACCAGATGCTCTTTGGGAAAATAGGGTAAAAATCCACAGGCGATATTAGCTAAAGAATATACTAAGATCGATCCGAACAACACTGATAATCTTCCTTTTTTATCTCCGAAAATTCCCCAGAAAATCCCTCCAAGAAGCAAACCTATCATCTGACAGTTAAGAATAAAGGTTCCGTCAACATCAGGATTTAAGCCTAAAGCTTTCAGACTCGGAATTCTTACGATTCCAAATAAAAGCAGATCATAGATATCTACAAAATAGCCTAAAGCGGCAATGATCACAGGAATAGAAAAAATGTACTTCAATTTTGAAGATAAAGAAAGCTCTTGCATATAGAATTATAAATTTCGCTAAAAATAAAAAACCTTTCAATTTCTTGAAAGGTTTTTATAAAATATCTTTTTTTGATTATTATCTTGCAATATTCACAGCTCTCGTTTCTCTGATTACTGTTACCTTTACTTGTCCGGGGTAAGTTAATTCATTCTGGATTTTTTCTGAAATGTCATAAGATAATTGAGAAGCTACTTCATCATTTACCTTTCCGCTTTCTACCATTACTCTTAATTCTCTACCTGCTTGAATTGCATATGCTGATGAAACCCCGTCAAAACTTAATGCTGCAGATTCAAGATCTTTTAATCTTTGAATATAAGATTCCAATACCTGGCGTCTTGCTCCTGGTCTTGCTCCAGAGATGGCATCGGCAACCTGAATGATCGGCGATAATAAAGAAGTCATTTCAACCTCATCATGGTGAGCTCCAATAGCATTTACAACTTCTGCATTTTCACCGTATTTTTCTGCCCACTGCATACCTAATAAAGCGTGAGGAAGTTCAGACTCCTGCTCCGGAACTTTACCAATATCGTGTAACAGACCTGCCCTTTTAGCTAATTTTACGTTTAGACCTAATTCAGCTGCCATCGTTGCAGCAATATTCGCCACTTCTCGCGAGTGCTGTAATAAGTTCTGACCATATGAAGAACGGTATTTCATTCTACCTACAATCTTGATCAACTCTGGATGTAATCCGTGAATTCCTAAATCAATAATCGTTCTCTTTCCTACTTCTATGATCTCTTCCTCGATTTGTTTCTTGGTTTTCTCTACCACTTCCTCAATTCTTGCCGGGTGGATTCTTCCGTCAGTAACTAATCTGTGAAGTGATAATCTTGCAATCTCTCTCCTTACCGGATCAAAACATGAAAGAAGAATAGCTTCAGGAGTATCATCTACAATAATTTCTACACCTGTTACCGCTTCCAAAGCACGGATATTTCTACCTTCTCTACCGATAATTCTACCTTTTACTTCATCAGATTCAATATTGAAAACGGATACAGAGTTTTCGATAGCCTGCTCCGTTCCAATTCTTTGAATCGTCTGAATAACGATTTTTCTAGCTTCATTTTTCGCATTCATCTGAGCTTCTTCCATGATGCTCTGAACATGCGCCTGTGCTCTCGTTTTTGCCTCAGCTCTCATGGTTTCAACCAATTCCGCTTTAGCCTCATCCGCCGTATAGTTAGCAATTTTTTCAAGAATTTCTACTTTTTTGGCAGTTGCTGTATCGAGTTCCTGCTGTTTTCTTTCTAAAATTTCTGTTTTCTTAGCATAATCGGCAATTTGTTTATCCAGATCTTTTTCAAGTTTCCCTGTCTTGCTCAGCTCGTCATTTAGCTTGTTTTCCTTGTCTTTAATTCTTTTTTCAATCTCCTGCATTTTCTTTTCACGAGCTTGAATATCAGCATCATGCTGAGACTTCAGTTCTAAGAATTTTTCTTTAGCCTGAAGGTTTTTTTCTTTCTTTATGGATTCAGCTTGTACATTAGCTTTTTCTATAAGGTTTTCGGCATTTTTCTTTGCATCATCTATAATAAATTTTGCCTTAGTATTTAAGGAGCTTTTGGAAAAAAATATTCCTATCACTGCACCTATTACCAAGCAAATCACGCCTATAATAATAGCGGTTGTTGTCATATATATCGAGTTTTAATTGTCAAATTTCATAAAATAAAAAAGCCTACAATAATTCAGAGATTGAGAGTAAACTCCTAATCAACACGATTTGAACTGATTTCCATTGTCTGTAATCCGGACGAACCGGCGCGCCATTCAACGGACATTTGTTCGGTAATTGTTTAGCGTTGAGTTTACCTTTAATGTGTTAGAATTATTGTAGGCAGTCTTTTGGAAAGTTATTTTCCAATTTCATTCAGCGATTGATTAATTTTGCTTAATCTTTCGTTGGTAGAATTTATATTTTTTTCGTAGTTCATAGACACTACTTCGGCGTTGGTTCCTAATTTTAAGGCACACATTGCCAAAGCATCCTGTTTGTCTCTTACATCGAAATTTTGTTCAAAATCTTTAATCATAGTCTCTATCTGCTTCCCCACTTTACGCAAAGTCTCTTCCTCTGCTGCGGGTACATTCAGCGGATACACTCTTCCTGCAATGTTGATGGTTATTCTTCTTACCTCCATTATAGTCCACTGTTTTGAAGCTGTGCAATACAGAAATCAATTTCTTTTACCAGTCTGTTGATATGGTTCTTCATTAATCTGTTATGTTCAGGATTTCCTGATATTGCTGAATAGAGCTTTATATTTTTTTGTTCTTCTGCTAATACCTGATTTTTTTTTCTTTCTTCATCATATTTCCTCTGCAGTTCTTTATTTTCAATGCTTAGTTCCGATAATTTTTCAGTAAGATTATTATAATTCTTCTGCAAATTCATAATCTTTTTTTCTAATTCTGAAAAATTGGTTTCTAACTCTTGAAGCATTTCAGGTTTTGTATATTCTAACTAATAGCAAAAATAGCAAAATATTAATATTAACAAAAATAAAAATCTCTATATTTTGAGTTTAAAACAAAAAAAGGAGATACAAAGCGTATCTCCTCAGTACTTATTTTAAATATTTTTTATTCAAACTTCAATACAAACATAATCGCTCTCGTTTGTAAAGTAGATATAGCTGACGCCCAATATGGAGGAGTTGTTGCATTATCTGCAACCATTTCATTATTCATGAAGAAAGTTCCTCTGATTGCCGGTGTCAATTTGAATTTATTAAAGTAAAACTGAATACCCATTTCAGCAGACCAGGCAAAGTTATGCGTTGTAGATCTGAACACCTGTTGCATATTATCATCCGTAGAGTCTGAATTAGACTGTAAGTTCACTATATAATTTACCCCTGCTGCAACATAAGGTCTGGAGTTGTACCATCTGTGGCCGTGAAGTTCCAATAGTACAGGAACATCAACTAAAGTAGATTTAACTTCTCTATTCCTATCTTTTTCTGTAAGCAGCATTGGAATAAATGGATCATTCGTTAATGTCCCATTTTGATATTGGTCATTATATTGAGTATTAAACATTAATTTTCTTTGAGCAAACTGTAACCCCGGCTCCATTCTTAAGTCTAAATAATCATTAAGTCTCCATTTTGCGATAAGACCGGCCCCAAAACTTGTACTTTCCTTGGAGGTAACAAGATTCTGGTTGCCATAGGTACCGTATCTCGGATTAAGTACTATACGGTAATCCAGCATATTGCCATTCAAATAAAATCCCCAACTGAACTTTTGCTCATCAAAGTCTTCCAACTTATCCATTCTGTCCCGGGTTCTGAAGAATTGTGCATTTGCCAAAACGGCAATATTTACTGACGCTAAAACCAGTGCTCTTAATAAAAATTTATTCATAGGTTACTTTGTTGCTTTATAAATTGTGGCTATACCTAAACTTAGTTTTTTATATTCAACTTTTTTAAATCCTGTATCTAAAAGAATTTGCCTCATCTTTTCCCCAAAAGGAAAAGCATTTACAGAATCCGGAAGGTATGTATATGCCCTATTATCTTTTGAAACCAGTCTGCCTATAGCAGGTAATATATTTTTGAAGTAAAACATATATAATGG
Organism: Chryseobacterium sp.; assembly: GCA_039594975.1. Classification (GTDB taxonomy): domain Bacteria; phylum Bacteroidota; class Bacteroidia; order Flavobacteriales; family Weeksellaceae; genus Chryseobacterium. Next base: position 15,561 of record JBCNMJ010000070.1, on the reverse strand, counting down.
TCCTAAGAACCCCTCAACCTTTGAAAACTCCAGTATATAAACACTCTTGTTATCTTTAACTACTCTTCTTAATTCTGCTAACCCTTTGGTAAGGTTCTCAAAATTCCTCACTCCAAATGCAACGGAAACAGCATCAAATCTATTGTCTTCGAAAGGTAAATTTTCCGCATCTCCTTTTTGCATTGAAATTTTGCCGTCTAAATTAAGTTTTTTTATTTTAATAACGCCAACATTTAACATTTGTTGCGATAAATCTAAACCAATTACTTTGGAACCTGTTCCTTTTTCAATGGTAATTGCTAAATCTCCCGTTCCTGTAGCCACATCCAGCACTTCTTGAGGATGATCGTTTTTCATCCATTTTACTAAAGTATTTCTCCATAAAACATCAATTTTAAGAGATAAAACACGATTCAGAAGATCGTACTTCGGAGCAATATTGTCGAACATATCCTCTACCTGGCTTTTCTTTGTAGCATCAGAATTGTAGGGAGTAACTTGGTTGATATCTTTTGTCAAAACTTAAAACTTGTAATATTCTTTATAATAATTTAGGTAATCCTGCTTTCTAAAAATTTTCGATCTGGATTCTACCTGTTGGATATTTTTGATAACTTTATCATAATCTTCGTCTACATTATAATAAAAATCTTCAGTATACAGCTTATTAAAGTGTCTTGCACCTCCATAATATGCTTTTCCATCAATCATCGTCTTATCCAGAGCCAAAAGTAATGAATCTTTTTTAAGATTGTATCCATAATACTGATCGTTTACATAATAATCCTGATGGGCAATATTGATCAGACCACGGATTTTATTTACTTCAAACGCAGAATCGTAAAGTAATTTTTTATTTTGATCGAAAACTTTAATCGAATTTTTTCCTTTATTCAAATCTACATGCACAAACTGACCTGCAGCAACAATTCCTTCAGAACCGTTATTAATCTTATAATAATAGGTATTCGGCGTAGGATTGTCTACCACATAGTAATTCTTCTTTGCTAAGAAAAGGAAGTAGATCCCAAAGGCAATGATAAACACCACAACTGCAATAAGTAAGCCTTTTAAGGACGAATTGTTTTTCATAGATTGTAAAGTACAATTTTTGCAAATTTAATAATATTTTTAATTCTCCGTTATTAATATTAATTATTAACTTTGCATCTTTAAAAAAATCATATAAACGAATGCCGAATACGATCATTATTGGTTCTGGATCTTACCTTCCCAACAGAATAATTGGAAGAGATTACTTTCTAGATTCAGAGTTTTATACAGAAGACGGGGTGAAGATTGACAAACCTGCTGAAGAAACTATTGCGAAATTTGTAGAAATCACAGAAATAGAAAACAGAAGATTCATAGATGATGATCTTTCAAATTCACAAATCGGTTATGAAGCTGCAAAGATTGCTATTGCAGATGCAAAAATAGATCAGGAAGAATTAGACTATATCATTTACGCAAGTAACTTCGGGGAAGTTACAGTACATGGATATGCTGACTTTATGCCGACAATGGCTGCAAGAGTAAAAAATAAACTAGGCATCAAAAACAGAAAGTGTGTAACTTACGATATGCTTTTCGGATGTCCGGGATGGGTAGAAGCTATGATCTTAGCGGATACATTAATTAAAGCAGGATCAGCTAAAACCATTTTAGTAATCGGAGGAGAAACATTAAGCAGAGTAACCGACCCTTCCGACAGAAATAGAATGATCTTCGCGGACGGAGCGGGAGCTGTTGTGGTAAAAGCCACTGATGAAGAAAACGTTGGAATCATTGCCCACAACACAATCTGTGACAATGGGATCGAACTTGATTATTTAGCTAACGGACCTTCTATCAATAAAGATGCAGACCAAACCCGTTTATTTGTAAGAATGCAGGGAAGAAAAATATATGAGTACGCCCTTAAAAATGTTCCTGCGGCTATTAAAGAAACCATTGAAGACGCAGGTCTTTCCATTGAAGATATCAACAAGATTTTAATTCATCAGGCTAATGCGAAAATGGATTATGCAATGATCGAAAGACTTCACAAACTTTATAATGTGAAAGATTATGACCATTCTATCTCTCCAATGACGATCCAGGACTTCGGTAATTCGTCTGTTGCAACGATTCCCACCATGTATGATTTAATAATTAAAGGAAAAATGGAGGGTCAAACGTTTAAAGAAAAAGGTAACATTGTGATGACTTCGGTAGGTGCCGGAATGAACATCAATGCTATCGTTTATAGATTTCCTTAATATTATTTAATTTAAAATATAAAAAGCACAGGGAAACTATTCTTTGTGCTTTTTTACATTTAATTATGCAGAGAAATTTTTTAATTATTGCCGCCATTTTTTTGTTCCTGGAGATATACATTTATCAGGCAATAAAAACACTGACCGATAACTTTTGGATAAGAACCGGCTATTGGGCAGTTTCTTTAATTATTTATGGTATTTTCGCCTATGAAGTCACTCACTTTAGCAGAGCCGACAGAAGTACTGCAAGAGCTCAAATTATGATCTCTTTATTTTTAGTTTTTATCCTTCCAAAAATTTTCATCGTTTTGTTTTTATTAATTGACGATATTTTTAGGACCGGAGGTTATTTAATTGGCTTAACACAATCTACCAGTGAAAATTTCTTTCCGGAGAGAAGAAAGTTTCTGAGTTTAGCAGGATTAGGATTGGGAGGCATTCTCTCTGCTTTGTTCATTGACGGCATTACCTTTGGAAAGTACCGCCACAAAGTAAGAAGAGTACGAATGAACTTCACCAACCTCCCAAAAAGCTTTAAAGGCTATAAAATTGTACAGATTTCAGACGTACACAGTGGGAGTTTTTCTGATCCAAGCAAACTCGAACATGCTATTAACTTAATTAATGAGCAAAACCCGGATTTGGTCTTATTTACGGGAGACATGGTGAATAATGTCGCAGAAGAATTTAAACCATTCATTCCTTTATTTTCAAAAATCAAAGCAAAAGATGGAAAGTTTGCCGTATTGGGAAATCACGATTATGGCGATTACGTAAACTGGGAGTCCGCAGATGCTAAAAAACAAAACCTGGAAACACTTATTGATTACGAAAAACAGGCTGGTTTTGATATGCTTCGGAATGAACACAGGATTATCGAAAAAAATGGTGAGAAATTATATATCCTGGGCGTTGAAAACTGGGGACTAAAGCCTTTCCCTCAATTTGGAAGACTGGATGATGCTTTAAAAGACGTTCCGGAATCAGCACCAAAAATTTTAATGAGCCACGACCCCACCCATTTCGATTATGTTGTAAAAAAGCACCCTAATAATATTCATCTGACACTTTCCGGTCATACGCACGGAATGCAGTTCGGATTAGATTTAAAAAACATAAAATGGTCACCTGTTCAATACCGTTATCCAAAGTGGGCCGATCTATATGAAAGTGAAGGAAAAATGCTTTACGTAAACAGAGGTTTTGGCGTATTGGGATATCCGGGAAGAGTGGGTGTTTTACCGGAGATTACTCTTTTTGAATTGAGTTAGAGATAATGAGTTACGAGATAACAGGTTCGAGGTTCTATTAAACCCGAATCCGTACGAAATTCTAAAAAATATAATCTTTCATACGGGAAGTAGCCAGTTCTTTCTCGTTGATCCAGGTAAGGAGGGCATCTAATTTGTCCTCCATTTTTTTGCCCGAGTTTAGCCTTCTGAAAAACGGAATATCAAATTTATACTTACTAAAATCAGTAAACTGCCAGGAATTAAGGTAGATCAAAACAAATTCATCATTCTTCAGGGTTTCAAAAACCATATTCTGATAATATTTCATTGGCAGGATCTGAAACACAAAATCATTATACGGCAACTGACTGTAGGGGGAGATACTTTCCGGTACAATACTTATCCCATCTTCTTCTGTGATTTCAGTATCTCTTTTCAAGCGCTTAAAAGGAAAAAGAATATTGGCATTATCAATATTGGAAACATAATTAAATTCCAACATTTTCAAATCTTCGTGAGGCAGCTTATGATCTTTCTGCCGGATTCCGCGAATCTGTTTTTCCAGAAAATCCTGTACAGATTTCTTTGTTTCTTCAATTACATGAAGAGCAGAATTTTTATTATAAAAAGCAATTTCATGCCCTTGGGATGAAATTGCTTTTATTAAATTCTGAAGTTTTTGAGCAATGGAAATCTCCACAAAAAAGCTAGCTTTAACATCATGAATATCTAAAATCCTAAGAATTGCTTTTGTATTATTTTCTGAAATTTTCAGTCTTTCTTCATCGGAAATCCGAACACCATTTTTGGGATCAGCTTCAATATTTACGATGTTAAAAGTGAATAATATCATTTAAATTAAATTTTATATAAAGCTTATAATAATTTAAAAATCAGATGTTAAAATAATTTTTAATTAAAGTCAAACTTGAAATGTATTAATTTTTAGCCAATTTAACTTTTAGATTCTTGATCATGTCTTTAGTCATTTCAGAAATTCCGAAATCATAAGTCAGTCCCCAATCTTTTTTGGCTACAGAATCATCAATTGAAGCCGGCCAGGAATCTGCAATCTGCTGTCTGAAATCCGGTTTATAATCGATCGTAAATTCAGGTATTTCTTTCTTGATTTCTTCCGCCAATTCTTTTGGAGTAAATGACATTCCACCCAAATTGTAAGATGAACGAACCGTTAAACTTTCTTTCGGAGCTTCCATTAATTTCAAAGTTGCGTTGATGGCATCATCCATGTACAGCATCGGCATTCCTGTATTCTCGGAAATAAAGCTGGTATATTTTCCTTCTTCAATGGCTTCGTAGAAAATCTCAACGGCATAATCGGTAGTCCCTCCACCGGCAGGAGTTTTCCATGAAATCAACCCCGGATATCTGATACTTCTTACGTCTACTCCATGCTTATCAAAATAATATTCGCACCATTTTTCTCCTGCCATTTTAGAGATTCCGTAAACAGTAGTAGGATTCAATACTACATCCTGCCCTACATTTTCTTTTGGAATTCCTTTTCCAAATACTGCGATAGAACTTGGCCAAAAGATCTTTTTGATCAGTCCTTCTTTCGCCAATTCACAAAAATGAAGCAGAGGTTCAAGATTTAATTTCCATGCAAAAATTGGCTGCTTTTCTGAAGTTCCTGACAATAATGAAGCTAGGTGATAAACAGTAGTAATTTCATAATCTTTGATCACCTGTCTCACCAGTTGAGTATTGGTAACATCCATTCTTTCGTAATGACCTGCAGAAGTGATTCCCTTTTGCCATCTGTCCAGCCCGGAAGCAACCACATTATCTGCTCCGTGAATTTCAACAAGTCTGTTCGTAAGTTCGGTGCCGATCTGTCCCAGAGCACCTGTAATCAGTATTCTTTCCGTATAGGATTCCATTTTACTTAATAATTAGTTGATTTGAGCAAAAGTAAATATTTTCAACCCTATCTTAAAACAAAATTGTAAATTCGGATATAAAATTTGTAAATGAAAAAGATTGCCATCATATTTATTCTTTTTTCTCTCTCTGTTTCAGCACAATACACAGACATTAATATTATAAAAGAAGTCAAAGTAAAAAATAAAGGAGTCGTTGTCTCTGCTCATCCTCTTGCAAGTGAAGCCGGAGCAAAAATCCTGAGAATGGGAGGAAATGCGTATGATGCTGTCATTGCGACTCAATATGCTTTAGCTGTTGTCTATCCCCAAGCCGGAAATATTGGAGGCGGCGGTTTTCTGGTCGGTGTAAAGAATAATGGAGAAAAATTCACGATAGATTACCGGGAAACAGCTCCTAAAAAAGCATCAAGAGACATGTATCTTGACAAAACCGGTAAAGCGAATACAGATCTGTCACAAAACGGAAGATTAGCAGTCGGAATTCCCGGAAGTGTTGCCGGTTTTTTTGCCACTTTAAAACACGGAAAACTTCCGATGGAGAAAATCATTCAGCCAGCCATTGATCTTGCAGAAAAAGGATTTGCCATCACAGAGCAGGAAGCCGGTCTACTGAATGCTCATAAAACCAATTTTCAAAAACATAATCAGACAGTTACAGTTTTTGTAAAAGATATTCCTTGGAAAGCAGGGGATCTTTTGGTACAGAAAGAATTGGCCGAAACTTTAAAACTAATTCAGAAATCTGGGGCAAAAGGATTTTATGAGGGAAAAACCGCAGAACTTCTCGTTTCTGAAATGAAAAGAGGCAATGGAATAATCACAGCAGAAGATTTGAAGAATTATAAAGTTGCTGAAAGAAAAGCCTTAGAGTTTGAGTATAAAGGTAATACTATCGTATCCATGCCATTACCTTCAAGCGGCGGAATTTTACTCGCTCAAATGCTGAAAATGTCAAGCTATGAAAATCTCGAAAAATATCAGCAAAATTCTATACAGGCAGTACAGATCATGACAGAAGCAGAAAGAAGAGCTTTTGCCGACAGAGCTGAATATATGGGTGATCCGGATTTTATTCAGGATAAAACATCTTATTTAATTTCTGATGAATATCTAAAAGCCAGATGGAAAAATTTCAGTTTTAATAAAGCAACGCCAAGCTCTGAAGTAGGAAAAATCATAAAACAACCCAAAGAATCTACGGAAACCACCCATATTTCAGTTATTGATAAAGAAGGAAACACAGCCGCTGTTACAACCACCCTGAACGGCTTATATGGAAGTAAAGTCGTTGTTTCAGGAGCAGGATTTTTCCTGAATAATGAAATGGACGATTTCTCCATAAAGCCCGGTGTTCCCAATATGTTTGGCGCGGTAGGCGGAGAAGCCAATGCTATCCAGCCGAACAAAAGAATGCTTTCTTCCATGACTCCAACGATTATCCTTAAAAATGGAAAACCTTATATGGTTGTCGGAACTCCGGGTGGAACAACAATTCCAACTTCTGTTTTTCAGTCGATTGCTAATGTTATTGACTTTAAATTAAATGCTAATATTTCAGTAAATGCTCCGAAATTTCATCATCAGTGGCTTCCTGAAACGGTTGCTTTTGAAAAAAACTTTCCTGAAACTACTATTAAAGACTTGGAAAAATTAGGTTACAAAACCGAAAAATGGAACCAAATCGGAAGAACGGAAATAATTCTGATTGACGAGAACAGAAATATTCATGCTGTTGCGGACGGTCGTGGTGATGATTCTGTAGGAGTTGAATAATTGATTTCCATCATGATTATTTATTCAAAATTTCTACAAAATTGGATTAATACATTAGCAACATGAAAATTTTAATTATTGAAGACGAGATAGAATTATCAAAAAGTATTGCAGAATACCTTTCTGAAAAAAGCTATTTGTGTGAGTTTGCATCTACATTTCATGAAGCGATGAACAAAATAGAGGCATTTGATTATGCCTGTATCGTCCTGGATATTATGCTTCCCGACGGGAATGGTCTTGCTATTCTGGAAGCTTTAAAGAAAGCAAACAAACAGGACGGGGTAATCATTGTTTCTGCTAAAAACGCATTGGATGATAAAATAAACGGTTTGCAAATGGGAGCAGATGATTACCTCACCAAGCCTTTTCATCTTTCTGAATTAATGGCTAGAATTTACTCTATTATCCGCAGAAAACAGTTCAACAATTCTAATATTATCATTCAGAACGAACTACAAATTGATCTTTTAGCTAAAGCCGTTTCTATCAATCATCAGAATATTGAGCTTACCAAAAAGGAATTTGATCTGCTCATTTACTTCATCGGAAATAAAAACAAGGTCATTTCAAAAAGTACTCTGGCAGAACATTTATCGGGCGACTTTGCTGATATGCTGGATAATCATGATTTTGTGTATGCCCATATAAAAAATTTAAAGAAAAAACTTTATGATGCCGGTTGCAACCATTACCTGAAAACAGTGTACGGAACCGGTTATAAATGGACTACATAAGTACTCATAAAAATACATTCCAAATAATTGTAACTTATACTTATTGTGAAACCATTATTAAGCAAAGCCACTAAGCCTTTTATCATCTATGTACTTATCATTCTCACGATAAGTATCCCGATTTATTATCTGGTAGTCAATGCTGTTTGGGAAAATGAACTTGATGAGCATAATAGAACTGTTGTCGAAAAAACAGCTTATAAATTTAATCTTCTAAAGCTTTCTGACACTGAATTATATGAAAACATCAGGCTTTGGAATCGTATTCAGCCAGAAACGAATATAGAAAATATTCCTGCGGGTGCCTCACCTAAAGATTTATATTTCACAATAGAAAAGCATAAAAACTTTGCGGGTAAAAACGAAATAGAAAATTACAGATGCTTAAAAAAAACAGTCTACATTAATAATAAGCCATTTCTGTTTACGGTACAGACCAATATTGAAGAATCTCAGGAAACCATTGGTGTGATTGCACTTACTACCGTTTTCTTCTTTCTTGTTATTGCTTCCGGTTTGTTATTTTTAAACCGAAGATTGTCTTTCAGTATCTGGAAACCATTCAGAAATACTTTGGAAAAACTTAAAAAATTCAATTTAAATAATCAAAATCAAATTGAGTTTGAAAAAACAGATACCGTAGAATTTGAAGAACTTCATGAGTCACTGAATAGACTGATTGAACGTAATATTTCTGTATACCGGGCTCAAAAAGAGTTTACAGAAAATGCTTCCCATGAACTGCAGACACCTTTAACGATTATCAAACATAAGGTAGATATTTTGCTTCAAAATGAAAACTTAACGGAAGAACAATATCTGATTGCAGAAGATATCAATAAAGCATTGACACGAAGTTCAAGAATCAATAAAAACCTGTTGCTTCTTGCCAAAATAGGCAACAGCCAATTTGACAATTCAGAGAAAATTGAATTTGATATTTTGGTAAAACAAAGTCTGGAAATATTTGAAGAACATTTTGATCAAAAGAATCTTTCAGTACATTCATCCATTCATCCCACAATTAAAGTCCTTGGAAATATTGGATTGTGCGAAGTTCTCATCAACAATTTACTGATTAACGCCATCCGTCATACTCTCCAGAATGGTTCAATTTCTGTAGTTTTAACTGAATCCTTTTTCGAAATTTCGAATTCTGGAACTGAAAAACTGAATACAGAATTATTATTTAAAAGATTTTCAAAGTCTTCTTCTCATCATAATGGAAGTGGTTTAGGATTGGCTATCATCAGCGAAATTTGCAGGTTTCATAAGTGGGAAATCAGCTATAAATTTGAAAATAATCATCATATTTTTTCTGTAAAATTCTAAAATTCAAAGTTTCTTCCAAATTGGGTTGCAATTTTGTGCCATTAATTCATCTTAAAGACATACAACATCCAATGAAAGGCTTATTATCTGGTATACTCATCGTTCTTATATGCTTTCAGAACGTTCATGCACAAGACAGCTTGGAAATCAAGAGCACTCAAGATACTGTCATATCAAAATTTAATTCAGAAGATGCAACCCATCAGTTAAGCTATAAAAAACTAATTGTACCTACAGCTTTAATCTCTTACGGGATAGCAAGTTTGAGTATAAAAGATTTGAAAAAGCTTAATTTTTCTACCCAATATGAGATCAGCGAACATAAACCCGACCATATAAGACTTGATAATTATACCCAATATGCTCCGGGAGTTTTGGTGTATGGCTTAAATGCCTTAGGAGTAAAAGGAAAGCATAACTTTAAAGACAGAACTATTATTTATGGTACCTCGTTAATGATTACAACTGCGTTCATTCTTCCTCTTAAGCATACTGTAAAAGAAGAAAGACCTGATTTTTCCAATAATTTATCTTTTCCATCCGGTCATACTGCCATGGCTTTTGCTTCTGCTCAGTTCATGTTCAGAGAATACAAAGACACCAATTTTCTATTGGGAATTTCCGGATATTCTCTTGCCGTTTTTACCGGAATATACAGAATGCTGAATAACAAGCATTGGTTTGGAGATGTTGTTGGAGGCGCCGGTTTCGGTATTTTATCTACCGAATTGGCTTATTGGCTGTATCCGAAAATCAATAATCTTTTAGGCGGAAAAAAGGAGAAAAGCCAGACGATGATTATGCCTTATTACCAGAAAGGAAATGCAGGAATTGGATTTGTAAAGAATTTTTAATTTTTTGACATGGCTTTAAATATCATTCTTCTGTTTTTAGGAACAATAATAGCTTTTTGGATAAGCGCAATCTGTGGTGGCGGAGCAAGCCTGATTTTAATTCCTATTTTAAATTTACTTTTACCAAGTTCAGTCGTTCCTTTCTCATTAACAATAGGTAGCTTCACAAGTTCTGTATCAAGAATCTCTGTTTTTAAAAAACATATTAAGTGGCAAATTTTCTTTTGGTTTGTGCCTTTTTCAATTCCGGCTGTTTTATTAGGAGCTTATCTTATTAAATACATCAACCCTGATTACCTTCAATTAATTGTTGCTTTTTTCCTTATTGCCAATCTGCCCGAATTATTTAAAACAAATAAAATACAGCAGGAAAATCAAAAACCATATTCTAAGTTCTTATTGGCTATTATAGGTTTTTTTGCGGGCTTTATTTCGGGGATTACAGGAGCGATCGGTTTATTATTCAATCGGTTTTATCTTAGATTCGGACTAAAAAAAGAAGAAATTGTAGCCACAAGAGCCGCAAATGAGGTTTTTCTTCACCTAATTAAGCTAATTATTTATATTTCTCTAGGTTTATATTCATCTGCCGCATTATGGTTGGGAATAACAATAGCCGTGGCAACCGTTCTATCATCTTATACCGTAAAATATATTCTGCCCTATTTAAGTGAATTTTTGTTCAAAAAAATAGGATATGGAGCCATGGTTCTATCGGGTATTATCTTATTCATAGGAACCTCTGATAAAATAATTCAACAGGATAAAATTTCTTTATCCAGTATCCATAAAACGTCTGAATCAGAGTCTGTGATTTCCTGGAGAAATATCGATTTTATTATAGAATTTGCCTTTGATGATGGTTTTGAAGTGGAACGACCAATACAATCTGATGAGCTACCCAACATTCTCAAAGAAAAATACAACAGTCTGAAAAACCAATATGACACAATACAGATCGAAAAAGTTTTTTCATTTGGCCAGCAACCAACCTATGAATTTTACTGCTACAGGAACAATCTGATGATCAGAAAGCTGGAAATATAGTGTTTTTTAAGATTAAATTAAGTGTCATCCTTTGGATGTTAAAATTTTCGGCGGGGCTGAAAGCCCCCGCCGAAAATTTTTATGACTTTTGTCATATTTACAAATAAAAATTCTTAATTTTCGCCCTTCAAAATACAAAAACAGCTCCTTTGAAAGCAAAAAAAATCTATCAGCAGCTTTATTTCCAAGTTATTATAGCGATTATTGCAGGAATTCTTTTAGGGAAATTTTATCCGGAATTGGGTGAAAAAATGAAGCCTTTAGGAGATGGTTTTATTAAACTGGTAAAAATGATCATTGCTCCGGTAATTTTCATTACGCTTACCTTAGGAATTGCTCATATGACTGATCTGAAAAAAGTGGGGAGAATTGCTGTAAAAGCAATGATTTATTTTGTTACTTTTTCAACATTAGCATTAATTATTGGACTCGTTGTAGGAAATATTTTACAGCCCGGCCATGGTTTAAACATTGATCCTTCCACCCTTTCAGGTGATGTTTCACAATATCAGCAGAAAGCTCATGAAACTACATTGACAGGGTTTATCATGAATATTATTCCTGAAACATTATTTAGCCCATTGGTTGGAGACAATATTTTACAAGTACTTCTGGTTGCTATTTTAATGGGAGTTGCCTTGGTTCTGACAAAAGAAAAAAGCCAGAAAGTAACTGATTTTTTACAAGATCTTTCCACTCCGGTTTTCAAGATTGTTCACATGCTCATGAAACTGGCACCCATAGGAGCTTTTGGAGCAATGGCTTTTACGATTGGAAAATACGGGCTCCATTCCGTATTGAATTTAATATTTTTAGTAGGAACCTTTTATATCACCTCCATCCTTTTTGTTGTGTTGGTTTTAGGTTCTGTTGCGTGGTATAATGGCTTTAATATTTTTAAGCTAATGTATTATTTAAAAGAGGAGCTTCTCTTGGTATTGGGAACAAGCTCTTCTGAATCTGCTCTTCCGGGAATTATGGAAAAACTGGAAAAAGCAGGCTGTTCAAGAGCTATTGTGGGGCTGGTGGTTCCTACCGGATATTCCTTCAATCTCGATGGAACCAATATTTATATGACGTTAGCTTCTTTATTTATTGCCCAGGCTTTAAATATTCATCTTCCTATCGAAAAACAAATCATGCTGCTTTTGGTGGCTATGTTAAGTTCTAAAGGAGCAGCAGGGGTAACCGGAGCCGGTTTTGTAACATTAGCAGCTACATTAGCCGTAGTTCCTGAAATTCCGATTGCAGGAATGACTTTGATTTTAGGAATTGACAAATTTATGAGCGAGTGTCGAGCTTTGACAAATGTGATCGGAAATTCGGTAGCGACTGTAGTGGTTGCCAACTGGGAAAAGCAATTAGATAAAGAACAATTGCATCTTGTCTTAGATCATCCAAATGAAGTCGAAAAAAAGCTTGAAATTTGATTTCACTAAAAAATCACGACTTTTAATTTTAATGATTTCAAATTATTTTTTTGATTTTTACAACCTTAATATCAGAAAGTTTATTAATTTTACCTTTGTACCTCATCACGTTTATTAATATAATGATACCTGAACACCTTATTAGAATCAGGTTACTTCATCATTAATTGAAAGGAACTGCAAATTGCCAACAGAATTAGTGATTCAACTTAATTACCACAGTAAAACTTGTGGAAAGTATTCTTTTATATAAAACTGGAAATTTCTCCTTGAAGTTGTAAGTTGAAGACTTAAAAAACAAACATCATCACTTTTAAATATATAATAACCACATGAAAAAAATCTTTACCTTTTTATTAGCATTAACCTCCGGAACAGCCGCGTTTGCACAATTAACAGTGATCCATGATTGGGCTGTCTTAACTTATTTTGATAAACCTATCGAAATGGCTATCGATACCTCAGGGAATCTTTATACAGCTAATTATGGCAGCTCTACCGTAAGTAAAATAGATCCAAATGGTACTGTAACGCAGGTTACTTTGGGGAATAATGCAATTCCCCGCGATATCGTCATAGATCCATCAGGAAATGTTTATACGGCAAATTTCGGAAATGATACTGTAAGCAAAATCACTTCAGCAGGTAATGTTACTCAAGCCTGGGCTAGTCTACCCAGTAGGGCTCCTATAGCAATAGCCTTAGATGCCTCAAACAATATTTATACAGCTAACAACAACAAGACGGTCAGTAGAATTCTGGCGAATGGTACAGCAATTACACAAGATTGGGCCTATTTAGCAACTGATGCATATCCCAAAGATATTATTGTAGACAATTCGGGGAATGTCTATACCGTCAATCAAAATAATACTATCAGTAAAATCACACCTTCTGGTACAGTAACACAGACATGGGCTACTTTAGCAAATAATGCCAACCCACAAAACATTGTAATGGATACATCTGGTAATCTTTATGTAGCTAACCTTGGCAATAATACGGTTAGTAAAATAACTCCGGCCGGTAACGTGACTCATGCTTGGGCTACATTAACGAATAATCCGGGACCTCTTTCTCTAAGCATAGACGCATCGGGTAATCTCTACACAGGTAATAACAACAGTACAGTGAGCAAAATATCTCCGACAGGTATTGTAACACAGGTTTGGGCAACTTTAGCCAGTGGTGGAACATATCCGCAAGGTATTGTAAAAAATGAAATAACAGGAGACGTTTACACCTGTAATTATGGTGTGAGTACAATAAGTAAGATAACAGCTTCTCTGCCTACAAGTGAAATCAGCACCAACGGTAAAAATCTAACAATCTATCCAAATCCTGTAAAATCTATTCTTTACTTTTCGGAAGAGCTTTCGGAAATCAGCCTATTGGACATGAGTGGAAGAAAAATTTTGGAGAAAAGTGAAAAAACAGGAAAAATTGCTGTAGAAAATCTTCCAAAAGGCAATTATTTACTTACAGGTAAAGATAAAAACGGAAAAAAATATTCGGAAAAGCTGATAAAAGAATAATAGATTTAAAAATTTTCGAACAAAAGCTACATTTCTGTCTAATGTGGCTTTTTTTATTTAAAAGCCTATACCAGAATATTCAGACTTGAAGGCTGAACTTTGATATGAATAGGTGATTTTATTTTATTAAATTCCCCATCAAGGTGCCAGTTTTTAGTATTTACTTTAAACCCAATTTCTGAAACAGGAAGATAAGTGACATAATCGTCATCTTTCAGTTTTTTTGTAAACATTCTGTAAGCGAATAATGCAGAATAGGTTAAAGGAAATTTTTTCACCAAAACAATATCGACTAAGCCATCACTTTTGCTGGCTTTTGGCGCGATGTAAGCATTATTTCCGAACTGACGGGTGTTGGCAATATTTAGCATCAGGTATTTTCCGTTGTATTGCTGATACTGCTCATCAAAAAATTTAACCTTAATCGGTTTATAATTAAAAAATGTTTTAAGAGAAACTTTGATATAATTTTTAAATCCTCTGCTTGTTTTTTCAAATTCCTTCACCACCTTTCCGTCAAAGCCGGTTCCCGAAACGTTTATTGATAACTTATCATTAACGGTGAACGTATCGATCTTCCTGGATTTTTTTGTCTTAATTTTTTCCAAAAGCTCATCCAGATTTTTCCTGAAATTGGTTTCATTGGAAAACCCATTCCCTGAACCTGCAGGAAAAATGGCCAAAATCTTGGGAGTATTAATAAGATTTCTGGCAATTGTAGAAATTGTACCGTCTCCTCCTATAGCTACAAAAATATCTATATTCTGAAAGTTATCCTGAATAAAATCATCAGTTCCCTGAATAGATTCCGAAATATAATATAAAGGATTCTCCACCTTTTTCGTTAGCTCTTCAAGAAAAGGCTGATAGTTCTTTTTTGCAGAAAAAGGATTAATAATAAATGCTACACTTTCCATTGAAGCAAAAATAAAAAAATGCTTCCTTATAGAGAAGCATTTTAAAATTATTTAATTTTCATTCGTTCTTTAAACTGAGGTGTCAATGTTCCAGCTAAATCTTGCCAGGAAACAGGAATCGTAATATCGCCGGCTGCAAAAGCCGTTATTTCGTAAGGACTATAATGGAAATAAAGGTTTTTATCATCAAAATAAAAGTTTCCAGTAGCTGGAATTACTTCAACCAAAAGCATTTCTGAATTATTAATTTCACCTTTATCATCAGAAGCACCTCCATTCATTTTATTGACATTTTTCATCAGCAAAGCTTCCAATTTATCTTTAGGCATTGAAGTTATATCTTTTAATTCTACTTTTTTATTATTCTTTACATCAAAAACTCTTTCGGAAAAACCATAATTATCGTGAGCACCTCCTTCATAAGAAGCCCAACTATACTGTATATGAAGAAAATCATTACGATTTGATTTCAGATCCATTCCAAGGTCCGAATACCATTCCTGAGCAAATTTCATATCGGAAATCCAGTCTTT
>JBCNMJ010000069.1:0-21422 GCA_039594975.1 Chryseobacterium sp. | reverse complement strand
TCTGTATTGAGCATTGACAGCCGCATAATTAACAGCCGCATTCATGGCGGCACCGTTTAATCCTTTCGCACTCGTAGTATTGGTATTTTTGAAATACATAATACTTGGAATGCTAGCATCAAACACAGGGTTTACTGCAGGGAATTGGGTACCCGCACCATATGGTCTTCTTTCCAATTGGTTGGTATTCGGGAAAATTCCGAAGGCATCCCAGTTGGCAGATCCGGTAGTCGTATTGTCCATACCGACACTGAATAATCTCGGATTTCCTCCTCCGGAAGCTAAACCTTCTTTAGTAAGGGTAAATACGTCATAATCCAGACTGGTAAGGGTACGTATCGTATTATTTCCTAAAGTTTGTGTTCCTACCGTGAAGTTAATTCCCGGGTTGAAGTTGAAATAATTGGATGCTCCCAATACATATTTCGGTAACGTATTTGTTCCTAACTGGGCTACTGTGGTTCCGTTCCATACGTCTGTCCATCCGGTAACATCTGTTCCCGCACCGGTATTTACAGTATTTTTATCCGCTCTGTACCAGTAGGATAATCCGTTGGCAACGCCTCCCGGAGCATTTCCGAAACCTGCAAACGTTAAGAATTGCCCATTCCCCAGCGTAACATTTGCGGTGTTATATACTACCCCATTCACCGTTACCTCCGTAGTCATCGGAGTAAAGGTATCTGTTACGTCAAAAACCGCATCCGGCGATTGCACCAGGTAAAGATTCTTTACTCCTTTAGGCCATGCCACCGTTACGGTTCCTACACTTCCTGTATTCTGTACTTTCCAGATGGATTCAAAACGGTAATTCGTTGCTCCATTAGAACCTGCCGTATAAGCCAACGGTGTTTTTAGTCCTTGGAAAAGTCCGTTATCTCCTGTCATCAGGAATTGCAAATCATTGGCTAATCCTGTACTGTTGGCTGCGTTGTTATCGGCAAAACCTGTTGTGGAAATTACAAGCTTTTGTGCGTCATTTACACTTCCCGCCTGCTTTTGATGTAATGCCGTGAAATCATCTTTCGCAAGACCGAAGATATTATTATTGTACCCTGTATTAACCGTTCTATCCCATACTATATTACTATTAGTAGCAAGATAATTTTCATTCAAAGTAACCCCGTTCTTTACAGCCAGATAAGAATTTATTCTCGATTGCTCATTGGCAGTTAGTGTACGGTTATACCATGCAATTTCCATAATATCTCCAGGGAAAGCCCCGTTAACATCCCATGTAGCATAGCCTAATCTTAGATTATTACCATAAATCTGGAATTTATTCGTCGCTGCAAATCCTGAAAAAGACTCGTAAGAACCATTTAGTCCTAATCTTTTTTCTCCTCCTGCTATCGTTGAAGTTCCTCCGTTTGCGGTATTATTATTAGCTATTGCCGAGTACACATTCGAAACTCCATTATTGAATGGCGTGGAAAAATCTGATGATGTGGTATCCTGCCAGAATTCATACTGTCTTGGTCTTCCTGCTGTAGTGATTGAAACTCCCGGTTCAGCAGCATTCGAAGGATCATTATCAATTCCTATAATACGTCCATCGGTGCCAGAAGTGGGTCTTACTGCCGAGAAAATAGAAGTATTTGTATTTGGCAACTCCACATTCCCCAGCGGGTTCATTACCGAAGTGCTATTATGGAAATACTTGGAAGACGAATATCCTGTAGTATACGGATGGAAGTTATGGTTTCTGTCTGCTGCTGCTAAATTAACTCCTCCTACGTTCGGGATATTGTCAGCATTATTAGAATTGTCTTTCCATGCTGTAGCAATAGTTCCTGCATCATCTGATTTTACCCAGAAATCCGCACCCACTACACCTCCAGGTGCCTGTACAAATCCTGCAAAAGTAAAATACTGCCCGTTCCCCAACGTAACATTTGCTGTGTTATAGACTACTCCATTTACAGTAACCTCCGTAACCATAGGAGTAAAGGTATCTGTTCCGTCGAAAACAGCATCCGGAGATTGTACTAAATATAAGTTCTTTACTCCTTTAGGCCATGCTACCGTTACGGTACCTACATTTCCTGTATTCTGTACTCTCCAGATCGATTCAAAACGATAATTAGCTACCCCGTTAGACCCCGCTGAGAATGCCAATGGTGTCGTAAGAGTTTGCTTCAGACCGTTATCTCCTGCTAAAAGGAACTGCCCGTCTGTCAACGTATTGGCATTTCCTGCATTGGTATTGGCCAATGTACTTCCAGCTCCTATGATCAGCTTCTGATTAGGATTTTCACTTCGTGACTGCTTCTGGTATAAAGTAGAAATATTATCTCTTGCAATTCCCAAAATATTGTTCTGGTAAGTTGCAGAAGTATTCCATACCACTGTATTGCCGGAGCTTACATAATCTCCTAACAAAGTTGATCCCCATTTAACGGATAAATAAGAATCCACACGTGCTTTTTCTGATGCCGTAAGAGGAGTTGCGAATACAATTGCTTCGTTCATCTGTCCATCGTGGCTTCCCCAGTTGGTATCACGACCTATTCTGAAAACACGTGTTGTGGCATTATCCGTTGTATTTACATTTAGAAGAGTATTGTTATAAACTGATTCATTACCGTCTAACCATACTTTAGCTAATGGATTCGATGTAGCAGCTCCTGCAGCATTAAGCCATGAAGATCCAGCTACGAAAGGTTTTTTAGCAGCAAACAAGTTTGTTGATAAAGTAGTATACCCACTTCCTGCTGTATAGAAAAGTAATTTATCTGTAGTGGCATTGTTCGAAATATGTAACCCGGGATAGTCCATGGTTTGATCAAATCCTGCCAGTCCCGCAGCACCTAAAGTATTCATTTTACCTGCAATATAGATGCTTCCCTGAGCACGGTTGATGATGGCGTTTCCTGTTCCCGGATCTGCAGCCATAAAGCCTCCCTGTCCTGTTCCATGCCCCGCTGAGATAAAGCTTACCGTAGGGTTAAAGTTGGCCAGTGTACTCTGGTTAGAGAAAGTCGGCTGCTGTGCAGCGGTAGCCTGAACAAGGTTGTACCCTGTTCCCATCTGGTCATTCCACTGATTCAGTAATGCATTATCAGCTAAAGTGATAGCATCTGCTTTATACCACACGGCTGCTGTTACCCCTCCCGGAGCGGCAGCCATGACATTGACTGTCAAATCACTTGTACTGGTACAAGTACCTGTCGTCACCGTCCATCTGAAGGTATAGGTTCCTTGCGTATTAAATCCTGTAACACTGGTATTGTAAGCCGATGGCGTTGCAATTACCGGATCGGTAGCGCCTGATGGTTTTGTCAGCAATGTCCACGCACCTGTAGCTGCTACTCCAGGATTGTTTGCATTGAACGTGGTTTGTGATGTTCCCACCAATGTCTGGGTGGATCCAGCATTAGCACCTACCTGCGCCGATACAAATACCGAAAATGTACCTTCCAAGGAGGTCCCGGAGCAGGCATATTCTTTATCTAAAAATGCTCCTACATTTGCGTTATAAGTATCGGCTTTTATTTTAAATACATACTCACCCTGCGTAGTAAGATTGGAAATCGTAGTTGAGGTATTGGTGAATAATGTACTGGTATAAGGATCGAATACAGGATCAGCAGCACCTGCTGGTTTTGAGACTAAGGTTAATCTGTAGCGTCCGTCAAAATCCTGAAAGTAGCTGCTGTTTACAACCCCTTTATATACTGCAGGTAATGGAACAGTTGCCGTTACAACACCGGATCCCGGATAACATACTGTAGTTGTAGGAACTGTAACGTTAGGCCGGCTGCCATCTGAAATATGGATATAATAACTTTGTGTTGCTGAGCAAGCCCCGGCATTGTCTCTGGTAATTGTAAACCTATAAGTTCCTACATTCCATCCTCCTGCGGGAGGTGTTACGGTGGCGCTTCTTGTTGCCGTACCTGCCCCACCGTTCACCACAACAGGGGCTCCACCCGGAGGCGGAGTGCCTGACAGGGCTGCACTCGTATTGATTGTAGCAGGATTATCTGCCGGATCAATAGTATAATAGAAGGTGATAGGGGTAGACTGTCCTGCATAGCCACAATGAACTTCTCCTCCTGAATTACCGCTATTATAAATCATCATCTGCTCAGGTCTGGAAGAGGTCAAAAAACTTACCGGATTAGGTTGTGTCCCATTGTAGGTATAGGTAATTTCCGGTGTTGTGTACGTCCCACTGGAATTAGTAACCGTTAAAGTAAACTTATAGGTTCCTACAACATTTACCCCTGTAAAGAATATATTATCATCATAAATATTGGAATAAGCAATATTTCCTCCTGCCGGCTGGCTGGTAACATTCATGGTTATCGTTGTTCCAAAGTTTCCTGAGGAACCTGGTGAGGAAGAAAATCCCTTGGAAAACTTAGGGGACGTACTCTGAAGCGCAATAAAATGATTTCCACCGCTGGAAACACATTTAGAGGTTGATACTGTAGGGAGTATCTGCGGATTCGGAATAAACCGCACAATAGCCGTATCCTCGTACCAGCAATTCGGATTATTAGTAGAGGTTATCCTCAATGTCACCACATAAGCCGGATCAATATCATGATTGGCTTTATTGATAAGACTGAACGTTGTTGTCGCTGATGTTGTAGAGCTAAACTGAGAATTCTGACTGGTTTTTATACCGCTACGATCCCATCTGTAAATATTATAGGCGCTCCATGATGCGGTATACCCGGCAGGTACCGCCCCATTCAATGTAACAGTACCTGTAGTGGCATTCACGTTGGTAATATCCGGCCCTGCGGTAAAGGTAGACACCTCTCCCGGCGCCGTAATGGTCACCTGTGAGGTTACCGTCCCGGAAGGGCTGCAGTTCTGTGCCACCTGAAATACATAATTTCCCGGTGAGGTCATTCCCGTAACATTGGGAGTCAGGGAGTTTGCATTACTGAACACCGGATCGGGTGCCCCCGAAGGCTTGGAGACGAGTGTCCAGACCGGTGTTCCGCTCGTACTACCCGATGAGGTTCCCTGTAAGGTGTAGGAAGTACCACATATCGTGGCATTTCCTCCCGCATTTACGCTACATTGTGCGTAAATAATCATATTCCCCAGAAAGAGCAATAGGATTAAAAAGAGGTTTTGTTTCTTCATACTTTTGATTATTAATTTTTAATGTTGTTTTTTCTATAGACAGATCTCTCGATTCCTCGGGATGACAGAGTGCCCTTTGAAAGAGTTCCTTTTCTCGGATGATATGTCTGTCATATTGAGCCTGTCGAAATATCTTTTTCATGAGATCCCTCGATGCCTCGGGATGACAGGTGTGTCTCTTTGAGAGTCCTCTTCCTCGGATGATACGACTGTCATATTGAGCCTGCCGAAATATCTTTTTCATGAGATCCCTCGAATTCCTCGGGATGACAGAGTTCGGGATGACAGTAGCCTCGGATGGCAAAACCCATTATGATGGAGACTCTCTTATCTTATTGAACCATTGAAAACCTTTTTTTGCATTGTTAATTCTCATATTTCATTGTTTAAAAATTTCCATTCAGGATTATATTCATTGATGATCTTTTCTTTTTTATCTTTTCTCCATCCTTTCAGCTGCTTTTCTCTTTTGATGGCTTCATCCATATCTTTAAAATGTTCATAGTAGATCAGATGATAGCAGCTATACTTGTGCGTAAAATGCCGGGTAACCGGATCTGGATTCAGATGCCAGTACAATCTTTCTTTCAAGCTGTTGGTAACGCCTATGTACAAAACCGTTTTGTTTTTGTTGGTGAGGATGTAGACATAATAGTTATGTGTTCCTTTGGTTTTATACATTGTTTTCTTTTTTATAGATCTTTTTATTGTAGATCCTTCGGCTGTTCCGCTGCGCTGCACGCTCAGGATGACAGAGGGTTTCCTTTTATCGCTTTGTAATGCTGACGAAGGAAGCATCTTTCATTATGAGATCCCTCGATGCCGTGGGTGAAACGTCTGTCATATTGAGCCTGTCGAAATATCTTTTCCTTTCATCAACAGATCCTTCGGCTGTTCCGCTGCGCTGCACGCTCAGGATGACAGAGGGTTATCTTTTATCGCTTTGTCATCCTGACGGAGAAAGCGTCTTTTATTATAGATCCCTTAGTGCCTCGGGATGACAGAGTGTCTTTTGAGAGAGTTCCTTTCATCTGGTGACACTACTGTCATATTGAGCCGGTTCCGATGAAAGGGTTTATTATTCTATGTATTAAAGCCGCCCTGCTTCATCCTTTAGTATCGCCCGAGCTCGCCATCTTGCCTCACCCGAATGCAAGGTCTTGCATCGGTCGAATGCAGCATGTTGGATGACGAAGATTTATTCTACGGTAAGGTCTTTTTTTAACTCTGTGGTTCGCGGCTTTTTCAGTAAATTGCTTCCTCCTGCATACTGAGTAACGACTTCCAGCCTATATGTTCCAGCCGTAAGAACAGGAATGATCACAATAAGCTCGGAAGGATTATTGGTCACGATATCATTTATCTCCACCTGTGTACGGGCACTGGTTGAGGTGTTCACGAAGAATATTCCGTTAGCCGGGTTTTCGCCTGCTATTTTAATCTTGTTACCGCTGATTTTCAGGTTTCTTCCCGGTGTCAGAAGATCGTTCACCGTGCCGCTTTTTATATCAGTTACCTGCAGGATGATAGAGGATGCATCGGCTACTCCGAGAATATTGATTTCAATATTCGGAATTTCAGCTCTTAGCTTTTCGCCCTGATTGAACTGAAAAAGGATGGTGTGCTTATCACTGTTGAAGGTCTCGGAAGGGCTGTCGAATACTCCACGGATCAGAGTGCCTGCCGTGAAATACCCTGTATTAATAGAATATCCATCGCAAAGCTGGTAAGCCATTTCTTTCAAGAACAGCTCGGTAACATGCTCCATGGCAGCAGCGGTTACATTAAGTGAGCGCTCGCTGACAGTGCGGGCAATAAAATCATTGGGATTGTCTTTTGTAAGCACGTTATCGTAGAGATAGGCTTTAATTCTGTGTAAGATCATGGTATAACTTATTAGTTCATATTAAGATTTGGTTTGATTGATAAAGCTTCTTTTATTGTGATATTAAAATTGTCCGTCCCAATAAAAGAAGCTTCTGTTTTGATGTTATGCTTTACGGGTAATGGATAAGAAAATTTTCTTAGAAGCGGTAGCGCCAGTCCCGAATTCCATACACCACCATTTAAATTCATACCATCTGTACGTATTGGCATCTATCTGAACCTGTAGATTCGTTGTTTCTACTTCTGCTGCTGATGTTGTCCAATAGACAATGTTATTATTGTCCGCCTGTACATAGGCTCCTGTTGCTATAGAATTATTGAGGGAAGTTTTGTTTTCATTCACCTGGGTTGCAAAGGATTGATAGCTTATCAACTGTGTATTCGGAGAAACATTATAAATTCTCGGATCATAATAAGTGCCACTTACCCCCTGAAGATCAATCCTTAGCCCATCGAGAACCGGCAATGCAGGTAAGCCATTCGCTGTCACATAGGTATTGAGATTAAATGTATTGGTGTTCGTTGTAGATGCCGGGATAGAATATATCTGGGAAACCGTTTCCCCTACATTGATCGCTCCTGTGGGAGGTGTTCCGCCTCCTGTACCCGGTAGCCCTGAAACATACCCTATCACCCCGTTGGCATCGGCAACCAAAGTTCTTGTCGCCGTAAATGTCTGATCCTGGGCTGTGGAAGCGCTACCATCAGACATGGTATAAATGGCATTGGCGGCGCCATTTAGTGGCAGGGATCTCAACCTTGTCACCCCGTTGTTATCAAGTTTTTCAGTAGGATCAGTCGTATTCATGCCTATATTTCCCTCCCCTGTAATCCTCATTCTCTCAACCTCTGCTGTATTACCACCCGGGGTTGTACTTAAAGTAATTGGGGCAGAAACATTGGTATAACGGGTTGCTAAAGAAAGTCCGGTGGAATTGCCATCAGCCGAAATTGCGGCATTAGCATTATACCATTGTTGCAGCCACAGATTGGCTGCCCCACCATGAAATCCCATCACCGCATCGGTGGAAGCATTATTACTGCGCTGGTGTATTCGTCCATCTAAATCCCAATATGTACTTCGTAATGCCCCTGTAAAGTTTAACTGAAATCCATTTAGCATTAATGTACGTGTACTGGTAAGTGAGCCATTTGCATTGTAAATATTAACATTCGCTCCCCCGCCAGTCTTTATCCATTGGGTTCCGTCAAAATAAAAATATCCTGTAGAAGTAACATTAATGGTCTGTCCGGCCGGTGCCGTATCTGCCAGTGTTACATATACCAAAGCACCCGTCTGGGCCGCGGTATATGTTTTTGCCCTTAGCTCTGCTCCTGTCATTCTCGGGGCAATAACTCCATCAAGGGATGAAGCATCTGCAGGCTTTCCTATTACATCTAAGGTGGCTTGAGGGGTCTGTGTATTCACCCCTACCTGGGCAAAAGCCAATGCACTACTCAAAAGTGCTGCTAATAAAAGGGTTTGTTTTTTCATATTTGAATTTTTGTTTTTATTGTATAGCTTCCGAGAACCATAAGTTCTTTACAGCCTATTATTCATTATTTTTATAAATAAATGAGTTTATACAAGAGCTCATCTACTGTTACAAAGAGTATCTTAAAGCCAAATCTGGCTATAATACCTGTATCCTGTTTATTATGGAAGTCTATGGGTTCGTTTTGAGAATGGCAGTAAGAAATATAAAAGAGAACAATCGGTAAAAGAATCAACGATATTATAAGAATCTCTGGCAATAGATATTCTTCATTGTATTTTATTTCCTGTACTCATCTATTTATTTCGATAACATACCCCATGAGGGGCATTGATTTCTGAGCTGTAAGCTCAAAGCCATTCCATTAGATAGAAACAAAGTAAGGTGGGGGCCGCGTTAAAATAGAAGATCCTGAAACGTCTTCTTTCCCAAGGAAGGGAATAGAATATAGAGAATTGGTATTAAAAAACGGAACAATCAAGACCTCCGTAATATGGGTTTTTACGGCTGATTTTAAGGTCTGATGTACTGTAATTGTTGCTACAGCTGATGTATTTTTGCCCAGGCTGAAAGATTCTTCCGAAGGATGGGTGGAAAGTACTACAGAGATTTCAGGCTTTGGGAGTTTCGGTTCTGCTTTTTGCTTAGCTTCCTTTTTTTTAACAGCCGTTTTTTTCTTTTTAGGTGGAGTTTTGGGAGTGCTTTTCTCCGTAGCAGAAGGATCAGTAATGGTTTGTGTAATATTTTCCATCCCGTAGACAAAGGCTCCTTTCTGAATATACAGAACAGCTTCTTTCTGAACTTCTTTATCGATACGTATTGAGTCGGCTAATTCCGCTGAACCTGTTTCCCCAACTGCAAGCAATGGATTCGAAAAGAGAAGAAATCCCCATAAAAAAAAGAAACCCAATTTCCACGGGATACCTTCCGGCCTCACATTGATGAAATTTGGGTTCTCATTTTTTCTCATTACAAGTGGTTTTACAGTTTTTATCTCATAAGTTAAGAAGGGAATTTTTTACTTATGAAGTGAAGCAATATTACACGGATATTTGCCGGAAAAAAAAGGAAGGATGTCATTTTTTCTGAAATCATTCATTAAAAAAACTTTATTTAAAAATAATATCCATCTGAATATCAAAACATTAATCTCATTAATCTGAAAGAATGGCAGTCCGTAACCGTTATGTATTGAATAATGCCGAAATCTATTGTCCGCATAATTGAGAGGTAAAAATCGCTCTGCAACTTTTTATTAAGAGTGAAATCTTTATATAATTATGTTTAGTCTGTCTATAAATTAGCCCATCACTTTTTGAGTATATATCCTGATAAAGGGATCTTTCATTACTATCCCCCATCTTTTCAAAATCGCCAAAGATAATTTCTATGATATGAAAAGTAAAGGTAAGGATCGCATAATCCCGGAAATCAACGGTGAAAAATCCTGCAGACAACAAATCATTGTTAATCGTTATTTTACAAATAAATAATACTGTTTTTTAGTACGTTACATAAAATAAGCGTGGAATTATCTCCGAATAAATTCCATCTAGATTTTTTATGGTACCTGTTGAGGGTGTTATTTTTGGAAAACAAAATCAGTTGATCTATTCTGTTTTTACGCTACACCAACACTATTTACTAAGAACTATGTACTGTCACTTTCTGTTTTATCTAAAGGATTTTTTCCTTATCAAAGGAAAAATGCATCAACGTTTGCTGCTTCGCGTAGCCTGCCTGTTAGCTTTAACAGTTTTTTTATGTTCTTTTCAGGTAAATGCACAGCATCTTAACGCTCCCGCCTATCTTTTAGCCCATGATAAGAATACGGTAGTCGTTCCCTTAACTTTTTTTATCACCGGAGATTCTATTAATTCCCCTAAAATAACGACAAAGGTGGCTGGTCTGTGTTCTGTCGGATTATTATTTATTATCATGCTTCTGGCCTACCGGGTGAGGGAGAAAGGTTCGTCCATGGTTATAAAATATATTGCTCACCTCTTTGAAAAACGAAGCAAGGATAAGGACACTCCTTTACAGGGTTCCCAGACCACTGATCTTTCCAACACTCCCATGAGAACGATTCATTCCATCTCTACCGAAACATATAATGCTATTATAAAAAAAATCAACAAATTTGAGAAGTCTGAAAAGTTTTTAAGGAAAGACATCAATCTCACCTGGCTATCCAATCACCTGAATACGAATACCAAATATCTTTCGGAGGTCATCAAAAACCATACGGGTAAAAACTTCAACGGGTATATCAACGGGCTCCGTATCCGATACATTATTAATAAACTGACTGAAATGCCGGTGTACAGGGGCTATAAGATCAGTTATCTGGCTGAAGAATGCGGGTTTGCCTCTCCGCAGGTTTTTGCGATTGCTTTTAAGAAGGAAATGGGCATGACTCCCTCTCATTTTATAGACCAGCTTAAAAATAAAGTGCGTGATGCTACTCCATAAATTTTTGCCTGAGTCTTGTACTTACAAAATCTCCTGTAAAAAAGTAGTGTGATGATCCTGTCAAATAAAAAGCGAAGCCTAATGTATGGCTTCGCTTTTATTATTTATTTTCTGTTTTTATGAAAGACTGTCTTCAGATACCGGGATATTCACCTTATCGTCTTTCAGGTTCTGTATAAAATAGGAAGGCGTTAATCCGTTGATCTTTTTGAACGCGATCACAAAGACCTGAGGAGAAGCGTATCCGCATTCTTCGGCTAAATAGCTGATCTTGTACTCCCTGTATTTGGGTTCATTGTACAACTTATGAACAATATAATTGATCCTTAAGCTATTGATGTAATGGTTAAAGTTCTGTGATCTGTTATTTTTAATCACCTCCGAAAGGTATTTGGTATTGGTGTTTAACTGGGCAGCTAACGAGCTGATGGTAAGATCCTTTTTAAGATATTTTTCTGACTTTTCAAAAGCAGTCAGTTTTTTCAGAATTCTTGCCTCCGTATCCGCAGAGATTGTGTTTTTACCGGTAAGCTCCTGTTCGAATTCGGATTCTGTTTCGGTATCATTCTCATCACTTTCTTCCTGAGCTTCCTCCGGCAAAGCCACAGCTTCGTTTTTCAGATGTACCATCATCTGCTCATACTTTTTTCGAAGTGCTTTGTTTTTCCTTCTCCACAGAATGGCAGTAACAAGACCGGCAATCAGAATTAAAATACCA
Source organism: Chryseobacterium sp. (assembly GCA_039594975.1). Classification (GTDB taxonomy): domain Bacteria; phylum Bacteroidota; class Bacteroidia; order Flavobacteriales; family Weeksellaceae; genus Chryseobacterium. Next base: position 9,743 of record JBCNMJ010000069.1, on the reverse strand, counting down.
ATAACCGTCAACTGCTTTTTTGAGCTTTCCGCGTGCTGTTGGTCCACTTCTGCAACCATTTTCTTTATAACTAAATCCGCTTCCTTTTTATCAACATAGTCTAAACTGTCAACCAATAGCGCATATTTATTCATAAAAAATTCTGATTTTTCTTTATCACCCATTGCCACATAGACTTGAGCGAGTGTTTCAAACGAATCTATTCGGGATGCAGGATAACTATGCTGTTTTTCAAGTGCCATTGCGGCATTCAGATATTCAATTGACTTTTTATAATCTCTTGTTTTAAGATATAAATAGCCTAATTGATTATTCATATAGATTTTATCATAAGGATCAACCGTATATCTGTTGTTGTTCTGAATCTTATATCCTTCCAAAAGATACTTTTCAGCCAATGGGAGATTTATTTTTCTGGCAATTTTCATATGATAAGTGCCCAATGACATATTTACGTAAGAAAGTAAACCATATTTCTGTTCAAGAGGTACAGGCTTACCCTGATCACTAATCTTCTCTGCCACTTCGAGAGATTTCAAATAGTAATATTCCATTGAATCTTTCAGCTTCGTTTTATCAAACTTTTTATTCTCATAATATACCGTCATATTCTCATAGATAGTCGCTATTACGTAATTTTTCTTATCTTCATTTTCAATAGTTCCTGCATAGCTGATTGCTTTCTTAAAGTCTTTTAAACTTGCTTCATCTAAACCTATATAGCCTAAAGCCAAAGCATTCCTTCTATATATACTCGATATATGCCCGTACGTATCTTTTTGATATTTAGCTACTTTTTTTAAATCGCTAGCTAAGTCTATAATTGCTTTACTATTTCTTTGCCCTAAATAAAGCCCACACAGATAGTCACCACTTCGTAAAATTCCAGCTTTATAGCCTATTTTTTCAGATTCATCTTTTATTGTCAACAATGCATTTTTTTGCTTTGGGTCTATAAAAGCTTTGCTCACTTCTGCTATGTCATCTAATTTTTTATCAATAGCTTTTGTCTGTGGCGTAGTACTTATAGATTCTGTGTTTTGGGCAAAGACAGCTTGAAAGAAAAAAAGAACAAAAAACAAATAGAAATATTTTCTCATGAGATTGATTTTAAGAAAAATATGAAACACAGTTTTAATTACATTTTTTAGGATATCTTATCTTCCGATACCGGGATATTCACCTTATCGTCTTTCAGATTCTGTATAAAATAGGAAGGCGTTAATCCGTTGATCTTTTTGAACGCGATCACAAAAACCTGCGGAGAAGCGTACCCGCATTCTTCGGCTAAATAGCTGATCTTATATTCCCTGTATTTGGGTTCATTGTACAACTTATGAACGATATAATTGATCCTTAAGCTATTGATGTAATGGTTAAAGTTCTGTGATCTGTTATTTTTAATCACCTCTGAAAGGTATTTGGTATTGGTGTTTAACTGGGCAGCTAACGAGCTGATAGTAAGATCCTTTTTAAGATATTTTTCTGACTTTTCAAAAGCAGTCAGTTTTTTCAGAATTCTTGCCTCCGTATCCGCAGAGATTGTGTTTTTACTGGTAAGCTCCTGTTCTGATTCTGTTTCGGAGTCATTCTCATTGCTTTCTTCCTGAGCTTCCTCCGGCAAAGCCACAGCTTCGTTTTTCAGATGTACCATCATCTGCTCATACTTTTTTCGAAGTGCTTTGTTTTTCCTTCTCCACAGAATGGCAGTAACAAGACCTGCCATCAATGCTAAAACGCCGGTAATCATCCATTGTTTCTTTGAGCTTTCCTTGCTTTCATATTCCACTTCGTTTACCATTTTTTTCATGGTTGAATTACTTGTTTGTCCCGTTATGTAATTCAAGCTGTCAAATAACCGTGTATATTGTTTTTGATACAATTTCGATTTTTCCGTATCATTATTTTCCAAATAAGCTTCCAGAAGGGCTTTATAAGATTTTAACCTGATATTCGGACCACTGTGCTGTTTTTCAGATTCAAGGGCAAGCTGTGCATATTCTATAGCTTTTTGAGGCTCTTTCTTTTGAAGGTATAACCTGCTCAGCTCATTAAATGCACGTGCTTTATTTATAGGATCCTGCTTAAATCCATTATAAATTGCCAACACATCTAAAAGGTGCTCTTCCGCTAATTTTAACCTGTCTTTAAAATTATTATTGTCTAAATAAAGAATTGCAAGCTGTATGTTTAAATCAGCAATAAGATCATATTTTTCATTAATAGATACAACATCATCATTATCACTGATCATTTTTGCCATTTCAAGACTTTTCTTGAAATTGTTTCGCATAGAATCAACAGCACCCGGCTCTTTTTTTCTGTTAGTGTAATAAATATTGATATTGTTATAAGCAAAAGCTAATAATCTTCTTTTTTTATCATTATTTTTCACTTCTTCCGCATAGCTAATCGCTTTCTGAAAATCTTTTAAACTGGCATCTGATAATCCTAAGTAGCCTAGCGTTAGGCCACTTCGTCTATATATGCTGGATATATGACCATAATAATCTTTCTTATTTTGAGCTACTTTCTTCAACTCCATAGCCAGCTCAGAGGCTTTTTTATCATTTTCTATCCCCACATATAATCCCAGCAAATAATCGCCGCTTCTCAAAACCCCTTCATCATAGCCTAATTTTTGAGATTGAGATTTGAGCTGAAGTAAGGGTAGTTCGTATTTGGGATCAATAAATGTTTTAGTTTTTTTGTGAATTTCATTCAATTTAGCATCAATAGCTCTTGTTTCTGGTGTAGTACCTATAGATTCTGTGTTTTGGGCAAATACAATTTGAAAGGAAAAAAGAACAAAAAACAAATAAAAATATTTTCTCATGGATATCTATATAAAATTAAAAGAAAATGTGTTTTTTTAAGAGTATTTAATACCGCACAAAAATACGATAAAAACATATATAGTCTGTAAACCAACCATTAATTACAGATATTCATTCTATTTTGTTGAAGTTTTTCAGATAATTATTTTGTATTACCTGGAAAGTCAAATATTTTCCGCAATGTTTATTTTTTGTTATCTTATGACTCAAGTCATAAATAAATATTTGTATTATTACTTTCGGCTCCTAATAATTAATTCCAGATTGACAATTAAAAAATGAAGAAAAACACCAATTCCAATACAATAGATAATAATATAATGAAAAGTGTAAAGTATGTTAGCCATTGGTGTTAATGGTGACATATTCGCTGTGAATATAGAAGATATACTGTATGGGAGTAGTGTTGCAAAAGTCCAAAAATTATTTCTGTCTAATTCAGCTTTTTTCACTTTGTAGTAATGGAGTTCGTTTTTAAGATTCTCAATATCTTCATTTATTAATTTTTCAAATTTCATAGAATCCAATTCAGCCTGACTTCCAATCTTATTCAATTTCTTTTTTAAAATACCTTCTCTATCAAAAATATAAATAGTTGCTGTAAAATCGAAACTTCTACTGGGTATATTAATATTATAATCAGTATATATTACATTGTTTTCGGTAAAAATCAACCGTTTTAATTCTTTTAACCGCCTGTTTAGGATAGTATAATTTGAACGTTTAATATTTTCAAGAAATTTAATCTCATAAGGAATATTCTTTGAGTCAAAAATCCATTCGTTAAGCAATAGCTTTTTTCGATTATCATGAATAGCTGTTTTAAATTCAAAACTAGCAGGATCATTTTTAAGCATTAAGGTATATAAAAAAGGAAATACAACTAAATGCAAAATCAATATAATTGAAAGGCATGAAATTGCATACTTGAATTTCTGATACTTCTCATATTTAGAAAGCCTGTAAAGATATGCGCAGAAAGATAAAATAATTAAGATTAAGAATGTAGTTGAAAAAAATTCACCAATACCAAATGAGATATTAATTAAAGTTAGTAACATATAGTTTTTTTGCTAGTAAACATAGATAGGATTTTAAAATATCTATTACGGAAAACCGTAATATCAGTATCTAAAATCTCTTTATCATACAGCCTATTACGGTTTAGTATTTAAACTAGAAACAACAATATTATTTAAAGTCATTCTTCAGTGGATAATCTATTAGATTGATACATTTAGAAAACAATAAGTTTATGACTTTCAAAACAACAAGCACCACAATAAAATTGGTCTTAAAATTGTTTTGTAGATGAAATTAATATATCTAAAGATGAGAAATGTAAGTTTAGTAATTACCATGTCAATTGGATTATTTTTGACATCAACAGGCAGCTTCAACGCCCAGCGACATGAAGACGACAAAAGGTATTGGAAAGCCCGTAAGGAGGCCGATAAGGAAAGGGATAAATATTATAAGGAACGTAATAAAGAAAGAGACAAGTATTACAAAGAGGCTTATAAAGAGAGAAAGGAATATTATAAAGAAGGTCATAAACACGGGTTTCCAAGATGGGCGGAAGTCCACAGATATGATTCACGCCATCACGTGTACTTCAGAGATTACAATACTTTTTATGACCCTTACCGCAGAGGATATGTATTCCAGGATCGCGGAAGATGGAGATTTTCACCGGATGTTCCATCATTTTTAGTCGGAATTGATCTTGGAAGAGCTCAAATCCGTATTATAAAGGATATCCCGATCAGTCGCCATCCGGAAGATTTTTATTATGACTACGAGGAGGATTACTGGGATTAGTCATAAGTATATTTTATCAAAGCCATCCAATCTGGGTGGCTTTTTTATATAATCGATTATAATAAATGGCAACCCAAACTGATTAATGCTATATTACAGATCGCTTCCACAGGGCTTTTTCTTCATGTTCCTATCAGTTATTTAAAGATTTTTTTGACAAAATTTTAAAATAAAGTCTGTTTATGACATGAATCATAAAAGCAACCTGTTTCATCTTTATACCTTTGGCTTAACACATCACAAAATTTAGTATTATGAAATCACCCTTATTGCTAGCCTCTTTTATAGCAGGGCATGTCGTCACCTGTCACCAACAGATTCTCTGCGACTTTAGCCTCAACATACAATTGAAAGCTCATATGCTTTTTGGAATGTCTTCAATCCCTCCTGACACAGAGGGAGATTAAAATACAATCTTCACAGCCTGTATATCTTATACATTATATTCTAAAGAAAAGAAAGTAATACTTAATAAATGTCTATCCCCAGGTTTCCATTTTTGTGGAAGCATGGCTGATGCCATGCCAAAGTATGACGTTCAACCGAATATTTTACTATGAGATACCTTAATCGCTCATGATTCTAGTATTTCTAAACCTTACCGGCTGTCTATGACAGGATTATAAAAAGCATTATCAATATTCATTATGAACAATTAAAATTTACAGAAACACCTGATAAATAAAACAAAAACATTCGTATTATGGTTATAAAAGAAAATTATTTACTCTCTGCCGGAGCCGAGATTAAAGAATATGGAGCAGGAACCGTTATTTTCCACGAAGGGAACAGCCCATCATTTTATTATCAGATTATTGAGGGGCAGGTAAAACTCAACAATTTTACGGAAGACGGTAAAGAATTTATACAAAACATCAAGTCAGACGGACAATGCTTTGGAGAAGCCTTATTATTTCTTGAGAAACCTTATCCCATGTCTGCCGTAGCCCTTACCCAATGTACGGTTCTACGACTATGTAAAGAAAACTTTTTCGGAATGCTCAATGTTTACCCAAAGCTTTACACAGATGTTTGCTTGTCGATGTCCGATCATTTGTATTATCAATATGTCATGCTGCAAAAAAATTCTTCACAGAATCCTTGTGACCGCCTTATCGGAATCATGAGTTATTTAAAATATAACCAGAAAAAAAAAGAGCCTTTCTCTTTTAAAGTTCCCCTGACCAGGCAGCAATTAGCCAATCTTACGGGAATATGTGTGGAAACTGCCATTAGAACGATAAAGCTCATGGAAAAGAATAATATCGTACAAATAAAAAATCGTAAAATTTTCTATTGACCTCCGCACCATTATCAATACTCAAACTATTTGTGGATTTAATACTAGTCACGGATCTACAGATTATCGCCAAATATTAATTTAAAAAATTTAGTTATGAACAATCGAAATTCAAACAGAAATTCAGGAAACAATTCAAATCAAGACCGGTCAACCCTGGAAGAAGTGTATCAATTAGGATACGATCACGGCTTTAATGATGCTTCAGAAGATGAAGATTATGATGATGATTTCTCAGATTATAAGGATTATTTTGAAGATGATGACGATGATCAATACGATGATGATCAGTACGACGAAGACGAAGATTATGATGAGGAGGACGAAGATTATGATGAGGATGAGGATGAATATGACGATGATGAAGAAGATGGAAGAAGCAGAGGGAATAACAGAAACCAACAAAGAGACAGCCAAGGAAGATTTACTTCGGGAAGCCGAGGCGGCCGAGGAAATTCAGGAGGCAGATCTCGTGGAGGTTCTGGTTCCGGATCGAAATCAGGTTCAGGTTCGGGCTCCAGAGGCGGAGGAAGAGGCAGGTCGTCTTCAGGTTCAGGAAGCGGTACATCAAGAAGAGGTTTTGCTTCTATGAGTAAGGCAGAACGTACAAGAATTGCCAGAATGGGTGGAGAAGCTTCCCATGGAGGAGGAAGCAGATCTTCAGGCTCAGGAAGGTCCGGATCTAACAGCGGTGGATCCAGAAGTTCAGGATCAGGAAGAGGAAGAAATTCAGGTTCGGGTAGTAATAGAGGCTCCAGCTCAGGAAACGGAACATCAAGAAGAGGTTTCGCTTCTATGAGTAAGGCAGAGCGTACGAGAATTGCCAGAATGGGAGGTCAGGCTTCCCATGGCGGTGGAAGATCTTCGAATTCAGGAAGATCCGGCTCCAGAGGCGGCAGAAATTCTTAGTTAGTTCTTATTATAGATTACCTCTTTTTTTAGTGTTCAAAAGAGGTAATCGTTTTTATCCTAAACTTATAATTATGGCAAAAACAGAAACAACCCATACCAGCAATATTGCTGAAAAACTTATATCAGCAGTTACACCAACCCAGGAAAAAACCTCATCACTCAAGAAATTTTTCACAGATGCATTAAAAGACATCTATTATGCTGAAGAAGCTATCATAGAAGGCTTAAAGAAAATGCAGGAAGCGGCAACAACGGAAGAGCTAAAAGAAGCCTTTGAAGATCATCAGCTACAAACTGAAAAACATGTAAAACGCCTGGAAAAAGTTTTTAAACTATTGGGAGAAGAACCCCAAAAGAAAACTTGTAAAGCAATAGATGGTATTCTTGAAGAAGGACAGGAGATTATAAAATCTACAGAAGATGGTTCCATGACCCGGGATGCCGCATTAATTATTGCAGCACAGAAAGTAGAACATTATGAAATTGCTACTTACGGAGGACTTATTCAGCTTTCTCTTACTTTAGGTGAAGACAAAGCAGCGGAACTTCTTGAAAGGACGTTACAGGAAGAGGAAGATACTGATTATAATCTTACAGAAATCGCTGAGACATTCATCAATTTTGAAGCTGAAGACGAAGATTAATGTAACCAAAAGCCATATACAAAATATATATGGCTTTTCTTTTAACTTTTTCTTTCCTAAAGGGTTATAACTTACTTTTGCTGCGCAATGATCTTCGGACTTCGTCAGTATCGGCAGATTTTCTTTTTGCCGCACGAACGATTTCCCTTTTTCAGGAGTTCCACACAACTACTCTTCCCACAATTCCGCAGGCTCCAGTTACTAAAATGATTATAATAGATTATAATTGAACTCTATTTTATTTTTTGTCGATCCAGGCAGCCATATATTCCCTGTTCAACCTTGCAATATTATCTAAGGAAATATTTTTCGGGCATTCTACTTCGCAAGCTCCAATTACCGAACAATTTCCAAAACCTTCCTCATCCATTGCCTGTACCATATTCAGCACTCTTCTTTTCGCTTCTACTCTTCCCTGCGGCAATAATGCAAAATGTGATACCTTTGCCCCTACAAAAAGCATGGCGGCACCATTCGGACAACAGGCTACACATGCTCCACAGCTAATACATGCAGCAGCATCCATTGCTTTATCCGCATCTTCCTTGGGAACAGAAACAGCATTGGCATCCAATGTATTTCCTGAAGTATTTACAGAGATAAATCCTCCCGCTGCCATAATCCTGTCAAAAGCACTCCGGTCTGTAATCAAATCTTTGATAACCGGAAAAGCAATACTCCGCCAAGGTTCAATAACAATTGTATCTCCATCTTCGAACATCCTCATATGCAACTGGCAAGTAGTAATTCCCGTATCCGGACCATGAGCCCTTCCGTTGATATACAATGAACACATCCCACATATTCCCTCACGGCAATCGTGATCGAAAGCAACCGGGTCTTTATTTTCATTAATAAGCTGTTCATTGAGGATATCCAGCATTTCCAGAAACGATGAGCCCGTAGAAATATCTGAAACTTTATAGATTTCAAATTTACCTTTTGTATTTCTGTTTTTCTGCCGCCAGATTTTTAATGTTAGATTTAAGTTTTTCCGTGCGTTCATAATTAACTAATTGGTTTACTTAAAATTACATTTAAAAGAAATGACCAATTTATGAGTTGCCTCATAATAACGCTAATAATGATTCATTTGATATCGTCTTAAATAATCAAAAGTCAACTTTAAATACCTTCACTTAAACTAATAGCATTATTTCTCAATCCTTTTAAATAAAACGATTTTGAATAATATTCCATTAAACACAATAAAACAATTTATAGGCAATAAAATACAATATTCAAACAATTATCAACTAAAGAAATAAAATATCATTGATTAATCCGGAAAATCAATAATTCTGATCAGGAAATTTGAAATTATAGTAAAAAAATGACCTGTAATTTAGCCTTAGCAAATAAAAAAATTCCTTTTGAAAACATTTACCCCCTCAAATTAAATGGTTCTTATTAAAATGAAGCTTATAAGAAAAACTGATTACAATGAATTAAATAATTATACTAACCCTCTAAAAAACTAACTTTATGAAGAAACATTTACTTTTAGTAAGCACATTAGCTGTTACTTTAATCTGTGCACAGAATAATGAAGCTTTAAAAAAAGAATTTGCACGGCAAAACAAAGAAAATAACGAAAAGTTTGATGCTTATATTTCAAGAGTATATGGAACAAGCATTGCCCCTGAAAAGCAAAAAGAGATCGGAAAGCTGAGAGCCTCATTAGCCGGATTCAATTTCGGAATCCCTTATTTTCTGAAATCTCATGATACCCGACAGCTTCTCAACGCCAATTCCGATCTGTTGAATACTGCAGGAAACATTACCGGATTAGCGGGAGCTTTCAATGGTGAAAATATCAAATATACCGTATTTGACGGAGGACGGGTGTATTCTACGCACGTATCTTTCAATAATGCAACCGGAAGAATTACCAATAAAGAAGCATCTACAGAAAGTTTTTCCGACCATGCCACAGGAGTGAGCAGTTTCATTGGCGGAAGAGACGTGACTTTATCGAGCAATAATGTCCCGGTAGGAAATGCTAAAGGAGTTGCCGTCAATTCAACAATAGACAGCTATATGTTTGACACTACAACGCTACCGGGAAACAGCTCGACAAGTACGGTATTCCAGAAAATACTGATCGCCCAGCCCAATATCTCCAATCATTCTTATGGGATTGATACCGGATGGATCGAAGAATATGATGCCAGCGGAAATCTGGATTACTTTCTGTACACCGGCTTTAAATCCGGCAATACATTCTAT
>JBCNMJ010000068.1:0-21451 GCA_039594975.1 Chryseobacterium sp. | reverse complement strand
TATTATAATTCTGATCAAAAGTTTTAAGACAGAAGCAAAAACGGTTTATCAGCAATATTGATAAACCGTTTTTATTATTTCAGCAGCAATACGATGCAGAATTTTTTTATGTCTTAAAGTTCAGCATTTATTTAGGGCAGTTTCCCGGAGAATTCACAGGGTTGCATCTTGCAGTTTCACCATTAGGCATCGTTACATAATAATCTGTTCCATAAGCATTTCCTTTCCTGAAAAAATCTGTGGAAACCACCTGTGCCCCACTGCTGAACGCCGCTTTTTCTCTTGTCCTGTCGTTTACCTTTGCTTCATAAGTTTCTATGTCTGAACGCGTCCTCACAAGGTAACCTTCCTTTACCAGCTTCTGAATCTCATTTTGTCTTACAATGGCATTGTCATAAAGTACAAAAGCCGAATAATCTTTGCCCGGAGCAGATTCTATGAACATCATTCTCCCTTTAAGGCTCGGATGCCCTGATAAATAAGGAGATTCATTATTGCTGATTCCTGCACTTGAAGACAGCAGTATAAAAACAAATTTTCCTTTTGAATCATCTACCGTCGGCCAGTTATGGTTAAGTACCGCTTCATTAAGGGTTTTATATCTTCCTTTAACATCATCCGGAGCAATGATCTTATCTCTTCCCAATACGGAAAGCACTTCCTGATCCAGATCGTCAAATGCTTTCTGATCGAATTTAAGCACTTCTGCAGCATTGGGGAAAATAGGAAGTCCCGAATCTTTGGCTTCGACCTGGATGAAAACAGGAACATGATCAGGATTTTTGTCGGACCAGTCTTTCAAAGCCTGAAGTGCTTTTTTAAAAGTGGTGTAATGCGTCCTGAAATCCAGATCCGCAATATGCATTACTTTGAAACCCGGCTTATCCAGGTCTTCCGTGGAAAAAGGGGCAAGATCCGTAATGCCCCGCTTTTTCAGTATTTCGTAAGAAGCAGGTTTATTGAATCTGTTTCCTGTAGGATCATAATAAACGTCAATTTCAATATTTCTCATACCGGCATTGAGCTGCTCATTGAAGTCGGGATGATTGTAATTTAAGGCTTCAGCAAAATTGAGTCCGTTGGGATGATATTCCTGAAATTTGGCTTTTTCTTCCGGCGACATATTATCAAAAAAAGAACCTTTATATTTCTCCATAATGCTGGTAGCCATTTTTAAAACTTTTGGATCTACTGGCTTAGCATAGCTGTTGTGGGTTCCCAATACCTGGATCTGATTAATTTTCAAATCGTTCGGATATCCGTTGAATTCTTTTTTATTCTGCGCCATCGCTAATACCGATAACAATCCGAATGTGGATAGTATTATTTTTTTCATGTTAAAAATATTTAATTAAAAGTTGAGTGAAACTCCCATTTGTCCGCGGAAGCCTGTATAGGAAACACTTTCTGTCCTGTCTTGTTTCCCGTGATAGAACCTGTTGGGTTCGTTGAAAATATTATTAAGCTCGGCAAAAAGCCTAATTTTCTTAGAAATTGCATAAGAAGCCGTAGCATCAAGGGTAAAATTTTTATCAAACCACTGATAATGATCTGGTCCGGCCAGAGAACGGATAGCATTGAGGTATTTCCCTTTGTAATTTCCTGCAAACCTTATCATCAGCTTATCTGTTTCATAGAAAATACTTGCATTGAAGATGTGTTTTGCCTGTTTGGGTAAGGTGGTCTCGATTTTTTCTACCGCAGCCCCGTTATATACCGGTATTTCAGTTTTTGAATCTACAAAAGTGTAGTTTCCTTCGAATCCGAAATGCTGCAAGAAGCCCGGCAATTCTGTAAAACGTTTGCTGAAATTGGCTTCCAGACCAAATAGCCAGCCCTTCTCCAAATTTCCCGGTGAGCTTTTAAGATATACCAGCCCGTTTCTCTGTTCCGTTGTCTGATCCTGATAAATGATACTGCTAAGGCTTTTATAAAAACTTCCCACGGAAATGATTCCCAAATTGGAAAAATACTTTTCAAACATCAGGTCAAAACTATTCGCATAGGTCGGTTTCAGGGCTGCATTACCCTGTGTAATAGTCTGAAGGGCATCATTGATTTGTAATCCGGGGTTAAGGTCACTGAAGTCCGGCCTTGCAAACGACCTGGTGTACGAAGCCCTGAAGATGGTATTTTCATCCAGGTTATATTTCATATTCACCATTGGTAAGAAGGCATTGTATGTATTCTCTTTTTCAACTGGTTCCGCGACTGTTGTGTTTCCTTTTATGACCACACTGTTACCTTTGAAATTGGTCACATTATATTCATTCCTGAATCCTCCGATTACGGTTAATTTCTCCGTGAGCCTGAAATTTCCCATCACATACGCCGAGTATACGTTTTCCTTTCCGGAATAGGATGCAGCAAGATTGCTTGCCGTATTGGCTCCCTGTACATTGAACATCGTATTATTGGCCATAAATTCCGGGGTATACATCTGATCGATCTGCCCGTTGGTAATCTGGTTGATGATAACATTGTTGTAAGGCTGCCCCAGAGGGTTCAGAAATCCACCATTAAAAGCAAAATCTTCTGTCTGAAGCTGATTCAGATAAACAAGAGGGGCTGATCCCGGTATTCCCATGAGCTTTGAAGGCATCCAAACGTAGACACTTGAAGCAAAATCTTTATCTTTATCAACTAATTTTCCTCCGGCTTTTAAATTGATTTTGTCATTAAGCCTGTAACTGAAATTAAACTGGCCCCTGTAATCCCTTTCACTGTTTTTATTCCTGCTGATAATGGTTTGATAAAGGTAGATCTGAGCAGGATCCAATGCATTTAAGTTATGCGGCAGGACAACATCGGAAGCATCACCGATACCGTCGGGGGAATCCATTGCCAGGTATTTTAATCCGTCGGCTGAGAGGTTTCCATAAGTCATATTCTGCCTGAACAGCACAATCGGATAGCCTCTTTCGTCTTTGCTCAGATTTTTGGGAGAATTGAACTCAAAACTTGATCTTGATTTTACCAAAGACCAGTCGAGCTTTAATTTATCCGATAATTTATGCTCACCCCCAAGATCAAAGGAATAAAGATCAGTAACATAATCCGAATGCCTTGCCTGCAGCTGAACATTTTTTGTATTGAAATTAAAATACGTCTCCCGAACATTCTGACCGTCAATGTATTGACTGTACAATCCTTTGAAATAAAGCTTATTGTTTTTATTGATCTGATAATCCAAAGCCCCGTTGAAGCCTAAAGTTCTTCTCTGCGCAATATAATCCCTAAGCTGTAACTGATTGATCGCAAAAGATTTACCCCTGTCTTTATTATTGAAATCATACACCATCTGGAAATTATCTATCCCGGTGTCCCGGCTCCATATCACAGCAGAAGTAATGAATCTCAGCTTATCTGTGATTTTGTTTCCATACACTACGGAAGCATTGTAGCTGGGAGATTTGGATTGATTGACAAAGCCACCTGCCACATTTACAGACAGTGTTTCTTTATTTACAGCTGTTTTTGTGATAAAATCTATCGTTCCCCCGATGGCGTCCCCATCCATATCTGGGGTAAGTGTTTTTGATAGCTTTACAAACTGGATCAGTTCCGAAGGGAAAATGTCCATTTGCAATCCCCTGTTGGCATAATCTCCACTGGCACTTGGCATCCTGTTTCCGTTGAGTGTAGATGAGCTCCATTGGATAGGCGTTCCTCTTACGGCTGCAAAGCGGCCCTCCCCCATATCTCTTTCAATGGTTACAGCAGGTAATCTCTGGATGGCTTCCGCGGCGTTTCTGTCAGGAAGTTTTCCGATGGCATCGGAAGCCAGAACATCCGAGATCGTTTCGGAATTCTTTTTAATATTCAGAGCTCTGGCCTGGGAAGGTTTGTAAGATGAAGTGATGACAACACCTTCAATGCTTTTTGTTTTTTCTCTATTCTCCAGGACAATAACTCCTAAATCTGCAATCTTAGGATTCGCGGAAGTATCAATATCAACCGTTTTATCGGCATACCCTTCGTAGGTTACAATAATAGAAGCAGAGCCTTCAGGAATGGTAATACTGAAATTCCCCTGATTGTCTGTCAGAACAAAGGTTTTCTTGTCATAAGTCAGAACTTTTGCCTGTGGAAGTTTCCCTTGTGAGTCTTCTATCCTTCCGCTTACCTGAATCTGTGCATAAGATTGTAATGAAGCAAAGAAAAGGGCAACGGCCAAAGTAGATGTTAGTTTTTTCATTTTTACAGATGCTTTTATCTGCCGCAAAACTATCCTGACTTTCATTTTGAAAAGTTCATCTGGATTAAGATGAACTTATTTCTACAAAACAGACAAATAAACGAATGATTATCAATAATTTAAACTTTTTTAATTATTTATTAACGAATAAAAACCAAAAGTTAATAATCCTGACAGAGTTCTTTTTCCTTGAGAATTTTCCTGCGATAATCATTGGGGTTCACTCCTGTTTCCTGTTTGAAATATTTATAAAAAGTGGCTTTTGATCTGAATCCGCATTGGTAATACAGCACACTTATCTGCTGCTCCGGGTTTTGATTGATCTGCTCTATAAATTCCTCAATGCGGTACCTACTGATGAGATCGTAAAAAGTAGTTTCAAGACCTTCGGAAATACATTGGGATAAATGGTTTTTGGAAATATGTATCATATTCGAAATATCATCCATGGTAAGGTCTTCTTTGGTATATATCTTTTTGTTTTTTAAAAGTTCAATTAATTTGTTGTTAGTATTGGTTATATAATCTTTGCTTAGGACAGAACTTTTGTATTTTCTGCTACTTTTATGTTCTGTCGAAGTTTCCGTAACCTTATTGACATCTATGTCACTATTTATCGCATTCGCTATAGGAAGCGGCTTGTCTATTTGAGTCAGCCGTATCAGAAAAATAAATTGTACAAAGAACGAAAAGGTATAAATAATTCTTAGAAGCTCCCTGTCAACCAATCTCCCGTATCCACATATTAAATAGGCAAGCAATAAAATTATTACAAAACATAAAAACTGAATAAACAGCTTCTGAAATGCGTTTTTCTTATTTCTGTGCCTAATCTGTTCGGTAAGTGTCACTGCCAGATAACCTAACCAATAAAAAGGATACATCTTAAAAATCCATAAATAAAACCGGTGAAAGCTTTGGGATTCGGAACCGATGAACACAACAATAATATTACAGATGAATACAACAAAAAAAGGAAGAAAGTGAAAGTAATTCTTCCAGTTAAAATTATACTTTAGTAAATGCCTGCCAACTAGAAACAACAGCGGTCCTTTTACAAGTCGGAAACTTGAAGGATACTGGTCAATCAGAAAAGTGCTTCTGTTTCCTAAATTAAAAATGAAATATTCACAAATGAGATCTAAAATTACCGTTATAATATAAAGTATCAGAAAGATATTTTTCTTTGAATTTTCTTTTGTAATCAAAAAGAACGACAGAATGGCTTCTAAAATTACAGCCAAAAAAGCCCCGGAAATTTCCATAATAAATCAATAAAAAATTTCCTGAAAATTAATATTTTAAAGCAAGAATACTGAAAATGATGAATTAATAAAACATTAAATAAACAACTTTATATAACGGTTGTTATGCTAAAGATCAGAACAGTAGTCGCATTGCCGCAGTTATACGCCAACGGAAAATTTAAGTAGATGATGACATCAAACAATGCTTGTTTTAGCCCAAACAACGACTGAAAAATTATTTTCTTTAAACAAGAAATAAATGATCCGCCTCAAAATATTGTGAAGCGGATCATTCTTTTTAATAAGTGTCTTTATTTTGATGATCTGGTATTGGTGCGTAATGAAATAAGCGATTGCAAAACGACTGAAATTGCCACAAAGAACAGGCCACCATAAAAGGATTGGCTCACCTGCTGGCCTTCACCAAAAAAAGCAAATGCAAGAATAATCGCATAGAGCGGCTCGAGGTTAAAGCTGAGATTAACCGTAATGGCAACAATGCTTTCAACAACAATACATGCACAGGCCGAACACAAAACAGACGCTCCTCCATCTCCAATCCACCTATAACCGTAGAAGCGATGGCGGATTTGTGCCGGAATCAGGTAGTCATAATAGAAGTTATATTATGCTCAGAGCCGGGCTGACTTATAAAGAATTTACCTTTGGAGCTGCCTCCAACTTCGACTGGTATGGCTCGATTAAGCATAATGAGAATAACTTTGGAGTATTTTTTAGTCTATTGTTATTTTAAAGAATTTCCTTTTTCACAATCTAAAAACAACATTTTTTAAACCTAGCCAACAAAGGTTGTTTCAAATTGAAACAGCCTTTGTTTTCAAAGCCCGATATTCAGAGGTTTCGTTTTAATTAAAAAATAAAGATTTTACCATTCTTTATACCGCTTGGGTTAGTTCTTTTTCATTCTGCTGAATTCTTTCAAAAATTTTATACTGATTATTTGAATCAGATAAACTAAACAGGTAAGGAAGTATCGCCTTATCATTTTCCAAAACATCAATTTTCTCTACTCTTTCCTGTCCGTCAAATTTTACTGATAAGGTTATTCCTTTCGTAAACCATGTCCGATTGAGGGTATAATACAAACCGTTATCTGAGTATACATAGCTATCTCCGAATTTTGAAATAATTTCCCGTTTTGTTTTACCTACCAAATGGCTAAATTTTTTTGCAAATTTCATCAATTTTCTATTTTTCATATTAAAATTATATTTAAGAACAACTAATTTGTGATTTTATTGTATAATTAAGCTACTTTACCTTCACTCCTATTCTTGCTGAATCCTACTTAGGAACAATAAATGAGCTCAGATAAGTAATTGTTGTACGCTCACCTTTTTCATTTACTTTCATCATGATCGATTTGCAGCATGGTGATATGGTAAAATGATTTTCATAACGGGTTCCGCATTTGAAACATTCTGTGATGATAATATTATTTTTTTTCATAATTCATATTGTGCTAAATTAAAACTGAATATATATGCACTGTATGGTTACAATGAATAGCCATACAACAAGGTTTTAGAGGTTAAGATTTTGACCTATCAATAAATAAAGCAGTTTTGTGAAATCAGTATTATTGATAACTTAGATTGTATAAACCTTCAGGTTTCTATTTGCAGTTTATTGAGCAGTGCTACTTTGTACAGCGCATCAAGAATTTTTTGGTCAGAGATCCTTTCTTTTTTCACCTTCCTTATGTATTCAGGTTTTCTTACATCTTCCTTTAAAATAATATTCACTGAAGTTGTATAACGTGCCGGTAACCATCGTTCAATGAAATCATACTTCTCATCAATCATCTTCTGATTGAGATTGGTCTCCAATTTGCTCATGAATGAAATAATTTTGTTTAACCTTTTTTCGTAATTTTGTGTCTCACTGCAAATTAATTTGCAAGACAAATATACAATTATATATCAAAATAAACAATAAATCATTGTTTTTACAATATATAGTTGTTTTGATTAAAAAAAACTTACCTAATATGAAAATATACCAGAAGATACGGGAATACAGCAAAGAAAAGGGAGAAACCATGAAGGAAATCGCCACTGCTTATGGCGTTACCCCACAATCTATTCAACTTTATTTCTCTGGGAAAAATGCAATGCCTCTTAATTTTTTAGCATGGTATATTGAAACCCATCCAGATTTGGACCTGTATGCCCTGTTTGATAAAAAACAACAAAATATTGTTGCCGAACCTAAGCCTACCTATCAAAAGAAAATAAATAAGCAGGACATTATTGATAAGATTGTGGCCGTCCTTGAAAAAGAATTATAAAAAAATAATCAATATTTTAATATTAAAAATGCTTCCATGTCTGGAAGCATTTTATGTTTACTTATAATGTAAAAATATTCCGTAATCCGAAGGAGTCCAGAAAGCGGCCTTTTGTTCGGCGGCTTTCAGAGCATCGTTTGCCCAGGTATTGCAGGTATACAGGAAGCTATAAGTACCTTTAGCATCATAAAAGGCATCATTATCACCATACACCGCATTGGTAGGAATCAAAATAAATTTCCCGCTTTGATCCTGATCAAACTTATTTTGAATAAATTGTACTAATTTCTGATATTGATTTTTGCTGATCATAATTTTCTTACAATCCTCCCCTTCCTTCATTTCCCTGTAATACGTACAGTGCATGGCAGACTCACTTAACCAAAATGCGGCTTTAAAAGCCGTAGAAAACTTAAGATCTGCCCAGGTAGGAGTATCAAGATAAAAGCCTTTGTCACCCCATCCGATCCCAATATAATTATAATCCGTCTTTTTAGACCTTATATTATTAAATGGAAGCTTCAGACTCCAATCCTGCAGATCATTCTTTACCGGCATTACAATATCCGTATGGACACCGTTAGTATAGATGTAAACAGGTATCTCTTTCTTTTGTCCGTCATCTTTCGCAGACACTTCAATGAAAGGAAGAAGATAACCCAAAACAACATAGAGAATAACAATCCCTAAAACAGTTCCTAATATCTTTAATAGCAGAATTAGCATTTTTTTTACATTCATGTTTATATTAATGAAATTTAATACTCAAGTTTAATGAAAATATTTGTTTTTAAATCAAATTTTTATTAAATTTAAGTAACAAAATATCACAAATATGCACAAAACTTCCAAATCCCAAAAGAGATTTAAAATTAGAGTAAAAGTTGCCCCTAAAAGAGTACAAAAAAGACGTTGATTTTTGGTGAGACACAATCTCCCGGAAGTCAATTTTTTCTTTTATTGAAGCACTTCTTCTTTAATAAACCTCTTCCTCCTTAAAGACTGAAATTTTAAGGTATGGCCGATTTTCTCTCCTTACTTTGGAACTCCATAATTCCAGGTGAGGATTTGTCACCAAAAAACATTCTTATTTTTTCTCTTTGGAAGGGTCTAAAAACTCAATATTTCTTTTTAAACCTGCGAATTTTGTTCTCTTTACAGGAGATTTTCTGAAGATTTCGGAGAATAATTCCTGGGTAAGTTCTTTCCATTCTCCTTTTTTAAAGTTTTTTAAAGCTTCATTTGGCTGAAACCTGCTTTGTTTATTGGGGGCCGAAAACCTGTTCCACGGACAAACATCCTGGCAAACATCACAACCAAACATCCAGTCATCCATCTTATCTTTGAAATAATCCGGAATTTCGTTTTTTAATTCTATGGTTGCGTAAGAGATGCACTTGCTTCCGTCAATAATTTTTTCAGAAATAATGGCGTTGGTAGGACAGGCATCAATGCATTTCCTGCAGTTTCCGCAATGATCGGTCACCGGATGATCCGGAATAAGTTCCAAATCGCAAATGATTTCCGCTAAAAAATAAAAAGAACCGCTCTGTTTGGTAATCAGATTTGCATTCTTTCCCACCCATCCTATTCCTGATTTCCTGGCCCAGCTTCTTTCCAAAACGGGTGCCGAATCTACAAAAACACGAAATCCGAACTCTCCAATTTCCTCCTGCAGTTCAGCTACCATTTCACGAAGAATTTCTTTAATTACTTCATGATAGTCTTCCGCATAAGCGTATTTTGAAATCTTGAAATTCTCCAGTGCAGAAATTTTCTCTTCCGGAAAATAATTATACGAAAGTGAAATCACAGATTTTGAACCTTCTACCAACAATCTTGGATCCAGTCTTTTATCAAAATGATTTTCCATGTATTTCATTTCGCCATGAAAATTATTCTTCAGCCATTTTTCCAGACGGGGAGCGTCTTCTTCCAGGAAATCTGCTATCGAAATACCACAATTCTGTAATCCAAAACTTTTGGCTTTGGCTTTAATGAGCTGTGAATATTTGTCGGCAGTTGAATTCATAATTTCGCATTGCAAAACTAAGATTATTTTATAATATGTTTTTATTTCAAAATTTTTACAATAAAATATTAAATACAATAGCAATAGTTGAGATAATAAATTAATTATTTATTTTTGGTGAAATTTTTAACTATAAATTTATATTAGACTTAGAATACATGAAAAAATTTTTTTTTCTCTTTACATTGCTATTATTTACTAAACATGTTTCACAAATCAAATTCGAACCAGGATATATTATAGATGATTCCGGAAAAAAAACAGAAGTGTTAATTAGAGACCTTGATTGGCTTAATACCCCGAAAGAATTTGATTATAAAATGTTAGGATCTGACAAAGTAATAAATGGGAATATTAAAGACATAAAAGAATTTGGATTAAAAAATTATTCATATATTAGAGAAACGGTAGATATTGACAGGTCGTCAGAAAACTTTAGTTTTCTTTCTACCACGGAAAAGCCTTCTTTTACCTCTGAAACACTCTTTTTGAAAAAATTAATAGAAGGTAAAGCTACTTTGTATGTATATAAAGAGAAAAATATGACACGTTTTTTCTATACTTTAAATACCACAACTCCCACACAACTAGTCTACAAGGCTTATAAAGTAGACGAGAATTCTGTTTCATATAATAATCAATACAGAGAACAAATCAAGGATGATTTAAACTGTAATATTTCTGAAAGTGAAATCAGTAAAATACAATATAATATAAATGCCCTGGAAAAGATTTTTATAAAATACAATCAATGTGCAGACGGCTCTTTTGTATATGATAAGAAACAAAACAAAGAGAATCACAGAAACTGGTTTAATATAACCATTAAACCAGGAATAAGTCAGTCAAAATTTTCATTAAACAGTGCACAACGTACAGACATTAATGAAAACTTTGATAATGAGTTTTCGTTTAGACTAGGTTTAGAATTTGAATACGTACTTCCTTTTAATAATGGAAATTGGACCATTATACTAGAACCTTATTTCACTTCATACAAAACAAGTAAAACAGGAGAGTCCGCGAGAATTTATTCACCATCAATAATAGAAGAAAGATCAGTAAACTATACCGGAATACAACTTCCAATAGGTATGAGATATTATTTACCTATAGGAAAAAAGTCAAAACTATTTGCTAATGCGTCTTTCTCATTACCACTTTACGCAAAAACTGAAATTGATTACGAATTCAATACTGATTTTAATTCGAAGTCTGCAAGTAGTAAATTAGAATTCGGGATTGGATATAGATATTTTAATAAACTGAGTGCAGAATTAAGATTACATACTAAGCAGGATTTGATTTCTAAAGAAGCAAACTTTTCTTCAAATTTACAGACAATATCATTAATTTTAGGATATACCCCTTTTTAATAACTTTTAAATAAAATAATTATGTCTTTAGCAGAAGTAATAAAATCAGGAAATTATGAATTGATCGACGTTCGTGAACCTATGGAACTGGAAATGGACGGAAATATAGATGGTGCAAAAAACATCCCTTTAGGAGAAGTGGAAGACAGACAGGATGAAATCCTTTCTATCGAAAAACCTGTTATCCTGTTCTGCAGAAGCGGAAACAGAAGTGGAAAAGCATTAGAATATTTAAATGCTCAAGGCTTGAAAGACGGCTACAACGGTGGCGGTTGGGCAGACCTGAAAGCAACGATCGAAGCAAATCAAGGAACTTTTTAAAGTTCCTTTTTTTATATAAAAATCTCAGTATGAGCTTGAAAAAAAGATTTTCAGAAAATTGTTCTCAGTTTACCCAAGACCAAAAGCTTGTCGAAAAATTATGGTCCGAAATCGAAAAAAATTATTCTGAAAAAAACAGACATTACCACAATCTTGAGCATCTGGAAAATATGTTTTCTGAGCTTGACACGGTAAAGGGCAAAATTTTAAATTATTCAAATATTTCGTTCAGCGTCTTTTATCACGACGTTATTTATGATTCTTCATCAAAGTCCAATGAGGAGAAAAGTGCTGATTTTGCAAAAGAAAGACTTCGACAACTCAATATCAATGAGAAAGATATTTCTGAAATTTACCGCCAAATTTTAGCCACCAAAGCTCATCTAAGTTCTAATAATAAAGACATTGATTATCTTTTGGATGCCGATCTTTCTATTCTTGGAAAGGATTTGGAAACATATATTGATTACACCCGAAAGATCAGAAAGGAATATGCCATTTACCCAGATTTACTTTATAAACCGGGAAGAAGAAAGGTTCTGAAACATTTTCTGGCTATGTCAACTATTTTCAAAACAGATTATTTTAGCGAAAAATATGAAGAACGGGCAAAGAAGAATATTGAGTGGGAAATTGATAATTTATAACTCTGATATTTATAATTATCCCCGTCAAAAATTCTTTCAGAACTTTTGCTATCCTTCAAAGAAGGGGAATTTTTATATCGTTGAAAAGCTTATTGATGATTGATTTATCTTATTGATAAATTCAGCCGCTCTATTCAAAACAAGTTGCGGACTTTCTTTATGCGGAGTATGCCCGATATTAGGAATGATAAATTTTTCCGTACTTCCGCTTACCTGTGAAATGGTTTTTTCCACCTGATTGAGAGTTCCATATTCGTCGGCTTCTCCCTGGATAAACAGTAAAGGACATTTAATATCCTTCAGGAGATATTCTATATTCCAGCTTCTGAATCTTTCACTCAGCCAAATTTCCGTCCATGCTTTTACCATCATCGGAACTTTATCGTCATGGTATTTTTGCAAACGTTCCGGAAGGTTGGTTGTCTGATAAGCTTCTAAAGCATCTTTTACTCCTTTTACAGTTACATCTTCCACGAAAATATGTCCGGCTTCACAAATGGTTGCTCTTATTTTTTCGGGGTATTTTGAGGCTGTAATCAATGCAATTGTGCCTCCGTCACTATGACCGAAAAGAACGACATCATTGATATTGAATTTATTTAAAATATCATTCAGAATATCCGCTTCGGTTTCCATGTAATTGTTTTCTCTTTCGTGTGTAGACATCGGAAAAGATTTTCCATATCCCAAACGATCATAGACAAGAAAATTACATTGAGTCGCTTCAGATAATTTCAAAGGAAAATCCCTCCAAAGTTGTGCAGAACCTAAAGAATCATGCAAAAAAACAATGGTAGGCTTATTTTCGAATGAATGATGATATTCTATATAAAGTTTTTTATCGTTTACATCAATTATTTTCCCTTGCATCGATCTCAACTTTATTTATAAGCTTGGATTATGTGTTGCTTCAAATTCTTTTAATAAATTTCTGAAAACAGCATCTACCGGAAGAATATCATCAATTAAAGCGGAAACCTGCCCGATTTCCAGCTCTCCGTCTTCCATATCTCCTTCAAACATCCCTTTCTTAGCTCTTGCACGACCTAAAGAAGCAATTAAAGATTCTTTATTTCTTCCTACATTATAAATCTCTTCCAATTCATTAAAGAACTTATTTTTAACCATTCTTACAGGCGCCAGTTCTTTTAATGTTAAATGCGTATCTCCTTCCTGAAGCTCGGTAATTTTTCGTTTCCAGTTTTCGTGTGCACTTGCTTCTACAGTGGCAGCAAAACGGGAGCCTATCTGAACTCCGTCTGCACCGAGAATCATGGCAGCTTTCATCTGAGAACCTAAAGCAATTCCTCCCGCTGCAATTAATGGCTTTGAAGTATGTTTTCTTACGTTGGGAATTAAACAAAATGTTGTGGTTTCATCTCTTCCATTGTGACCTCCTGCTTCAAAACCTTCAGCAACTACGGCATCTACTCCTGCATCTTCACACTTCATTGCAAATTTGGTCGATGAAACTACATGAGCTACTTTTAAACCTTCTTTTTGAAGGGTCTCAGTATAGGTTTTAGGGTTTCCTGCGGAAGTAAAAACAATCTTCACGCCTTCTTCCAGAATGATTTGGATTACTTCATCCAGATTCGGATAGAGCATAGGGACATTCACACCGAAAGGTTTATCTGTAGCCTGCTTACACTTTTGGATATTTTCTCTTAAAATGTCCGGATACATACTTCCTGCTCCGATTAATCCTAAACCACCACAATTAGAAACAGCGGAAGCCAATCTCCACCCGGAATGCCAAATCATTCCTGCCTGAATAATAGGATATTGTATATTAAATAGTTGTGTAATTCTATTTTGACTTTGCTGCATTTCTTTAAGCTTTCTTGCTGAATTAAAATCTATAAAATTGCTCATAGTGTAAAAATACTAAAAACAGGGCTTCTATAAAGTATTTCAAAATATTTTTGCAGAAAAAAAACCTTCAGAAAATTCTGAAGGTTTTTTATTTATTTTTTAAGAGATTCTTTTTTCCAGTTTCCTTTGAAACTACAAGAATCATATCGGCCATCGATTGAAATAAAAGTGGTCGGCAGTTTTGAATTCACAAACTTTTCGATCATTTCATTTTTCTTTTTATTGAGAGCCAACTGCTTTATTCTGTCGTAATCTGTTTCTAAGGTAATCTTGTGAGAAGGAATTTCATCTTCAATCTTAATGATTTTCACTACTTTTCTTTTGTTCTCCGCATCTTCAAATGCTGTAGTAATATCTCCCTTTTTAAGACCTGCCAATTCGTAAGTAATTACTCCCGGAATGCTCTCTCTTTCAATTTTACTTGAACCGTCCGCTCCCGGAACTAATCCTCCGTTAAATTTAGTTTTCTTGTCATCTGAGAATTTGAATGCGGCATCTTTAAAGCTGATTTTTCCATCCATAATAAGCGTTCTGATACTGTCCAGCTTCTTTTTAGCTGTACTGATTTCCTCATCTGTAGGAGTCGCCATCAACAAGATGTGTCTTGCATCATACATTTTCCCTGTCTTTTTTACCAATTGGATAATGTGATAACCAAATTCAGATTCTATAGGATCTGAGATCTCCCCTTCCTGAAGGTTTAGTGCTGCCGCTTCGAAAGGCTTTACCATCTGACCCTTATAAATGTTCTTTATTAAACCTCCGTTTACTGCAGAGCCTTCGTCTTCAGAATAAATTCTGGCCTGACTCTCAAAACTTTCTCCTCCAAGAATATCCTGTTTTACTTTTTTAAGTCTTTTAATTAGTTCTTGTTTATGAGCTTCTGTCAGTTTAGGATACATCATGATTTGACCTAAAGACACCTCGTCTTTGATTTCAGGCAACTGCATCTTGTACATATTATAGAAGTCTGTTACTTCATTTGGTGTAACGTCAGCTTTTTCCGTTATTCTCTGATATTTAGCCTGCCCGTAATACTGATCGGTATCAATTTTCTCAATCGTATTCTTCATTTCATAAGCATTCCTGAACTTATAAGCTGCTAACATTGTTTTCTCGTCCGGAAACTGAGAAAGTAACTGCTGATATTTTGCATTTGCACCTTCTTTTATAGCTGCAGAACGGTTTTCAATTAACGTATCTCTTTTAGCTTGATATACTAAAAGTTTGTTATTAATTAAGTTTTCCAAAAACTCACATTTATCTACACTGGAAATTCCCTGCTGTTTTCCATAATTCATTTGCTCTTCTACATCAGATTCCAGAACGATTTCATCTCCAATTACCGCTGCAATACCGTCTACTAACTGGCCCTTCTTAAGCTGAGCCTTTACATTAGCAGAGAAAATCAGCATGAAAATCCCAAAAAGAAAAGTGATTTTTAGTTTATTTATCATTTTACTATTTTAAACAAGTTGCAAATTTAGAATTCTTAATGAATTAGACTAAATTTTTTATTATAAATATTTCTTAAAAAGCTTTATTTATTGTAGTTCAACATCAAAAGTTGTCAATTCTTTGAATTGTCTCAATCGGCTGAACATATCCGCTTCTTTTACTTCCTGAATTCTTTCTGTTCCGAATTTTTCAACAGTAAAGGATGCCATTGCAGATCCTACGATTAATGCAGACTTCATGGTTTCAAAATCAATTTTACCTTTTTTAGCAAGATACGCTGCAAAACCTCCCGCAAAAGTATCTCCAGCTCCTGTAGGATCGAAAACTTCTTCTAACGGTAACGCAGGAATTGCGAAAACATTATTATCATGGAAAAGCAAAGCTCCATGTTCTCCTTTTTTAATAATCACATACTTCGGTCCCATAGTATGGATTTTTTTAGCAGCTTTCACCAAAGAATATTCTCCTGAAAGCTGTCTTGCTTCTTCGTCATTAATAGTAATGACATCAGTTTTAGCAATCATATCCATCAAAACATCCCAGGCTGTATCCATCCAGAAATTCATCGTATCAAGAATAACAAGTTGTGGACGTTTATTCATTTTTTCAAGAACGGACAACTGAACTCCCGGGTGAAGGTTTCCTAACAGCAAAATCTCAGCATCCTGCATAGAATCCGGGATTTTAGGATCGAAGTTTTCTAAAACGTTTACTTCAGTAGCCAATGTATCTCTTGTATTCAGATCATTATGATATTTCCCTGCCCAGAAGAATGTTTTTCCTTCTTTTACGATTTCAATTCCTTCAATATTTACATCTCTGTCTGTAAACATATCAAGATATTCCTGCGGGAAATCTCCCCCTACTACAGAAACGATTCCGGATTTCACTCCTAAAATAGACGATGTGATTCCGATATAAGTGGCTGCACCTCCTAAGATTTTATCTGTTTTACCAAATGGCGTTTCAATTGCATCAAATGCAACACTTCCTACAACTAAAAGTTTCATATATGTTTTAATGTAAATTTTAAGAATTTTAATTTTTCCATTCAAAAGTATCCAGCAAATGCTTCATATCCTGTTTGATATAGTTGACAGCCGGAGCCAATGAATCTGGTTTTGGTCTCGTATTAAAGTAAAGATATCCCGTTACAAAGTGCTTTGTACTATCCGTAACATAAAACTGAAGATTGGAAGCACTCTGTCCTTTCAGCTCATAAAAATTACCAAACACTTTTTTCTCAGGATATTCAAATGATTTTGTATCGATGGAGCTGGCTTTTACCGTATGTTCATATACCATTTTCTCGGCTTCTTTCAAATGATCTACGAAATCATTCTTGATCGGAAAATAGGTAATAAATACTTTAGCCTTCATTTTAGGATAGTTCAGGTAATACCAGCAAGGTTTTTTGGCATCTGTAATTTTAGCAAAGCCCGAATATTCGAAAGTGTATGCGCAGTTGTTCTCAAATTTCTGATATTTAGGAGCAGGATACTCCAGACGAAGTTCTCCATAAGGTTTTGGAACAGAATCTTTTTTGCAAGACACTAAAACTAAGGCTATAAAAATAAAAATGATGTTTTTAATCATTTTGCAAAAGTACAAATTAGATTTCAGATTTTGAAAGACAAATTTCAGCATTTCAATACGTTTTGAAACTGAGATTGAGCTTTGTCATTCTGAACGGAACGAAGTGGAGTGAAGAATCTCATCCAATTATATTAATAGATTCTTCCTTCGTCAGAATGACAGACAAACGTTTAATTATAGAATTTTATACGCTGTATCATAACTTTGGATATAATTCTCCAAAGGTTTCGGGAAAGATCTTTCGTGAGCCCCCTCAACATCGGTTACAATGAAATCATTTTCAGCAGTAAAATTTTTCCAGACTTCCTCCGAATCTACCTCAACATTAAAAATTTCTATGCTTAAATTCTTGTGCGTCAGTTTATGATTGACTGTTTTTACACTTTTAATAAACGGCATTAATTCATCGGAAATTACAGGCGGAAACTCAAACAGCTTTTTCCAGATGAAATCATCTTTTCTTTGCTGAATTAAAAACTGACCGTTTCTGTGAACAAAATAATAAGTCAGTTGAAGATCTTCAGCTTTCACTTTCTTGGTTTTAACAGGAAAATAAGACGTTTTCTGAAAAGAAAAAGCCAAACAATTTTCTTGAAGGGGGCATTCTTCGCAAAGAGGATTTTTAGGTTTGCAGATTTCCGAACCCAAATCCATCATTGCCTGATTGAAATCTCCAACGTTTTCTGGCATAATGAGAGTTGCCAGTTCCGAGAAATAACTAAAGGCTCTTGAATTGGAAATATCCAAATCGTCCGCAAAAAAACGACTCAAAACTCGGTAAAAATTGCCATCAACAGCGGGCATTTTTCCGTTAAAACAGATACTTGAAATTGCCGCCGCAGTATATTTCCCAACACCTTTCAGTTTCAGAATCTCTTCATACTCGGAAGGAAAGTTACCATGATAATCTGCCATTATCTGTTTTGCAGCCTTATGAATATTGAGAGCTCTTGAATAATATCCCAAGCCTTTCCAATGTAACAAAACTTCATCTTCATTGGCTTCTGCCAAGGTCTTTACATTCGGAAATCTTCTGATAAAATTATTATAATGATTAAGCCCTTGATTAATTCTGGTCTGCTGAAAAACGATCTCACAGATCCAGATTTTATAAGGATCTTTTGTCTGCCTGAAGGGCAAATCTCTTGCATTATTTTTGTACCAGTGAAGAAGTGTGTTACCTATATGTTTAAAGCCTGAACCGCTGTTACTCTTTTCCAAAAAATCGTCTCATTTTTATGGGAACAAAGATACTTTATTTTTTCACTTCAAAAACAGAAGCTCCTTTTACCCACTGATATTTAAGATGTTTTTCTTCCGCAATAAAGCGAAAACCTTCGAGTTTTTTTAAATAAACATATATTGAAGAGTCTTTTTTTAATGCTAATTTGTGATTCGCCAGAAACTGCATAGGAAAACTAATTACTGAATCTCTAGTTGTTTTTAATACATTTCCGGAATCTACCCTGTAAATAAATACTGGTTTTCCACGACCGGAAAAACTGTCTGTAAGCTTTATTTTTGAGCTTGAAATCACGACTTCACTGGCATCAAAACATTCGTCTGCATTCATTACATAAGCTTTACCCTCTTGTCTTTCGTCTGCAAAAAGATCAATTTTATGTTCTATTTGAGGTCGTTTTTCTTCACAGCTTATCACAAATATTATGAAAAACAGGGATTGAAAAATCATTGTTTTTACTTTCATATTCATTTTGATTTGGTGGTTTGATATAGAAAAACCGATGTTTGAACTGCATCGGTTTTTTCATTAATTATTAAGAAGTGTTGTTGTGTTATTCCTGAGTGTATTCAGCGTCCCATTCGTTTCCGTCATCTCCCTTGTGTCCGTCTAGTTTAATAACAAAACTTTTTGTAGGGAAATAAGGCGTCAAACGAATATCCAGCCAAACTCTGTCTTTGTTTACTTTATCCTGCTCGAAACGAACAATTTTGAATTTCTCAATCAGCTTGTCCGGTCCTTTAATACCGTCAAGGAAACTTACAATTTGTCTTCTCAGATCGTCTTCGTTTCTGGCATTCCAGTTTTCGAAAGCTCTTCTGTTTAAGAAATCTAACAAAACTTTGGTTACATAATCGAATACACGAACTACCGAATAAGTCTGAAGCCCGATATTGTCTCCTGTAAATAATGTTTTTGCTGAAAAAGCCATGATTTTTCCATATTCATTCACCATAGGAACTAATCCCATTTTTTCCAGCTGAGAAATTTCGCTTTTTTTCAATTCGAATTTTACAGCATCTACTTCATTGATGTTACCATGCTTTTTACCTGCCGCAACCTGCGACATGAGTGTTTTATGAATTTTTCCAGCTAATGAGGTGGAAGGCGGAAGCTCTACATTCTCCTCTTCTCCCACTTCTTCTGCTTTTCCACGGCCGACAAGCCAGTTACACGTCATAATCACATTACTTCTGTGCAATTCTCCGCCTGTAAGATTCGCAGAATGGAATAAATCTACTACGTCGTCCGGTTTATCAAGATTAGCAAAATCCGTAACCATCATTACTTTATTTTCGTTACAGATTTTAGCCCATTTTTCAATCACTTTGTTAGACCCTAAGTAACCAGGAATCGCTAAGATTGAATAATTATCCCTTAGATCTAAACGGTCATAATAGTTCTTGAATTCCTCAGCAATAGCATCGATAAACAAAGGATTATCCAAATCTGAAACCTGATCTAAGCTTGCATTAACAATGCTTACATTGTCCACCTTATCAAGCTCCGTATTTTTGTAAAACTGAGCTACTGTTCTGTAATTGGTTTCTAATAAGCGGACAGCATCCAATGTGTTTTTCAGATTGGTTTTTAAGTTCTGATCTGCCTGTTGTGCTTTGTTTTTGCAGGTTTCTGCCATTTTATCAGCAGATTCATTTCCTTCTAAAAGATTGATCCAAAGGTTGATTTTCTGCAGAAGCTCTTTTCTTTCTTCTCCTTTGTTGCTATCATTAAGGAAGATTTCTTTCCTAGCTTTTCTTGTAGGGTTCATGTTGGCAATGCCATCCACAACAGATTCAACAAAACCAAAACCTCCTATTTTATTCAGTTCGGCAAGAGGATTTCCTTTCGGCTGTCCCGCGTGTTGCTGTTGTCCTTGTTGTTGGCTTTCAGCTGCCTGTAATTTACTATCCATGATGTAATGTAACGTCTTTAAAATTATTTTTCAAGTTCTTGTGCCACTTCTTTCAACACTTCCACAAAAGCAGCTCTTGTCTGCTCATTTTCTAACATATTACGCAGAATCTTATTCGTCTTTAGCTGACGAACAATTTTATTATATTGCTCCTGCTCCATGCTTAGCTGCTGTAAATAATCTGATTTCTGAATAAGATTTTTGGGAGTGAAATCCGCAAGATTTTGAAAACGGAATTCCTCTTCCACCACATTGCCCTCTTCCGTTTCATGTTGTACATTTACAGAAGGTTGGAAATGTTTGAAGACGTCTTCCACTGTTTTTAATCCTGTTACAATTTCAGGGGTATAAGATTCTTCTGTTGTAAGCTGGCTTACTATCAGAGACTTATTTTCTTGTATTTCTTGAATAGCTTCATTAGCGTCTACTTTTACCTCGTTGCCGCCAACACCATAATTAAACATTGCCATATTATTAATATTTTGAGATTTCTTGTTTTGGTGTGAATTGGTTTTGTCTGAATCAAACAAATGCCCAATCCAATGTTTAAATTTAAAAAAAAACTGTAACATACAAAATTTTGTTAAGATTTTTTATTGAAATATTTAATAACACCTTCAAATAAGTATCTTATTATTACCTGTTTACAAAATCACTAAACTATGAAAAATAAACAAAAAACGCATCATTTCTGATGCGTTTTTCTTTCTAACAATTTTTGGTGATATTACCAAATTTTTATTCTGTCCTGAGGAGCCTTATACATTTTATCGCCCGGTTTTATATCAAATGCCTTAATAAATGCATCCTGATTCACCAATGGACCAAATGCCCTGAAAACTCCAGGAGAGTGTGGATCTGTTTTTACCTGATTTACCATATACTGATCTGTTGCCTTCGTTCTCCAAACCGTTGCCCAACTCATAAAAAACCGCTGATCCTGCGTGAAACCGCTTATTAATCCAGGATTTCCTTTGTCTTTAAGATACATTTGCAATGCATCATACGCAACGGCAACACCTCCTAAGTCTCCAATATTTTCTCCACTTGTAAATTTACCGTTTACAAAGCTTCCTTTTACCGGTTCATAACTGCTGTACTGCGCTGCCAACTGACCTACTTTAGCGTCAAAATTCTTACGGTCCGCCTCGGTCCACCAGTTATTCAAGTTACCATCTCCATCGAATCTAGAACCACTGTCGTCAAATCCGTGAGAAATTTCGTGACCGATA
>JBCNMJ010000067.1:0-21598 GCA_039594975.1 Chryseobacterium sp. | reverse complement strand
ACTAAAGAAAACGATAAAGATTCTGTTTTTTCTTACCCAATCAAAAGCGGTGTTGTAGAATTTAATCATGATAAAGGAATTATCCTTTGTGAATAATTAAATGAAAAGCTAAATATATTTTCAAGAAAGTGTAACTTTGGTTACACTTTTTTTATGTCATGTAAAAAACTGATTTTATGAGGAAAAGTTTAATCATTTTATTTACAATACTGGGGTTTTTATTAAAAGCTCAGGAAATAAAAACCAAAAGAGGAATTATAAGTATCGATGGAGTTCATGTAGCTAAAGTTTCTAGCAAATCTAATGAATATACTTTTTTGGATCTGAAAGAAACCCCCATTTATACGATAGAATTTGTAGATAAAAGCGTTGTTGATTCTGTAAGAGATAGTTATATAAAATTAAACAGGGTTTATAACCGTGATAAAACGCTGGAACTTGATTATATTTCGCCGTCAGCATTTTCGGGTGAAGAAAAATCAGCAGTCTATACCTCAATTAAAGGACTGAAACTTATTGATAATAAGGGAATTAATATTAAAAACCTTGATGAACTTTTCAGTAATGCACCTAAAAGAAAGCTGGATACAAAAACTAAAGATGCATACACCACAAGAAGTAAAATTGATAAACTTAATATTACGGTAAATAGTGTCGGGGAAATTTTAAGTAATGGAAAACCAGTTGGCTACTTTACAAATTTACCTGTAAGCTTCGGATCAGAAGATACTGTTTCTGAAAAAACTTTTGTGGATATTGAAATCTATGATGCCAATAGTAAATATATCGGGAAATATATTACAACTACAAAACAAATCAAAACCGCCGGTGGAAAAATTTTTACACTTTACAGGCAAATGTCCGGTAGAGCATCTATTTTAAAATTTCCGACTTATAAAGCAATTGCTGAACGAATGGCCATTTTGGATCCCAACTTTATTAAAAATCAAGACAAAATAATAGTTGGTGAAGTTAAAAAAGATGGTGTTGAAAAATAAATTATTCTTGTTTAAGAATAAAAAATCCTGAATCATTTTCAGGATTTTATTTTTAGTAATTCTATATTAAAAATTTAGAAAAATTATAAGCTCAGAATTATACCATTTTCTTTCAACTGTTGTATTGGTTTTGAGAACCAGAATAATTCAAAATCTTCAAAACTTTCTTCAAAATTTGTCTTAAGTTGTTGAAGTGTAATACTTTTTGACATCTCTATGGAGTTTTCTTGGATCATTTTTAAAAGCCATTCTGCCTGCTCCTGATCCAAATCAACGGTTACAATATTCGTTTTCAAGTGGAATGTAAGTTGCGTATACGGGTAAATATATTTCTTTTTTGTTTTTATGCGATTCTCAGCGATTACGTTTTTAGTCAGAAAAACAACTTTAGAGTTTCCTTTAAATTTAAAATCATTATTTTCAAGTAAACAGTCATGAATATAATCAGGATGAACAGTCGTTCTCGGGATTTTAAAATCAAACCATTCCTGCAGCGGGAGCTCAAAATTAATTCCATGCATATAATTGAACAAAGATTTTTTCAGGCCGAAACTAAATTTCCCATGATCGATTCCGGTTTTGTCTGTGAAATCAATATCGTTGTTGGCAAACAAAATTTCCTGTTTGATTGGAGTTACTCCAAATTCTTCCGGGTTTAATCCGACAGGTGAGTGAGCAGTCATGGCGAACTGATGCCAAAATCCACTTTGTAAAATTCCCATTTCAAATAACTGGCGAACCATTTCCAAAGAATCAACCGTTTCCTGAATAGTCTGGGTTGGATAACCATACATCAGATAAGCATGAATCATAATTCCTGATTCAGTGAAATTTCT
Organism: Chryseobacterium sp.; assembly: GCA_039594975.1. Classification (GTDB taxonomy): domain Bacteria; phylum Bacteroidota; class Bacteroidia; order Flavobacteriales; family Weeksellaceae; genus Chryseobacterium. The sequence continues at coordinate 19,764 of JBCNMJ010000067.1, read as the reverse complement.
AGTAACCTGGGCAACTTGCTCTACGGAAATTCCTTTATCGATTAATTTTAACAATCTGTCGCTCGCAACTTCAAGTCCACCCGAAACAGCAACACAGCCGGAAAGTTTTAGTAAAAAACATAAGTCGCGGGTAAAGCTTTTTTCAAAACGAATATTGGTCCACCAGGTTACAACCAGATTTCTTTTTAAAATTTCCAAAGCAACTTCACGCATCAAAGCGGGTGGTGCAGCCTCATCCACAAAATGGAATCCGGTTTCACCAGTCGTCCGGATCAGCTCTTCCATTCTGTCTACTAAAATTTTTGCAGAAATGGGTTCGTAAATTTTGATGTAATCTAAAGAAATATCACAGAAAGTACATTTTCCCCAATAGCAACCATGAGCCATGGTCAGTTTATTCCATCTTCCGTCGCTCCATAAACTGTGCATCGGATTAGCGATTTCTATAACGGAAATATATTTATCTAATTGTAAATCAGTATAATCAGGAGTTCCGATTTCTGATTGTTTATAATCGTGTTTTCTTGAATTGTTCTTGTAAGTAACCTCATGGTTTTCAATCAAAAAAGTCCTCTTGTACTGAGATTCTTCGCTTGGTTCAGGATGACAAATGTTTTCGTAAAGAAGTTCAAGAGGAACTTCGCCATCATCTAAAGTAATGAAGTCAAAAAATTCAAAAACCCTTTTATCTTTTACTTCCCGCAATTCGGTGTTGGGAAAGCCTCCACCCATTGCAATTTTTGTATGCGGGTAATTTTCTTTAATGAATTTGGCACAACGAAAACCGGCATAGAGATTTCCGGGAAACGGTACTGAAAAACAAACCAATTTTGGTTGAATTAATTCTAATTTCTCCTGAAGAATTTTTAAAGTAAAATCATCAATAAATGTTTGACTGTCTGAAAGTTTTGAATATAATTCATCAAAAGAATTGGCACTTTTTCCTAATCTTTCGGCGTACCTGCTGAACCCGAAATCGGAATCAATATTTTCCACAATATAATCGGAAAGATCTTCTAAATATAAGGTAGCCAGATGTTTAGCCTTATCCTGAAGCCCCATATTTCCAAAAGCAAACTCCATATCATCAAGCTGATTAAATCTTGAAGCTTCGGGAAGAAAGTTCATAGAACAAATTTGTCTTGCCAATGTTGGAGTCTTACCTTGTAAAAAAGAAATGACCTGATCGATGGTTTTTGCATATTCATTTCTTAATGCAAAAATTCTTTGTGAATTTTCTGAAACGGTCTCAATATCAATTTCTTTGTCAAAAATTTTCTGAATTCCATCTTTTGAAAATAAATTCAAAATAACTTCAATCCCCAAATCAATCTGATAACTTGAAATATTTTTGGTGTTTAAAAAACCTTTAATATAAGCGGTCGCAGGATAAGGAGTATTAAGCTGGGTAAAAGGTGGAGTAATGAGAAGCAGATCTTTCAAGAGAAATTTTTTACAAATTTATTTTAAATAATTGAATTTTTAAGGACTGTCTATTTTAAATAATATCCTTTTATTTTTCTATTTTAATTGATTTTTTACTTTCTGCAATTACATTCAAAATAACTCCAATCAAAATCAAAATAATTCCTAAAAAGAGATTAAAAGTGAATTTTTCATGGAACATTAAGACACTGATCAGTACTGCAACCACTGGCTCCAAGGCTCCTAAAATTGCAGCCGGAGTAGATCCGATATCTTTAATTGCATAGACAAGGCACAAACTTGAAATAACTGTAGTAAGAAAAGCAAAAATTAAAAAATTGATAAAAATACTTACGGACGGAATAATAAAAGATTCATTTCCAAGAATTGCTTTTGCCATAAAAAATCCGGAAGTAAACAGCATAGAATAAAATGAAAGCTTAAACCCTGAAGCCTGTACCTTCGACTTGTTTACGATGACAATATACAAGGCATAGAATACTGAACTTAGCATTACAATTCCCAGTCCGAGATAATTGATTTCCATACTGTTTCCTTTTAAACAGAGTATAATCACTCCGGCAAAAGCCAGGAATAATGAGAGTATGGAAAGTTTCGTTAATTTCTCTTTATAAAAGAAAAACATGATGAGTGCAACAATAACCGGATAGATAAACAAAACGGTTGATGCAATTCCGGGAGTAAGATAATCATATCCTAAAAATAAAAATTCTGAGGAAAGTGCATAACAAATTCCAAGAACTGTAAATACCAATAATTCTTTTTTACTGATCAGAAAACTTTCTTTGGAATATAATAAATAGCCTCCAATCATTAAAGCTGAAAACAGAAATCTATAAAATAAAGTAATGTCTAATGAAAAATGAGCATGCTTGATCGGTAAAATAAAAATGGGAAGCAACCCGTAAGAAATTGCAGATATAATACCCAAAACATAACCTCTCAGCTTCATTAATTATTTATTGTATAAATTCAGTTTTACAGAATATTATTTATAAAAAACCACTGAGGAAATTTCAGTGGTTTTTTAATTTTATTATTAAATCGGTTTGAAACTTAAACCTTGTTCTTCTAATAATTTCTGTTCCTGTTCTTTATAGTAACCACTTACTAATTTGTCATGAATTGCTTCAAATGCCGCAAGAGTTTCATTAATTTCTGCATCGGTATGAGATGCTGTTGGAATTAATCTTAGTAGAATCATTCCTTTAGGTATTACAGGGTAAACCACTACAGATGTGAAGATTCCGTATTTCTCTCTCAAATCTTTTACCAATAGAGTAGCTTCTACCGGAGTTCCCTGCATCATTACCGGAGTTACACAAGTATTGGTATCTCCAATATTGAAACCTCTTTCTCTAAGTCCGCTTTGTAATTTGTTTACATTTTCCCAAAGCTTAGCTTTGATTTCAGGTCTTGTTCTCAAAAGTTCCAATCTTTTTAAACCCCCGATTACCATTGGCATTGTTAAAGATTTCGCAAAAATTTGAGATCTTAAATTAAACTTCAAATATCTGATGATTTCTTTATCTCCTGCAAGGAAAGCCCCGAAACCAGCCATAGACTTAGCAAAAGTTGAGAAGTAAACATCAATCTGATCCTGACAACCTTGTTCTTCTCCGGCTCCGGCTCCTGTTTTACCAAGGGTTCCGAAACCATGTGCATCATCTACTAAAAGTCTGAATTGGTATTTTGATTTCAGCTCACAGATTTCTTTAAGTTTACCTTGTTGTCCTCTCATCCCGAAAACTCCTTCTGTGATAACAAGAATTCCCCCTCCGGTTTCCTGAGCTACTTTTGTTGCTCTCTGAAGGTTTTTCTCTAAACTTTCAATATTGTTGTGCTTATAAGTAAATCTTTTACCGGCGTGAAGTCTTACCCCATCTACGATACAAGCGTGAGAGTCAACATCATAAACGATTACGTCATTTCTTCCTACCAAAGCATCAATGGTAGAAACCATTCCCTGGTAACCGAAATTTAAAAGATAAGCAGATTCTTTCTGAACAAAATCAGCCAGCTCTCTTTCTAGTTGTAAGTGTTGTTCAGTTTCCCCAGACATTGCTCTTGCTCCCATAGGATAGAACATTCCGAATTCTGCGGCAGCCTTTGCATCAGCTTCTAACACTTCAGGATGATTACACATTCCTAGGTAGTCATTTGCACTCCAGAAAATTACTTCTCTTCCTTGGAACTGCATTCTAGGACCGATAGGACCTTCTAATCTAGGGAAAATGAAATAACCTTCTCCGTAGTCTGCAAATTGTCCAAGAGGTCCTGGATTTTCTTTTATTCTTTCAAAAATATCCAACATTTTATTAGTAATTTTTAAGTAAAAAAGCCTTTTGTGATCTACAAAAAAGGCTTGATTTGTATAATAAATTTATTTCTTCTTATTTAATGAATTCTGTCTTGAAAACTTCATCATAATTATGAACACAGTTGTTGACGAATCCTTGTTCAGCCATCCATTTGTCGCTATACACTTTGGTAATGTATCTTGACCCATGATCAGGATATATTAAAACAATGATATCATTTTCAGAAAACTCATGAGATTGTGCATATTGCATTAATGCCTGAGTAACTGCTCCTGTGGTATAACCTCCCATAATTGCTTCCTTTAAAGCTATTTCGCGGGTTCTGTAAGCAGACATTTCATCGTTTACTCTTACAAATTCATCTATTTTATCAAAAAGCAGGGCAGAAGGAATTAAATTTTTTCCCATTCCTTCAATCTGATAAGGGTGAACATCTTCTTTATGAATCTCACCTGTCTCATGATAGCTTTTAAGAATAGAACCATCGGCATCAACACCGATTACCTTGATATCAGGATTTTTCTCTTTCAAGAATTTTGCTGATCCCGATAAAGTTCCACCTGTTCCAGTGCAGGCAAAAAGGTGAGTGATCTTACCTTCTGTCTGTTCCCAAATTTCAGGTCCGGTTGTCTGGTAGTGAGCATCAATATTTAGCTCATTAAAATATTGATTGATGTAAACTGAATTTGGTGTTTCTGAAGCGATTCTTTTAGCAACTTCATAATAAGATCTTGGATCGTCTGCAGGAACATTAGCAGGACATATATAAACGGTAGCTCCAAGTGCTTTCAGATAAGCTATTTTTTCCGGCTTTGTCTTATCACTTACAGCAAGTATACATTTATATCCTTTAATGATGCAAACCATTGCAATAGAAAAACCTGTATTTCCGGAAGTAGTTTCTACAACTACAGAATCTTCTTTTAACAAGCCTTTTTTCTCAGCGTTTTCTATAATGTGAAGTGCGATTCTATCTTTAGTGGAATGTCCAGGATTATATGATTCTAACTTGGCATAAACGGTTGCAGGAATATCTTTCGTAACAGTATTAAGCTTCACCATAGGAGTGTTTCCTATTAGGCCAAGGATATTATCGTAAACATTACTCATTATTTGTTATTTTCAATAAAAATCTGACGGCAAAAATACAAAAAAATAAATAATTTTTAAACTTTTGTTGGGTTTCAAACTATTGATTAAATAAAAAAATATTTTTATTTTGTAATTTTTACTATAGAGACTTGGCAAATACTACGCCAAAATTTTTAAATTTTGTTAAAATCCCCATAGAATGATCTAAAAAACGCTATTTTCGCATAATTGATTTTATACTATGAAAAACTGGACTTTTAGGCAATGGAACACCCTTCTCGGATGGGTGATTTTTGTCATTGCATTTTTCACTTACCTTTCGACCATAGAGCCCAATTTTAGTTTTTGGGATTGTGGGGAGTATATTTCTTCGGCAGTAAAGCTGGAAGTAACACACGCACCGGGAGCAGCATTGTTTCAGATCGTGGGCGCTGTGGCAGCCATCTTTGCTTTTGGAAATGGTGAAAATTATTCAATTGTTATTAATGGAATGTCTGCATTATTCAGCGCATTTACAATTTTGTTTTTGTTCTGGACGATCACTCATTTGGTAAGAAGACTTCTGAACAAAGATTTTGAGGAAGTAACAAAACACCAGGAAATTTCCATACTTTTTGCAGGAGCTGTAGGTGCTTTGTGCTTTACTTTTTCAGATACATTCTGGTTTTCTGCTGTAGAAGGTGAAGTATATTCTATGGCTTCTATGTTTATTGCTTTATTAGTTTGGTTGATTACTAAATGGGAAAATGAATATAAAGATGCTGCCAGTGAAAGATGGATCATCCTTATTTTCTTCATCCTGGGTCTTTCTGTAGGAGTGCATATGATGTGTATGCTGGCAATTCCGGCAGTTTGTTTAGTGTATTATGCAAGAAACTATAAGTTTACCTGGAAGAATTTTATCTGGGCTAACTTAATTACTTTGGGTATTTTAATTATTGTTTTCAAAATTATTTTCCCATTGATTATGACGATGTTCGGAAGACTTGAGATCTTCTTTGTAAACGGATTAGGACTTCCTTTCCATTCAGGAACTATCGTTGCATTTATCTTAATGGTTGCCATTTGTTATTTCCTGATCAAATATGCGAGAAAATCAAAAAGAAATGTATTTCAAACCATCGCATTGTCTGTAGTATATATGATTATCGGATTTTCTTGCTGGATGGTAATCCCGATCAGAGCCAATGCAAATCCGCCAATGAACCTTAATGATCCTGATACAGCAATCGGTATGTTGGATTATTATAACAGGGAACAATATGGTGACTGGCCAACAATTTATGGACAGAATTATACTGCATTTTTAGATGCGAAAGGAATTGAAAAAAATGAGGACGGAAGCTTTAAAACTGTAAAAACAGGTGATATCTACGAAAAAGATGAAAAAACCGGAACATACAGAAAGACAGGAGACAGATTCAATTATGTCTTTAACAAATCGCATGTAAGTTTAATGCCGAGAATGTTTAGTGAAGATAAGCAGGTAATGGCTAACTATATTTCTATGTATGGAGCACCTGATTTTACTTTCAACTATGACAACGCAGATATTGCTGATGATCCTCAGGCAAAACAGATTTTTGAAGAATTAAGGGCAAAATATGAAGACGGAACAATTACCGCATCAGATTATCTTAAAGTAAAGCCTTATGATTTAATTAATGTTCAGAAGCCTTCATTGGCTCAGAATATGGATTACTTTATTACCTTCCAAAACGGTTATTATTTTGTAAGATATTTATTCTGGAATTTTGTAGGAAGACAGAATGACTTAGAAGGAAGTACTGAAAATACAAGAGGAAACTGGATCTCGGGAATCTCTTTTATTGATGATGCGATGTGGGGGAATCAGGAAGCAATGCCTGCAAAATATAAAAATGAAAGTACCGTTAAATTCTTCTTCTTACCTTTAATTTTAGGGTTGATTGGATTCTTTTTCCAATTAAACAGGGATTTCGGAAGATTCTATGCGATGCTTTCCATTTTTATCTTAATGAGTGTAGGAATTATTTTCTACACGGGAGTGAAACCTTTTGAGCCAAGGGAAAGAGATTATGCGATGGTAGGGTCGTTCTATGTTTTTGCGATATGGATTGGTCTGGGAGCCGGGGCTATTCTTTGGCTGTTACAGTCTAAAGTAAAATCTAACGCGGCAAATATTGTTGCAGGTATAGTATTATTAGGAGTTCCTTTTATGATGGGCTTCCAGAATTATAATGTACACAACAGACATAACAGATATACTTCTTACGATTACGGATATTCAATTTTAAAGTCCTTACCTAAAAATGATATTCTATTCGTGTACGGAGACAATGATACCTACCCGGTTTGGGCAATTCAGGAGACGGAAAGATTCCGTGATGATGTGAAAGTGGTTAACTTTACTTTAGCATCCACTCCTTGGAATTTGGATCAGGTAAAAAGAAGAACATACAATGCAGCAGGAATTCCGGGTATCCTTACTCATGATGACTACAGAGACGGGGTAAATGATCAGATCTATCTGATGAAAAAAGAAGATTGGGAAGGAGTTTTCTCAATGTTAAAACAACAGGGAGCTCCGGAAACAGAATTCCAGTCGTTCAGAAAATACCTTACTCAGGATTCTATAACATTGAAAGAGGCTCTTAATTTCATCAAAACGAAATCACTTGAAAAAGATGAGCTTTTAAAAATGTATTTCGGAGAAGAGAAATATGAAAAATATAATATCCTTCCGGTAACCAAATTTATTTTGCCTGTCAATAAAGAAAATGCGGTAAAAGCAGGAATCATCAATGCATCAGATCTTCCGAATGTAGCCAATCAGATTATGATCGATTATAAAGCTAATACATTGTACAAGAGCAATCTGATGATGCTTGACCTTCTTGCGAACTTTGATTGGAAAAGACCGGTAAGCTTCTCTTCAGGAGGAATCTATGACAGTGAGAATATTTTTTATCTTGATGAATATTTACAGTTTGATGGATTTAGCTATAGATTAGTTCCGATTCATACTCCTCCAACTTCAGACGGAGACTTAGGAAGAGTAGACGGAAATTCACTTTACAACGTGGTTAAAAATTACAGATGGGGTAATTTCAAAGATCTGAATACTCATTTTGATGAAACGGCTACTTCAAATATTATTAGTTACAGAAGTTCTGCAAGTAGAGCAGCAGCTGCATTGGCATTAAGCGGTCAAAAAGCAAAAGCTTTAGAATTGCTGGATCTTGCTGCAAAAGAAATTCCTGCAGAAAAATACAATGATCCTCGTTCATTAAGCTCTATGGTATACGGATATGTTGTTGCAGGACAGGAACAAAAAGCATTGAAACTGGCAGATGTGCTTAAAAAAGGAATCTTTGAAGAATATGAATATTACCTGAAACTAAGTCCTCATGACCAGAAACTGATAGGCAGGGAAATGAGAAGCAAGCCTATGGAATATTCATTAGTTGTTTCTGCAGTTGCCGATGGGTACAGAAAAATAGGACAAAAAGATAAAGCTTATAATTATCTGGTAAAATCAATAGAACCTATTGACAGCAGATTCAACAGATTTGTAGAAAATCTTAAAGAAATGGGTAAAGAAAAGGCAATGAGAGAATCTGAAAAAGTACAAAAGATAACACCTTTCTATCAGTATTTATTCGATGTAATGGAACCCTATGATTCCACTTATTCTAAAGAAAAAGAAGAACAGATTACCAACGCGATTATAAAAGCAACTCAATAATATTATTAAACGGAACTTCGGTTCCGTTTTTTTTATTTGTTGATATTCAGAAATTTTAAAATTATCTTTGTCTCAACTAAAAATACATAATGGCTGAATCTCAAAATAAAAACCTTCCCGTTTATGCTCTTTTCCTGGCAATTATTGTAAAATTATATTTTTTGCTTACTCATCATATTCAGGAAGACGCTTTTATTACCTGGAGAGTGGCACAGAATCTCATGGATTACGGAGTTATAGGTTTCAACGGGGCTACTAAAATTTCAGCTTCTACGACTCATTTATATGTTTTTGTATCCTATTTTTTCAACTTTATTTTCGGGAAAGAAAACTTTATAGAGCCATTACTTATTTTTAATACCGTATTGTTTACAGTAGGAAGCTTATTTCTTTCTCATCTGCTTTTTAAAAATCCTTGGCATAAAGCAATCTTTATATTTCTTTTTGGGGTTCTGCCACCATCTATTAAAATTTCGATTTTAGGAATGGAGTATGGAATCCTGTTTTTTTTAGAAATGGCTTTGTTGTATCATGGCTTTAAAAAAGAGAAAAAATGGGCTTTATTCATTTTAACGACCCTAATTTTATTCACAAGAATAGACTCTGTCATTTTCCTCGGAATTGTTTTTCTGGTCGATACTTTTTGGAACCGAAAGATAAAATGGAGCTATGTTTTAGGAGGGATTTTAGGAATCGGTATCGCATTAGCTTTTAACTGGTTTTATTTCGGAGAGCTGATCAACAATACTATTGTAGCTAAGAAATTACGCTATGACAATAATTTTACTCTTCAACAAAACTGGGATTACTTCAGACTAAACTATGGAAATTTTTGGGGAATGCTCAAATTACCCGGGGATTTCAATCCCTTTACCATTGTTGTAGCCGCTTTTGAAATTGTATGTTTCATCTTTATCATAAGACAGAAAGAACAAACAAAAAGAAATAAATTCTTGTGGATGATTTTCATTTTTGCCTGGACGAAACAGATTGTTTTTCTTTCTCAGAAAAGTCTGTTCGATTGGTATTATTGGGTTCCCCAGATTCTTCTTTTTGTTCCGGTTTTTATATTTGTATTGGAGCAGAAACAAAGAAGAAATCTTTGGCTGAGTGCTCTTGTTATTTTTTATATTCTTCCAATGCTGGCTTTTCAGACTGTACATTCCATAGCAACAGGAAACGGAGAATGGAACTACAGAAGATCAATCGGGCTTTATCTTGATTTATACGAAAAAGATAAAAAACAATGGATTATGCTTGAACCAGCGGGTTATATCCCTTATTTCTCCGGCCTAAAAACGATTGATGAAGTAGGGTTGGTTGATGAGCAGATTCAGGAAGAAATTAAAAAAGATAAAGCGAATTACTGGATCAATACGGTAAAGAAAAGAAAACCTAAATACCTGCTTTCTTATAAAGATCTGTTTACCGAAAAAGATTCCGATTATTATAAAACACATTATAGACTTTTAAAGGAATTCAGGGTTAAAGATCATTTAAACAGTCAGAATAAAATTCTTGAAAAAATTTATCATCTGAAACCATCCGGGACAGATTATAATTTATATGAAAAAATTAAATAATATAATCTTCGACTTAACAAATTAACAGTTTAACGAATTAAATAATTATGAAATACTGTGCTTTTCTCCGCGGAGTTAATGTAAAAGGAACCAATATGAAAATGGCAGAAGTTTGTCAGTTGTTTAAAGATACCGGAATGAACGATGTGGTTTCTATTTTGGCTTCCGGAAATATTGTTTTTTCATCAGATAAAAAAGCCGATGAATTAAAGAAAATTCTGGAAAAAGCAATGTCTGATCATTTTTCTTACGAAGCTTATTTATTTATCAAATCTCAGGAAGAAGTAGAAAGCTTTTGGAACGGAAATCCTTTTGAAAAAGATGAAAATCTTCATTCCTATACTTTTGTCGGAAATGATGGTGTTGAAAAAGTGTTAATGCAGGAATTTGAAAATGCTTCTAAAGTTGATTTGGAAGATGCTAAAATTGTAAATGATATTTTCTACTGGCAAGTTCCAAAAGGAAATACATTAGATTCTACTTTCGGAAAGATTTTAGGTAAGAAAAGCCTGAAAGACCAGTTTACGAGTAGAAATATTAATACTTTTGAAAAGATTTTAAAGAAATTTTAAATTTTTCTTGAATTTAGTGAAAAAATAGATGCTTCGCTAGGCTCAGCATGACATGGCTACAAAATAATATTAAGTTAAAAAGCTGATAATATTCGACTGTCATGCTGAGCGAAGTCGAAGCATCCGTCTATATAAAAACTAAAAATCAGAAAAATTTAGAATCTAAAAGATGAAACTATTGCAGCCATAGTCCGTTAAAGACATTAAATAATTTCCGATTCTGAAACTTTCTCAGTATTTTTACTGAACTTTTTAATAAAAAATAAAATGATTCAGTATTTAGATAATATTCATCACAAAGATTCAAAAAACTTTTTCCTTATTGCCGGTCCTTGTATTATTGAAGGCGAAGATATGGCCCTTAAAATTGCTGAAAAAGTGGTAGAATTGACTAATAAATATAATATTCCCTATATTTTTAAAGGAAGTTTTAAAAAAGCCAACAGAAGTAGAGTAGACTCATTTACAACGATTGGCGAAGAAAAATCTTTGGAAATCCTTAAAAAAGTTGGAGAAACGTTCAATATTCCAACGACAACAGATATTCACGAAAATGAACATGCAGCTTTAGCAGCTCAATATGTGGACGTTTTACAGATCCCGGCTTTTTTGGTTCGTCAGACTGATCTTTTGGTCGCTGCAGCAAAAACAGGAAAATGTGTGAGCCTGAAAAAAGGGCAATTCCTTTCTCCGGAATCTATGAAATTTGCAGTTCAGAAAGTGACAGATTCAGATAATCCTAGGGTAGCGATCATTGAAAGAGGAAATTCTTTCGGATATACAGACCTGATCGTGGATTACAGAGGAATTCCTACCATGAGAGCATATGCCCCGGTTATTCTGGATGTTACGCATTCTTTACAACAACCTAACCAAAGTTCAGGGGTTACCGGAGGAAGACCGGATCTTATTGAAACTATTGCAAAGGCAGGAATTGCTGTGGGTGCAGACGGAATTTTCATAGAAACCCATCCAACACCGGAAACCGCTTTGTCTGATGGAGCCAATATGTTAAGACTTGATTTATTAGAAGATTTATTACAAAAACTGACAAGAATTAGAGAATCCATTTTGTAATTGTCAAAAAAATATTAATTTTAGAAATTCTAAAACATTTCTTTTGAAAAAACTAGTTTTACCATTGAGCTTAATGGCTCCTCTATTTGTATTTTCTCAGACTAAGAAAAAAGATACGACAACTAGAGTTACCAATATTGAAGAAGTCGTTTTCCAGAGGCAGACAGGAAAAACAACCGACCTTTCCGCTGTAAAAATATCGGCAAAAGACGCTCAGAATGTGGCGAGTATTTCAGGAGGAATTGAAGGGATTCTTAAAACCCTGCCTTCCGTAAACTCCAATACAGAGCTTTCTTCCCAATATATGGTGCGAGGTGGAAACTATGATGAAAACCTTATCTATATTAATGATATTGAAATTTATCGTCCTTTTCTGATCAGAAACTCTCAGCAGGAAGGGATGAGTATCATTAATCCGGATATGGTTTCCACGGTCAATTTCTCAGCAGGAGGTTTTGAGGCGAGATATGGAGATAAAATGTCTTCTGCCTTGAACATCTATTACAGAGAACCCAAAAAGCTTGAACTTTCAGGAGAAGCCAGTCTTATCGGAGGAAGATTGACAGCAGGCTTAGCTTCAAAGAATAAAAAACTGACCGCTTTATTTTCGGGAAGGTACAGAAATACCAATCTGGTATTGAATACTTTGAATGAAGATACAGATTTTAATCCCAGTTACTGGGACTTTCAGTCTTATATCAACTATCATATCAGCGATAAATTTTCACTTTCATTCATAGGATACTATTCTAAGAATGATTATGAAATGATTCCTAAGGCAAAAAGTGTAACCTTCGGAAGTCTTCAGCAGCCTATTACTGTTAATATCGGCTATGCGGGACAGGAGCAGGATATGTATAAAAATATGATGGGAACATTCTCTATGAATTATAAACCATCAGATAAATGGAGATTTACTTTAGATAGTTTTTCCTATCAGAACAGGGAAAAAGAATACTATACGATACACTCTCAGTATGAACTTCAGACTTTTGACCCATCAACAGGAGCTCCTGTTGTTTCCTATGATGTAGGAGGTCAGATTGAAAACGCAAGAAATGATCTTTTCGTAAGAACCTATGGAACCCAATTCCGAGCAAAATTTTCACCGAATGTAAATTCTGATTTTGAGATTGGATTTAAATATGAAAAAGAAAATCTAAAAGACCTTACCAGTGAATGGAAGCTGGTGGATTCCGCAGGATACAGTATTCCAAGACCGGCTAATATTCTTAACCCAAGAATGAATGAAGGTGATCTTGAGCTGTTTTACAGTATAGCAGGAAAAAATCATATTCAGCCGACAAGATTATCTGCTTATGCGCAATATTCTCAGAAATTCTATTGGGGAAGCAGTAAGGTATTTGTAAACGTGGGGGCAAGAGTTGCCAACTGGAGCTTTAATAAAGAGACTATTTTTTCTCCGAGATTCCAGTTTGCCATAAAGCCTGACTGGAATTCCGATATGTTGTTCAAAGTTAATGGAGGGATTTATTACCAGTCTCCTTTTTATAAAGAAATTAAGGACTTAGATGGTAATTTTAATTCTGATATAAAATCTCAGCGTTCCATACAACTTGTATTGGCAAATGATTACGAATTTGAGATGTACGACCGACCGTTTAAGCTGACTACGGAACTTTATTATAAGAAAATGGATAACCTTATCCCTTATTATATGGATAATGTCAGAATCCGTTATTCAGGCCAAAATAATGCTTCGGGTTATGCATATGGAATTGATACCAGATTATATGGTGAATTTGTTCCTGGTATAGACTCTTGGTTATCTGCGAGTTATGCAAGAGCCTATGAAAATATTGATGGCAGAGGAAATATTCCGAGACCTACAGATCAAAGGCTGAGATTTGCGATGTTCTACCAGGATTATATGCCGAAATTTCCTTCTATGCGTGTAAATCTTACCTTGGTATACGCCATGGGATTGCCAAACGGAGCTCCGGTATTTACTGATCCTTATCAGTATCAGAATACACTCCCTTCATATAAAAGAGTAGATCTTGGACTTTCTAAAGTATTTATCGATAGAAAAGACAATAAAAAAACATACGGTTTCTGGAGTAATTTCGAAGAGCTAACATTAGGTGTTCAGGTTTTCAATGCCTTTAATATTAACAATACCGTTGCCAATCAATGGATTACGGATTATAATTCCAACCTGATGTATCCAGTTCCGGTGCGTCTTACAGGAAGGTTCTTTAATGTTAAATTAGAATTTAAATTATAAATTAAAAGCTTCTGAATTCTCAGAAGCTTTTTTTCTTTCCTGAATTTTATAACAACTATACAAAATTCTGTAACCATACTATTAAAGATATTTTTAACTTTGTCTCAATGAAAAAGTTTCTGGCAATATTGTTTTCTGTTTTCTACTTCGGCTTTTCTTCCGGGGCAGTTTTCAGTGTTCATTATTGTATGAAAGAATTGGCTTCTGTAAGTCAAAAGGTTGATGATATCTGCAGTAAATGCGGAGTTAAAACCAAAAAAGACTGTTGCAAAACTGAAATCAAAGTTGTAAAAGTTGACGATTCCCAAAAATCAGATTTTCTGAAAATTGATTTCTTAAAGCAGGTGCCGGAAGTTCAACATCATGAATTTTTCTTTCCGGATCGATCTTTTTCGGTAACAAAATTTACTCAGATTCAAATCAATGCGCCACCGGAAAACCGGTCGGTTTCTATCTATATCAGTCATTGTAATTTTAGAATTTAGAATTCGTCAGTCGTTTGATACTCTTATCATGATGAACGACATGATCTGTCGCATAATGCGATTACAATTCTATCCTAAAAATTAATTCTAAAATTTAATACAATGAAAAAATATATCATTACAGCAGCATTATCTTTATTTTCAATCGTTTCCCTTTCAGCACAATCTAAAAAAGACGCTCAGGTTTCCAAGCTTTACCAGAATTATATTGCTATAAAATCAGCGTTAGCTTCAGATGATGCAGACAGGACCTCAAAAACGGCTTCAGAATTCATTAAAACAGCTTCAGCAATTGATTACAAACAGGTTTCTGAAGGAAATTTAAATATCCTTAGAAAAGATGCTACTGCTATTTCTGAAGCAAGAGATATAAATACTCAAAGAGAAACTTTCTTCAATCTTTCTGATAATATGATTGCTCTTACCAAAGAGTTTAAGTTATCTGAAAATCCTATCTACGTTCAATATTGTCCTATGGCAGACGGAAGCTGGCTGAGCGATGAAAAGAAAATTGTGAATCCTTACTACGGAAGCTCTATGCTTTCATGTGGAAGTGTGAAGTCAGAGATTAAATAATTGATCTATTTTGTTTAAAAATAATAAGTTGTATAGTTTTATTTAGAATTAACTTTAAATTCTGAAATAACTATACAGCTTTTATAAAAGTTCGAAATATTATGAAAAAGCTGATATTATTTCTGATGCTTTTGTTCTCTGTTTTCTCTTTTTCACAAACTACTAAGACTTATTATGCGTGTCCGATGCATCCTGAAGTGGTGTCTTCAAAACCGGGAGACTGCCCGAAATGCGGAATGACACTGGTAAAAAAAACAGTTGGGGTAAAGCCGAAAGTTGTTACAAAACCACAGGTTAAACCTTTGCTGAAAACAGAAACAAAACCAACGGAAATTAAAAATAAAACAAAAGCAAAAGTTGAGAATAATGGTGATGTTAAAAAGGTAAAAAAAGCTGATAAAGTAAATATTGCAAAGCCTATTCAGAATAAAACTTTACCACAGCCAAAACTTCAAACTCAACCTAAATCTCAAACTCAGTCTCAAAAATATACCTGTCCCATGCATCCGGAAGTGATTTCTGAAAAGCCCGGGAAATGCCCGAAATGCGGAATGGATCTGGTCGAACTTGAAAATCATTCTCAAGCAGAATCTGAGGTCAAAAACTCTGTTTTAAAAAGAAATTCAGAAAACGGGAAAGTAAGTTTTGGAGGAAGAACAGTGCGTTATGACCTCTATGTAAAAGATACGATTGTTAATTTTACAGGGAAAAATCGAAGGGCTATTGCCGTGAACGGGAAACTGCAGGCACCAACATTGTATTTTACTGAAGGAGATACTGCAGAAATTTATCTCCACAATATGCTGAAAGAAAATACAGGATTTCATTGGCATGGAGTGATTTTACCCAATGAACATGACGGAGTTCCTTATTTGACCACCAAGCCTGTAGAACCGGGAGAAACACATTTATATAAATTTAAAGTTTCTCAAAACGGAACCTATTGGTATCATTCCCATGAAAGTCTTCAGGAGCAGATCGGAATGAATGGAATTCTGGTTTTTCGAAAAAGAGAAGGGGAGCCTAAAACAGAATATACAAAGGAAATTCCTGTTTTATTAGGTGATTGGAGTGATGATGATCCCATGCAGATCGCGAGACGACTTCATATGGCCAATACAGATTGGTATGCCATTAAGAAAAATGCAGTACAAAGTTATTGGGAAGCCATAAAATCCGGAAACTTCGGAACGAAAGCTCTGAATGAATGGAAAAGGATGGAAGCAATGGATGTAAGTGATGTGTATTATGATAAATTTCTCATCAACGGACAGCCCATTTCAGAATATTCCCAATTAAAAGCAGGAGATAAAGTTCGTTTGAGAGTTGCCAATGGAGGTTCTTCTACTTATTTCTGGCTTAATTATGGAGGAGGCAAAATAAAAGTGGTGGGAAATGATGGAAATGATGTGGTTCCCGTTGAAGTTGACCGTCTGATTGTCGGAGTTTCCGAAACCTATGATATTGAAGTGACGATTCCTGAGAATAAAAGCTTTGAATTTCGTGCAACTTCTGAAGACAGGGTGGGTCATGCCTCGCTTTGGTTAGGTTCCGGAGAAAGAATTGAAGCTCCGAATTTACCTAGATTAAAGCTTTTTGAAGGAATGAAAATGATGAACGGAATGATGGAAATGAGCGGAAATATGAAGCCGATGAATATGACGATGGGTAACCAAATGATGGACATGAATGAAGTAATGTATCCGGAACTTCCCGAAAGCCAGAGAAAAATGACCATGAAGCATATGAATGAAATGATGGGAATCAAAGCCAAAGAAAAAGAAAATGAAAATCATTCTCAGCATTCAGGTATGAATATGCAGGAAGAAAAATCGATTAAAAGATTATCTTATAATATCTTAAAATCTCCTGAAAAAACAATTCTTCCCACGGAAAATGTTCGTGAACTGAAGTTTACCCTGGAAGGAAATATGAACCATTATCTGTGGACTTTAGACAATAAAACGGTTACTGAAACAGATAAAATATTGGTTAAAAAAGGAGAAATTCTTAGAATTACGATGTATAATAATTCTATGATGCGCCACCCGATGCATCTTCATGGCCATGATTTCAGATTAATTAATTCCAAAGGAGAATATTCGCCGCTTAAAAATGTTGTAGATATTATGCCGATGGAAACCAATACCATTGAGTTTGCGGCCAATCAGGATGGTGACTGGTTTTTTCACTGCCATATTTTATATCATATGATGGCGGGAATGGGAAGAATTTTCAGTTACGAAAATTCAAAACCTAATCCGCAGCTTCCGAATACAAAACTAGCATGGAAAAGCTTTTTGAAAGATAACAGAATGATCAGTTCATTGGCTATGCTGGATCTTCAGTCGAATAAAATGCATGCAGAAACAATGACGATGTTTGGACCAAGATGGGCGAACCTTAATGAATTTCATTCCAACTGGGATTTTGATCATTTCGAAGGAAATGTGAAAGTCGGAAGATTCTTAGGGAAATTCCAATGGGCATTACCTTATGCAGGTTTTAGAATTCAGAAGAATCATGAAATCATGGAAAGACAAATGGCGGAAGAAATGGGAATGGATTTCCACGGTAAGAAAAGCTGGTTTGGTCAGAAAATAGCCTCTAAAAATAAAGCAAATTTTATAGTTGGGATGCAATATCTTTTGCCGATGTTGGTGACTGCTGATGCAAGTGTTGATCAAAACGGAAAGGTTTTGTTGGAATTGAGTAGGGAAGATATTCCGCTTTCCAGAAGATTAAGGGGAAACTTTAGCCTAAATTCTGATGGAGAGTTCACTACAGGACTACGGTATATCTTACAGAAATGGTTGTCTGTTTCCGGGAACTATGACAATGAAATGGGATGGGGAGCCGGAATTACTCTAACCTATTAATTACAAAGACTGCTTCAATGCTGAGGCAGTCTTTTTTTGTACTATACATAATCGATTTCGTTCCGGCTATTAATTATTTTAAATTTTTCAGTTCGTTCAATAACTGGTTTTGCTTCTTGATGAAAGCTTCTAAACTGTCGGTTTTTAAAGGGTGAGCATTTTGATATTTTTCGATTTCAGGCAGTGTTTTTCTGATTTTGAAAGCTGTATATAAATTGTTTATTTTTTCAGAATTTGTAGTAAGTTGAGAAATTAAGGTTTTGATATTTTTTATCTTTAAATCATGCTTTTCAGCATTTGTCTTAATTTGATTTTCAAGCTGATGTTTTAAAAGTGAGTCGGTAATACTATTTGTTTGATAATGTGCATCTCGATAATAATCTTCAGACTTATCAAGAACAGCATTATAATATTCAAGAATTTTTCTTTGATGATCATGCGATTTTAGCATTCTATCATCAAGAACAGATAGTTTTTTATCATTTTTAATGAGCTCAGAATAAATTTTATCAATCATATTATCATCATATCGACTTGAAAAAGATCCTTTTATAGAAGAATCAGTATTGTCAACCGCATTTTCTACAGTTGGTTTATTTTCAAATCTACTTTCACTACAAGAAATGATTAATAAAAAGATAGAGATAAGAAGTGCTTTTTTCATGGCTATATTTAAAGTATTACTGTCATTCCGACGAAGGAGGAATCTATTAAATTTTTTAAACATGAATTGAGATTCTTCACTTCACATTGCTTCGTTCACAATGACAAATATAATTTAGTTTCAAAATTATTGCAAAAAAAACGGAGTCTGAAAATCAAACTCCGCCGGTAATTTTTGCGTAAAATTATTTACCTAAATAAGATTTCAGAATCTTACTTCTGGTATTGTGTTTCAATCTCTTGATCGCTTTTTCCTTGATCTGACGAACTCTCTCTCTTGTAAGATCGAAAGTCTCACCGATTTCTTCTAACGTCATCGGGTGTTTTCCGTTCAATCCGAAGTATAATCTTACCAAATCAGCCTCTCTTGGAGTCAAAGTATTCAAGGCTCTTTCGATCTCGATTTGTAGAGATTCAAGCATCAGATCTTTATCCGGACTTGGAGATTCTCCTGAACGTAATACATCATAAAGATTAGAATCTTCACCTTCTACTAAAGGTGCATCCATAGACAAGTGTCTACCGGAGTTTTTCATAGATTCCTTGATATCTTCCTCGCTCATGTCAAGAACTTCAGCCAATTCTTCCGGAGAAGGTGGTCTTTCATTTTCCTGCTCAAGGTGAGCGTATGCTTTGTTAATCTTGTTGATCGATCCGATTTTGTTCAATGGTAATCTTACAATTCTTGACTGTTCGGCCAAAGCCTGTAAAATTGATTGACGAATCCACCAAACCGCGTAAGAGATAAATTTGAAACCTCTTGTTTCATCATACCTTTTTGCCGCTTTCATAAGTCCTAAATTACCTTCATTAATCAAATCGGGTAAAGAAAGACCTTGATTTTGGTACTGTTTAGAAACCGAAACCACGAAACGAAGGTTGGCTTTGATTAATTTTTCAAGTGCTGCTCTGTCACCCGCACGGATTCTTTGTGCCAATTCTACTTCTTCGTCCGCAGTGATTAGTTCAACTTTACCAATTTCCTGCAAATACTTGTCTAATGAAGCAGTTTCCCTGTTGGTAACCTGCTTAGTGATTTTTAATTGTCTCATCTATTTTTTCCTCAAAAAAGAGTTACTATATATTATACGTATC
>JBCNMJ010000066.1:0-22147 GCA_039594975.1 Chryseobacterium sp. | reverse complement strand
TTTAGGATCTGTGATTGTTCCTCCTGTGAATTCATCATCATCTTGTTTCAATCCTCTGATGATTTCCATTCCCAAAATAGGTTTTCCTTTTCTATCATCCTTACAGGATGTACAGTTTGGATCTGCAGGCTTAATTAGTAGCTGAGAAACTTTTCCATAATATTTCCCGTCAGATTTTTTATAGATTTCTACGATAGATTTCGCCTGTTTTGTTTCGTCATCTATTGTTTTCCACTTTCCTTCGATCTGTGCAAAGGACAGTACTCCCAATAAAGAAAAAGCGGATGTTAATAATAATTTTCTCATATTTTTATAGTTTTAATTCTAATACGATAATTTAGTTGTCTATTTACTGTTAAAAATATAAATTAATTTCAAACAAACAAAAACTTTTATTATCCTAGGCATATATAACAAGAGCTATACCAACTTTCAGAATCAAACATTTCTTAAACATTAATACATTTTTCTGTTGATCACCCTGTTCATATAATCCTGATACCATGCTTTGGCAGTCAGTTTTCCTTTTTCTACTTCAGGATTGTTCTTCAGCTGATTCATCAGATTTTTTTCTAATCCTAAATCAGTTTTATCAAAAACACCTACTATTTCTTTTCCATCAAAGCGATAGATATAGTTTCCGATGATAAACTGCTCCACAGTACCGTCTGAATTGGCTATAATTGGGGTATACTTTTTATCGCTTATCAAACTTCTGCCCCAGCTTCTTATCTTTTTATCATACCCTATCAAATCTGCCAATGTAGGATAAATATCAATCTGCTGTGCAAATTCTTGATTGACTCCTTTCAGATGATATTCCGGATTGGGTGAGTAAAAGATCAAAGGAACAGCAAAACGGTTCATTATTTTTTCATATTCCGGATAATATACTTCATTGGTATGATCTCCTGTAAATACAAAAATGGTATTGTTGTACCAAGGTTGTTTTTTAGCGGTCTCAAAATATTTTTTAATTGAATAGTCAGTATATTGTATCGGCTCATGCATCTGATTTTTCCCTTTTTTGAACTTCCCATTGTATTTTTCAGGAATTTTGAAAGGGTGATGAGAGGAAGCTGTAAAAACCGTCGCCAAGAAAGGTTGTGTTTTCCCTACATTTTTAGCAAAATACTGCAAAAAAGGTTCGTCCCAGATTGCCCACATTCCATCAAAATCTTTATCATTATTGTATTCTGTTTTTCCATAATAATGCTTAAATCCGAGAATATTTCCGAAGCCTAAAAATCCCATAGAACCATTCGGAGCTCCGTGATAAAAAGAAGTATCATAGCCTAAATCATTGCAGATCGAAACAATAGACTGTATTTTTTGGTTAGAATAAGGTGAACTTGTAAAAGCATCCGTTAAGCTCGGAATTCCTGCCAAAACAGAGCTCATTCCGTGAATAGACTGTCTTCCGTTCGCAAAAGTATTCGGAAATATTAAGCTTTGACCTGCCAAACTATCGATAAACGGCGTATAAGAAACATAATCCTTAATACTTTTATCTTTGTTGAATGCCCCGGAATACTCTCTCCCAAAAGATTCTACAATAAAAATAACGATATTAGGTTTATTAGTTACTTTCCTGTCATACTGTTTATATGGCTGAATATTTTCATCAATAAACTTTTCATCTACGAAATGCACCTCTTTAAAATTATTCGTATTCAATGTTCTGAAGAATGAAAAAGTACTGTTCAGCACCATATTTCCTTGAGCAGGAAGCTTTACAAAGCGGTTCGCATCTACCAGATTAATCGGTCTTGTACTGTGCTTAAAATCTCCCCGTATTCCTCCAACGGTTAGAACAGCAGTAATACAAAGCGTTAAAATGGATAAAATAAAATACGGAACCAATCTCACAGGTTTACGTTCTGTAATTTTCACTTTCTTGTAAAGGAAAATCCAAAGCCACATCAAAACGACAAACCATATTAAAATATAAGGATTCTGTATAATGGAAGCGGTGAATACCTTAAAAATATTGTCCTCATGCTTCGCCACCTGAAATGCGGCCGAAGTAAGTCTTGTCTGTGAGAATTTGAAATACACAATATCCCCAAAGTTCATTGCATAGGTAATTCCGTTGGTAATAAAATATAACCAGAAAAGAATTTTCTGATACACTTTTTTAGTATTAACAACTATAGGAATTAAGCTCAGCAAAATGAAAAGAGCATTTACATATAAGATGGCAGTGGTATCAAATGCAATCCCGTGATAAGACAGGCTAAAATAATCTGAGACCGAATCTACTTTAATCAACCCCCTATTAAAGTACCAAAATAAAAATCTGGCAATCTGATAGAAAAAATAAGCTAAAAAAATCCGGTACAACAATACCAGAACTTCCTGTTTTCTAAATTCTTTAAAAAATCTCATGGCGCAAATTTACATCAAATTCAGTAACAAATAAGCAATCTGAAAATGTAACAATAATTAAATTGGTAAATGCTTACCTTAATTTATTTGATATATTGTTTTAATTTTGTGACTATGAATTTTATTAAAAATAATCTTGCGAACGCAATTACTCTGGGAAATCTGTTTTCGGGCAGCGTGGGAGCAATTCACCTTATTCTTGGCGACTATCAAACTACCGCTATTTGCATCATTCTTTCTTTGATTTTGGACTTTTTTGATGGTTTTGTAGCCCGGGCTTTGAAATCAAATTCAAATTTAGGAGTTCAACTAGACTCCTTAGCCGATATGGTGAGCTTCGGACTGATTCCGGGACTGACAATTGTCGTAGCATTAACAGGAGTTGAGGTTCGCAATCCTTTAGAATCCATAAATTATGTATCTAAGCTTGCTGATGGCCATCTATGGCTACCTTATCTGGGGCTTTTCATCACTCTTTTTTCATGTTTGAGACTGGCTATTTTCAATTTGGATGAAGATCAGAAATATTATTTCAAAGGATTAAATACTCCTTCAAATACCATCTTGATTTTCGGATTATTTTACGCTAATAAAGAAGTAGGAAGCTTTGAATTTCTCTTTGAACACCAAATATATCTTATTCTTCTCACAGCGATCTCATCCTGGCTTTTAATTAGCCCAATAAAAATGATCGCCATGAAATTCAAATCGATGAAGCTGCAGGACAATTATCCGAAACTGGCTTTACTGATCGGCTCTGTTATTATTTTAATTATTTTTAAAAGTGCCGGAGTTCCAATGGTAATTATTTATTATATACTCATATCAATTATTTTTCAAAAACAACTTAATTAAGTCAGGAGTTTTGAGTGGCCAGTTCGAAAATACCGACTACATTTTAACTCATAATTCATAACTTTCAACTCATAATTAAAAAAAATGAATTTAAAGCTACATAAACCTCTTTGCATCTTTGATCTGGAAACTACCGGAACCAATATCGGGAAAGACCGAATTGTGGAAATCTGCATTTTAAAAGTAAATCCGGACGCTTCAAGAGAAAGCAAAACATGGAAAGTAAACCCAGAAATGCCTATTCCTTTAGAATCTAGTCAGATTCACGGGATATATGATGAAGATGTAAAAGATGCACCAACCTTCAAAGAAATCGCCCCAAAAGTAATGGAAATGCTTGCTGGAAGTGATCTGGGAGGTTTTAATTCTAACCGTTTTGATGTTCCTCTTTTAGCCGAAGAGCTTTTAAGAGTGGGTATCGATTTTGATCTGAGCAAATTCAGACTAGTAGATGCTCAAACGATTTTTCATAAAAAGGAGCCTAGAAATTTAGGGGCAGCTTATCAGTTTTATTGTGGTAAAACATTAGAAAATGCCCACTCTGCAGAAGCTGATGTGATGGCAACTTTTGAGGTTTTGGATGCACAGGTCGGAAAATATGATGATATTCCAAACGAAATAGGACCACTGAGTGAATTCACTTTCCATAACAAGCATGCGGATCTTGCAGGGTTTATAGGATACAACGAGAAGCTTGAAGAAATTTTTAATTTCGGTAAGTATAAAGGACAATGTGTGAAAGTAATTTTCCAGAAGGATCTAGGGTATTTCGGATGGCTTCAGAATGCGGATTTCCCGCTGTATACAAAGAAAGTATTCACAAAAATCCAATTATCAAGCAGATTCTAAAATGAACGAGCTGGTTAAATTCAAATTTTACGAAAGTGCTCTTCAGGCCAACAGAGACAAACAGATATTGGCTGAAAACGGCATCAACAGCTTTATTGCGAATGAACAGCTGATTCAGTCAGATTGGCTGCTTTCTCAGGCTGTTGGCGGAATCCAGCTGCAGGTTTTTGAAAAAGACCTGGAAAAAGCAGAACAGACTTTACGGGATTACAATGAAAATGAAGAATTTTCTTTGGAAGTGGAACATACCATTGAGAATCCTGAATTTGATTTTGTTTGCCCGAAATGTGGCTCCAATCATATTTACAGAGATGAAAAACCAGGCGGTGCTTTTGGTCTGAGCCTACTTTTCATAGGCATTCCTGTAAAAATTCCAGCTAATTTATATCATTGTTATTATTGCGGAAATGAGTTTACCCATTAAAATAGAACATATGAAAAAACTGCTACTCACAATACTTTTTTTCATATCCATTTCAGTTTTCAGCCAGATAAAAAAAGCTGATACATGGGAGGAAGCAAAAAAAATTGCACTTTCAGAAAATAAGGATATCCTTATAGAGTTTACTGGTTCCAGCTGGTGCAAACCGTGCATCAGAATGGAAAAAGAAGTACTTAATCATCCTAAATTTGAAGAGTTTGCAAAGGATAAATTTGTTCTTTTTGTTTTAGATCTACAAATGCCAATAAAAGTTGATTCTGAAAATTATCAGACTTTTGAGCGCTATAAAAAAATACATAACGTTAGCTTTTATCCTACTTATCTTCTTACCGATTCCGACGGAAAAGAAAAAATAAGATTAAAAGGATATTACAGTCTAAACAATTTTATTAAAAAATTATCTAAATGAAAATAATCTGCATAGGAAGAAATTACAGCGAACACGCAAAAGAACTAGGAAACGAAATTCCTGACAGACCGGTAATTTTTATGAAGCCGGATACAGCCGTTTTAAAAGGAAACGACTTTTATATTCCTGAATTTTCAGATGATATTCATTATGAACTGGAAGTAGTGGTTAAAATTTCGAAAGGAGGAAAATACATCCAGAAAGAATCTGCCCATAAGCATTATGAGGAAATCGGTTTGGGAATAGATTTTACAGCAAGAGATCTTCAGAGTGATCTTAAATCGAAAGGCTTACCCTGGGAACTGGCAAAAGGCTTTGATGGTTCTGCCGTAATAAGCAATTTCTTCAAAAAAGAAAAGTTCAATCTTGAATCGCTGAATTTTTCACTATCAAAAAATAAGGAAAAAGTACAGGTCGGGAATACGCAGGATATGATGTTCAGCATTGATGATATTATCACTTTCGTTTCGCAATATTTCACTTTAAGAGTGGGGGATCTTATTTTTACTGGGACTCCGAAAGGAGTCGGAAAGGTTAGCGAAAACGATATTCTTGAAGCTTATCTGGAAGAGGATAAAGTTTTAGATTTAAGAATATTGTAATTTTTAAATTTTTCATTTATCTATTTTTTTTCTTACCTTTAAGAGACAAAATATGAAAATATGATAAATATAGTATTACCCGTAGATTTTGGGGAAAAAACAGATCAGCTGATAGATGGAGCCGTAAAGTTTGCAAAACAGGTCAATGGAAAAATAAATCTGATACATGTTGCTCCTACTGATATAGGTTTTGCTATTGGCGATATGGGATATCAATATTTTCCTGAGGTTGAAGAGAACGAAATCAGGGAAGAATTGGTACAGCTCAACAAACTTCAGCAAAGAGTTCTTGCCCATGATATAGATTGCGAGCACCTGTTGAAACAAGGGATTGCAAAAGATATCATTCTGGAGTATGCAAAAACCAAAAAAGCTGATTTTATCGTAATGGGATCACACGGAAGAAGCGGAATATATGACGTTTTTGTAGGAAGCTTAACTAAAGGACTTACCAAGAGTTCACCTATTCCGGTCTTAGTTCTGCCTATTCATGAATAACATTTTAATCGTTAATAATAAAAAAACCGATCAAATATATTATTTGATCGGTTTTTTACTATATAACCAATTAATTAACCTTCTTTTTTGTAGATTTTTGGATCGTAGTAAGGATGTTTTCCTTCTGTAGGAGAATAATATTCTTTGTCTTTATCTCCACCTAATTTTGCTACTAAAACATAGCACCAGTAAGTAAACAAAACACAGCAAACGATAAATAATATCCAGTTTAAAACATTCCCAAACGCATCATAAAAACCGAAAGACCATTTGAAAACTTTACTTAAGAATAGAAAGAAAGACGTCATTATTTTCCTTTTTTAAATTAACTTTGCACAAATTTATAAAAAATGTTTAAATTACTTTCAAAAGAAAGCAATATTTTTTCGATTCCGGTCTATATTGTTTTTCTTCTTTTTATAGTAATCATATTTAACATACTGAATTTCAATACTTATGAAGCCATTATTGCCGGGATTACCTTCCTGGGAATTGCGTTGGCTTATTTTTGTTTTCACTCCATTGCACTTAATTATCAAACCCACCTTCCTTTATTTTTATATACATTTTTTATTTTCGGATTGTACCCGGGTGGATTGGACATCGGTATTGCCGTAGCACTGCTCACGAATTCATTTCTTTTGCTTCTTCTTACCAGTACGAATGAAGATTTAAGAAAAAAATCTTATGTACTCGTAGGTTCCATTGTAGCTCTTAATTTTATATTTCTTCCTACTACATGGCCCATGGCTATTTTCGTTATGATACACGTTATTGCAACTTCAGAACGAGTGGGTTTAAATATCATCAGATTTTTATTGGGAATCCTTCTTATCGCGACCAGTTATTTTTCTACGATGTACTTCTTAGATTTCACTAACTGGAACCCCGATTATTTTCCTTTTGGAAAAATGAAAATCATTACAGATTATCACGATGTTTTTCCTTTAATTCCCATTGCACTGCTTCTTATTTATGCGATATATGACCATTTCAGCAATTACAATAAAAAAAGTCCGATAAGCAGATATAAATATACTTTCTTACTGGTTTTTTCATTAGCGCAGCTGGTGACTATTATTCTGTATATGAATAAAAACTATGAGTACTTATTATTACTGGCATTTCCCTGCAGTATTATTTTAAGCAGAATGTTACGGTTCCTCCCGAAATACTGGATGCGGGAAGTGAGTTTGTGGCTTATCATCATAAGCCTGATTATGTTTAAAGCAGAAACATATTTTGATATTTTTTAAAAGATTATGATTCAGATAGACGATAAATTAATTTCAGAGGATATATTTTCCGAAGAGTTTGTATGTAACCTTACCAAATGTAAAGGTGCATGTTGTGTGGAAGGAGATGTAGGTGCTCCGCTAGATAAAGATGAGCTTGAAATATTAGACAGTATTTTTGATAAAATAAAACCCTACTTAACACAGGAAGGAATAAAGGCACTTGAAGAACAGGGGACCTGGACCACAGATCCGTCGGATGGGATGTATGTAACTCCAATGGTTGAAGACCGTGAATGTGCGTATGTAACTTTTGATGAAAAAGGAATTACCAAATGTGGAATTGAAAAGGCCTATGAAGATGGCGCCATAGATTGGCAAAAACCTATTTCATGTCATCTGTACCCGATCAGGATTACAGAATATTCTACTTTTTCAGCTTTAAATTATCATGAATGGAGTGTATGTAGTGATGCCTGCACTTTAGGGAAAGAATTGCAGGTTCCTGTTTACAAATTTTTAAAAACTCCGCTTACAAGAAAGTATGGGGAAGATTTTTATACAACTTTAAGTGAAGTTGCAGAAGAATGGAAAAACGAGTATGGCTCTTAATTGATTTTGAGAACTAAATAAAAACCGCAGAAGTTTTCTGCGGTTTTTTAATTGAATGTAAATCTATTGTTTAGTTGGTAACACTTGCTTTAATAGCTGCAGGTTTTCCGTCTTCTTTTTTAGTATTCTCCCATCCGTCTTCCGGCATTAATGTAGCGATTACCCTGTTTTTCGTTAGATATTTTTTAGCCACATCCTGTAGATCTTTTACTGTAAGTGCTTTTACTTTATCCTGATAATTAAGGATGTCATATTTATCGCTTCCATCCAGTTGATTTTTAGATAAAGCATTCATCCAGTAATTGTTGTCCTTTAGATCTGTCTTATAGTCATTCAATTCTCCTTCTTTATACTTATCCAGGTCTTTTTGTTCCGGACCTTTTTCAATAAGTTTCTGAAGCTCTGCAATTGCACTTTTCGTCAGTTTATCAGCATTTTCCGGCCCACAAGGGAAACTTACACTGAAGCTGTAATTACCGTAAGGAACTTTGGACATTCCTCCTCTTGCTCCACCACCGTAGATCCCGCTTTCATCTTCTCTTAGTTTTTCGATTACTTTAATGGTAGCTACCTCACCTAAAGCTGACAATGCCAAAGCTTCCTTCTCATTGTAAGGCGTTTCTCCTGAATACACAATCTGAACCATACTCTTCGGATCCTTACCTTTTTTGTACACTCTGGTATGATCTCCGGTAATGGATCTATATCCTGTATCTTTAAAACTTGTAGTTTTTCCTGTAGTAGGTAAACTTGCAATATATTGTAAAACTTCATTTTTAAATTTAGCTTCATCAATATTTCCTACAAAATAGAAATGGAAGTTTCCTGCGTTTGCAAATTTTTCTTTATAAATGTCATACGCTTTTTTATAATCTGTAGCCGCCCAATCTTTTTCCAGCGGAAGAATCCCTATGAATCTTGGATTTTTCTGGTTGGTAAATTTAGCATGTTCATTGGCAAAATAAGTCTGCGGATTAGACAACAGGTTATTCAGCATTGCAGATTGCTTCATCTTATAAGCGTTAAATGCTTCAGGACTATAGTTTAGACCTGTAAAATAAGCATAGGTAAGCTCCATTGCCGTGCTTAAATCTTTTTGGTTTGTTCTACCATATATACCTTCCAATGTACTGGTAATGTATGGAGTTACATTTACCTGCTTTCCGGCCAGGTAATTTGTAAGATCAGCTTTGGAAGCACCGTTTACTCCTGCTTCGCTTAAAGCCTGATAAGCAAATTGGGTCTTATTGAAATCCGCATCAGAAATTAAAGAGTTTCCTCCCAGACTTCTTGCTGAAAATACAATTTCATCATCTTTGAAATCTGTTTTCTTAAAGGTTACTTTTGCTCCATTGCTCAACGTCCAGGTTGTTGTTCCCAGTTTTTCGTCTGTTTCAGTTTTAGCGATCTTACCTTCTGATTTAAATGGTTTTACCAGGTTTTTAATCGTTGCTTTTTCTTCATAAGGTTTAATGTCTGCCATTTTTACAGATTCAAAAGCATTAAGAACCATTGCTTCCGTAGGCATTTTAACATTATCCTTTTTAGGGCCGGTGATTACAATAACCCTACTGTCATCCTTCACAAATTTCTTGATGATATCGTTGGTCTGTGCTAATGTAACACTTGGTAAAAACGCTTTCGTATCTTCATATTCCCAGGTAATTCCCGGCATAGGTTCCTGCTCCAAAAAGTTTCTTACATACTCATCTACAAGCATATAACTTTCTGTCTTATCCCTGTTATTATAAGAATCCTCAACATTGGATAAAATCTGAGATTTTGCCCTGTCAAGCTCAGATTGGGTAAATCCGAATTTCTTTGCTCTTTCCACTTCTGTTAAAAGTACCGTAAGCGCATTCAGCTGATCTCCTTCTTTCGTCATGGCAAACCCCTGAAAAGCTTCTTTTGTTCTTGCATAAGTTCCTCCATGATAAACAGAACCGTAAGTAAAAGGAGGATTATTCGAATTGATCAGCTCTCTCAGTCTGTTATTCAACATTGTAGTTGCCAGATTTTTAACAAGGCTCTGATTGTATTGTTCAATGGTTACATCAGGCTTATACGCTTCCGAATCTTTCATGATAAACTGAACTCTGGAGCTTGTAGCATCCGGATCCGTTTCTACAGCCACCAATGTTTCTTTGTGATTAGGCAGATCAAAAATCTTTCTTTCTTTTGGTTTAGCAGGATTTTTATATTTGCTAAAATTATCTTTTATCTTTTTTTCAACCTCATCTACATTAATGTCTCCTACTACTACAATTGCCATCAAATCCGGTCTGTACCAATCCTGGTGAAATTTTCTGATCACATCTGGCTTAAAGTTTTCCAACACTTCTTTCTTTCCTATTGGAAGCCTGTTTGCATATTGGGAATTGTATAGTAATTTAGGTAAATATTTATCAGACATTCTTTTATCCGCACCCAAACCTAGTCTTAATTCTTCCAGTACTACACCTCTTTCTTTGTTAATTTGTTCATCAGAAAGTGTCGCATTGAAAGCCCAGTCTTCCATCACCTTGAGACCAGAATCAAGATTACCCGGCTTATCTAAAGGTACAGGGAGCATATACACTGTTTCATCAAAACTCGTATATGCATTAAGGTGTTGTCCGAACTTTACTCCTATTGACTGTAAAAAGTCAACCAGTTTATTATCCGGAAAGTTTTTAGTCCCGTTAAAGTTCATGTGCTCCATAAAGTGCGCAAGACCTCTTTGGTTTTCGTCTTCCAGGATGGATCCTGCATTGATCGCTAGTCTGAAGTCAACTTTCTTTTCCGGCAGATTATTTTTCTTGATGTAATACTTCATTCCGTTGGAAAGAGTTCCGATTCTCACAGAAGGATCTGCTGGAATATTCTGAGCAAAACCATTTGCAGATGCGAAGAAGATCACTGCAAATGAAAATAACATTTTCTTCATTGTATTAATTATTAATTTTTTATCGGGGTAAAAATATCAATTATTCACAACGCTAGGAAATGTTTTATACTTATTTAAAGTTAAAGTTGAGTTAAATAGAGTTAATTTTTAAGCCCACAAAAAAACCGGGCAAATGCCCGGTTTTATTATGTTAAATGCAACTATTCTTATTTAAAATCTGCGTCAGTAACTCCTGAATTAAGGACAACTTTCGTTGTCTTAATAGCAACTTTCTGGCCTCCTCCTTCTGCTTCAATATCGGCAGGGAATTGAATTCCGTCAACCGTCATATAGCTTTTTACGAATGCATTTCCTTCTTTGGTTTCAGACTTATACAATAAACCTGTAGCTGCATCAAAATAAAACTTTCCTTTATCAGAGCTCAGAACATTATAATCTTTTCCATCAATTTTTTCGGTAGTTACAGTCTTGAAGGTAGAAGCGTCATATCCTAATGCATCAATTACTTTACTTTTTTTAAGCTCAGCAATTTTATCTGTCGGAATGTCCATTTTTTGTCCCATCTGATCCATATATCCTTTTTCACCGTCAAAAACCTGGATCATTTTTTGTCCCATTACCGACTGTTCAGACCTGAATTTATTCCCCATTTTTTTAGTCGTCATTGCTACCTCCATTCCTTGTACAGAAAGAGTATTGTCAGTAATCGAGCTTTTTACCGCTTCTAATTTTGCTTTTCCTCCTAAAGCATTAAGATACTTATCAATCACTTGTTGAGAGCTCAGTGAAGATTGTGCTGCAGCCGCCTTTACAGGAGCTGATTTTTGCTGAGCAGCTACTGAAGTAGAAACAAGCACTGCACAGAAAAACGGAATTATAATCTTTTTCATATATTATATTATTTTTTAAAGTGTAAAGATAGTAATATTGGAAAGATACCAATACAAAAGCCACCAAAATATTGGTGGCTTTTTATTTTATTTAAGATTTAGAAAATTATTTCTTAAGTTCTTCTAAAAACTCATCGTGAGAAATAGCAGTTTCTTTCTTCGTTGCTTTTTCAAGGATTACATCTTTCAACTTAGCCATTGCTACTTCAGAAGAAATTTGTCTTACCTGTTCCTGATCTTTCAACATCTCAACAGCATATTTCTGGATTTCTTCATCCCCTAAATGGTGGATTCCGTAGATAGCCAATTGGTTTCTTACCAATTGTTCAGCCTGTGCCAACACATCAGCATAGTCTAACTGAATTTCGTTATCTGTCATCAATTTTCCTTCGATGATCTGATATTTCAACTGGTTTTTCTCAGCTTCAAGGATTTCTTTAGCCTGCTCTTCAGACTGAATGTTCTGATTAGAGAATTGTAACCATTTTATCAGGAAAGTTTCAGGAAGTTTTACTTCTTCTTTTTCAGAAACCTGCTCCAATACTTTATTCACAAAGTGAACATCAGCATTTTGCTGGAAATACTCATCTAATTCAGATTTTACTTTTTCTTTCAATTCTTCTTCAGACTTGATATTTCCTTCACCATATACTTTATCAAAAAGCTCCTGGTTAAGTTCAGCTAAGTTAAGAGCATAGAAATCTTTTACTTTTACCTCAACCTCAGCATGGTGCAAATGCTCAACTTCTTCTTTAGAGAATCCTAATTCTTTAGCCAATTCTTCGTTTTCAGCAAGAGTTTCCTTAGCAACTTTTACAGATCCGTCCATTTTCAAAGACTTTACCAATTTGAAAGCTTCTTTGTTTTCAGCAGTAATGGTAACGTTCTTTGGATGGTGGTGGTGCTCTCCTTCAGCATCTTCCTCAACAACCTGAGAAATTTCTAAAGCAATGTAAGAATCTTTATTGATTTTGTCTTGAGGAGCCTGCTCAGCAAAACGCTTCTGCATGTTCTCAATACTCTTGTTGATTTCTTTTTCAGAAGCTTCTACTTTGTAGTGAGGAGCTTCATATTTAGATAAGTCGATAGTGAATTCCGGTTCGTATCCTACTTCAAAAGCAACTTCTAACTGATCAGCATTGTAATCGAATTCGTTTACTGGCTGAGGAACAGGCTGACCAACTAGTCTTAGTTTGTTTTCATTTACATACCCGTTCAAAGCATCAGAAACCTGCTTGTTGATCTCTTCAAAAGCAATCCCTGCTTCATATTGTTTTCTAACCATACTCAAAGGCACTTTTCCTTTTCTGAATCCAGGAACTTGTGCATTTTTAGCATAATTAATCAATTGTTTCTCAACTTTTTCCTTATAGTCAGATTTTTCCAATGTCACTGTAAGCAATGCACTTACATCATCATGGTTTTTTGCAGTAACCTTCATTATTGATTAAAATTTTAGGTTGCAAAAATATGAAAATTTTATGAAAATCACTCATTTAAAATCAACTTAAAAAGCCAAATAGTGTTAAATAAAAAACCACCGAAAAAATTCAGTGGTTTCTTAACAAGATTAAAGGATATATTAATTGATAATATTATAGTTTGCCTGCGCATCTGTTTCCCCACCTGTATGAGTTCCATAAACCACACCGTTTCCACTCACTGAAGACGCCTCAGATACTGATACCGGCTCATGGTACAATGTAAGAACCAGCTGAGCAGCTGCAGAAGTATTCTTCACGGCTTTATTCACTACCCATTTTGTTTTTATTCCTACATGATTACCATCTGCTCTTACAAATTCAGGGTCATCAGTGCGGGTAAGCGTAATATCAGAATTAGGGAAATTGTATACTAAGAAATGTTCGTCTACCGCATCTTTTATCTCTTCTGTTGCGTCTTCATCTCCATTTTTGAAGATAACCTGTACATCATAAGTGTGACCGTCGATAAGTTTAACATTCGGATTCATTGTACTATTTACCTGATAGTCATACACCACCGGAACGCCGGTAGCTTCATCCGTCACCCTTAGAAGAACGTCTGAAAGTTCTTCCTGAGGAAGATCATCAGCTTCGTCATCACTCCTGTTACATGATGTCAAGCTCAGCGAAACAGCTAAGAATAAAAGTCCTAAAATAAGCGTAGTATTTTTAAAAATGTTTTTCATTTTTTGATTTTAAGTAATTAAAATTGATATTTAAGAGTTAAAATAAAGTTTCTTCCCATTTCGCTGGAAAAGAAACGAAGCCTGTTCAGATAATCTCTGTAAGACTTATTAAATACATTTCGAACTGAAAAATCAATTCCGAAATTTTTAGACAGATTCACCCCTGTCTGAAGGTTCCAAAGCGAATATCCACTTGGTGGTGTAGAAATATCTACTTCTTCATTGTAAGCGTTTCCATCAGAGTCAAATAATCTGATCGGAACATTATAAACAGGAAATCTTGTTTGTTTTAAATAAGTATTATTACTTACATTAAAATAAAAGTTTTTCCATTCTTTTTTATTGAACTCCAATGAATT
This sequence comes from Chryseobacterium sp., assembly GCA_039594975.1. Lineage (GTDB taxonomy): Bacteria > Bacteroidota > Bacteroidia > Flavobacteriales > Weeksellaceae > Chryseobacterium. Next base: position 7,951 of record JBCNMJ010000066.1, on the reverse strand, counting down.
GTTAAAATTCGGAGGCATCATCAAAATAAGAGGAACATCATTCGTAAGATCCTGACCATACACATAGGAACCGCTTCCTTTATAACTTAAGTTATCTGTAATTTCAAGCTGTACATCAAGGTCTAGTCCATACATTTTCGCATCGATCTGCTGATAATTATAGACTACAAAAGCTCCTCCCCATTGTGTATTCTGATATCCCGTAGGAATTTGGTTGATGAAGTTTTTAGTATAAAAGAAATACGGATTTACAGAAACATTCAATCCTTTTAAAACGTTTGCTTTCACATCAGCAACCAAATTAAACTGATTTCCCGTTTCACTTTTCATTCTCATATCTCCTCTTTCAATAATTGCCGCAGAATGGTGAAGCCCGTCCGCAAAAAGTTCAGCAACATTCGGAGATCTTGAAACTCTTGCGTAATTAAATTTCAGATCAAAATATTCAGAAGGATGATAAACAATTCCTCCGTTCACTGAAACATTATTATAACTTAATGAAGGTTTTGTAAGAATCCTGTTTTTATTTACTCTAACTTCAAAATCTGCATAATCTGCAGCATAAAGCTTATTCCAATCATTCAAATCATACCATTTGGTGACTTCATAATGATCGAAATCGTATCTGCCTCCCAATTCAAGATCTAATACAGGAGTCATTTTATATTTAAATACAGAATAAATTCCCGCATAGTATCTGTCATAGTTAGGAACAAGGCGTCTTGCTTCGGTCTGAGTATTAGAATAATTATTCTGATATCCTGCATTAATTCCGGTTTCAAGATTCCAGTTTCCTCTTTCTATCAAATGATTAATATTTAAATCATTGGTTATCAATTCAAGATCCAACGCCGGCTTTTTACTCAATTCTTCTGTACGTCTTATATCATATTCTTTTCTATGATTGTACTGAAAGCTGTAGGTAGCCGTAATCTTTCCAAAATTTTCAAACCTTCGATAAGCGGAAATTTTAGCGATATGATGTTCAATCTCCTGTCTCGGATTATCAATGTCGTAGCTAAAATCCCTTTGATAGATCGGTTCAGGTGATGTAAGAGCCAAGCGCAGGTCTTCAGAATTTCCGACGTGAGAACTTCTCAGAATTCCAATCGAGCTTTTCGTGAGATAGTAGTCAAAAGAAAAACCTTTATTAAAAGTCATTTTCTGAACGCCAAAATTAAATCCTGAACTCTCAACCCCTGTATTCATCAAACCATAATCAGGAGCCTGAAGATCACCAAGTTTCTTGTAACTTCCATTGGTTTTTATTGCCCAGCCATCTTTCCACGTCTTTGCTAATTTAACATTAAGATCAGCTCCTCTTCCGTTAGAAATCCCTGAAAGAGCCACATTTCCCATAATGGTATCTTTTTTAGGCAAAATCTGTGGCTGCAAGACAACAACTCCACCTACAGCGCCACTCCCATATTTCAAGGCGGACGCTCCTTTTACGACATCAATATGTTCAAAATTATTGACATCTACATTCGGAGCATGTTCTACTCCCCACTCCTGTTCGGCAAGTTTCACTCCATCATTAAGAATGGAAACCCTGCTTCCGTAAAGCCCGTGAATAATAGGTTTTGCAATATTATTTCCTGTTTTAAGAACATTTACTCCCGAAATATTCGTCAATAGATTTCCAAGATTTTCAGTAACATTTCGTGAAATCATTGATTTATCAATCGTTTTCACTACCATGCTTCCATTGTTCTTGTGGCTTCCATGAATGGTTACCGTTTCAATATCCTGAATATGATGTTCAAGAGTGATTGTCAAATGCAAATCCTGGGTAATTCCTATATTTTCAGTATAATCATTACAATCAGGATGTTTAGCAATGAGTATATATTTTCCTGTAGGAATTTTATTAAATGAAAACTTACCGTTTTTATCGGTTTTTGTAGAAAAGTCTCCAATTTTCACGACTGCATTTTCCAGCATCGTTTTATCATGAAAATCCTGGACAGTTCCTTGCACCGTGTAAGTCTGCTGTGCGTTTGTAAATGCAAATCCGCAAAGGATCAGCATAAAGCTATATATCAATTTCATTGTTAAATAGATTGATTGGGTATGTTTTAAGTTGCTCATTATGAGTAATGATTAACTTAAAAAATACATTTCGTTAAAATTTGAATTGGATTTTTTAACTTAAAACTGTAAATCTGTACGCTCAATTTTGAACCATTAAGATTTTATTTAAGCAATTTAGAGTAATGAAGTTTAGCTTTGCTTTTAAGAGATACTGAAAAATCTATATGATTTTTCTTAACGAACTTAAACTCCTAAATTCACCTTAATGGTTTAAAAGCACGAAGTGAGTTTAATTAAAATACATTAATTAAAGCAAAAAAATCCCAAAAAGAATCTAAAAACTAAGAAATTGCGGGCGGACCGCGAAGCTGAAAGGTAAATTTGGTCTGAGACCAGATTTTCTCCTGAACAGCAATGATCTGCTTTACCTCATGGGTATAGTTTTCAAAAGAAAAACTGAATTCTTCAGGAACTAAAGTATGTCCTGTAGCCAAGAAATGACAGGCCAAACAGTCGGCTGCTTTTTCTTTCGCTATATTTTTTGTAACCGTATTTTCTGATTTTTTAAAACTGAAACTTTTAAAAACGTCTTCAGAGCTATGACTATGGAAATTTTGAAAAAACAGCGCAAGAAAATAGATTCCAAACAATAATTTGGAAATAAAATTCTTCAGATTTCTGCTTTCTTTAAAAATCATGCGTCAAAATTATAAAAATAATTTAAGCTTTTGGATTAAAGTTTTATTAAAATATTTTAATTAATGGGTAGAAGAACTTGAAATTATGTTACAAGCTTTTTATTAATTTATTGAGATGCTTCGACTTCGCTCAGCATGACATTTTTCTAATACCAACTATTTTATTAGTGATCAATTTGTAGCGATGTCATGCTGAGCGAAGTCGAAGCATCTTTATCTTATATCTTCTCTTGGTAAAATTAATCCAATTGAGTCCCCAAATATTCCCATTCCTGCAATGCAAGATCCAACTCTTCCTTAGTTTTGTTATACTTTTCTAAAGTTTCATCAGATGGGTTTTCCTTTGTAAAAGAAGCTTCAAATTCCTCAACTTTGATTTCAAGCTCAGAAATTTTTTCTTCTACTTTTTTTATTTTATTCTGAATATTTTTCTGCTCCTTGCTTAGGATCACATTCGATTGACTGGCCGGAGCAGGCTTTTCCTCCACTTTTTTTTCCTCAATCTTTGGCACTTCGTTGTGAAGTTTTGCTTTTTCAGCAGAAATTTCCCTGATAGATTCTTTCTGTCTGAATTCAAGATATTCGTTGATGTCTCCTAAGAATTCCTTCATTTTACCATCACGGAATTCGTATATTTTATCACAAAGCCCTTGTAAGAATTCCCTGTCGTGCGAAATCACAATTAATGTACCTTCAAATTTCTGAAGAGCCAATTTGATAATTTCCTTAGACTGAATATCCAAGTGGTTCGTCGGTTCGTCCATAATCAGCGTATTGAAAGGACGTAACAACAATTTACAAAGCGCCAAACGGTTTCTTTCCCCTCCGGAAAGCACTTTCGTTTTTTTGTTTACCGCTTCACCCTGAAATAGGAAAGATCCTAACAAATCACGAACTCTCGGTCTGGTTTCTTCTGTTGCAGCATCTTCCGCTTCTTCCTGAACCGTTTTATTTGGTGTCAGAACTTCCTCCTGGTTCTGAGCGAAGTAACCGATATTTACATTATGCCCAAGATTCCAGGTTCCTGAATAATCTTTGATATCTCCTGCAAGAATTTTCGCCAACGTTGTTTTTCCCTGCCCGTTTTGTCCCAAAAGCGCAATTCTGTCCCCTCTTTGAACAATAAAGTCAACGTCATCGAAGATTTGTTTTTCACCGTAGGCTTTTCCTAATTTTTCAGCTTCGAAAATAATTTTTCCCGGAACCTGTGACTGAACGAAACGGATATTGAATTTAGAAACGTCTTCATTATCCACTTCGATACGTTCAATTTTATCTAATTTTTTAATAAGCGACTGTGCGAAAGAAGCTTTGGTAGCACTTGCACGGAACTTATTAATATTGTCTTCCATCTGCTTGATTTCCGCGTCCTGATTCTTTTTAGCCTGAATCAGTTTTTCACGGCGGTCTTCACGCATGATCAGATATTTGGAATAATTAGCTTTATAGTCGTCAACCTTTTTGTTGTTGATATCAAAAGTTCTGTTACAGACAGCCGTCATGAACTGCTTATCGTGACTTACCAAAACGATTGCTCCGGGATAATCTTTCAGGAAGTTTTCCAGCCACATGATCGATTCCATATCCAGGTGGTTGGTTGGCTCATCGAGAAGCATAATATCGTTCTTTTGAAGAAGCAGTTTTGCCAATTCGATTCTCATTCTCCAGCCTCCTGAAAATTCATCGGTAATTTTTTGGAAATCATCTGCTTTAAAACCTAAACCAAACAGCACTTTTTCCATATCACCTTCCAGGTTGTAGGCATCATGATTCATTAAAAGATCGTTTAGCTCAGTCATCTTATTAATCAAATCGGTATAAGAATCACTTTCGTAGTCGGTTCTTGTTGCCATCTGATGATTAACTTCTTCCAACTCATTTTTCCATGCATTGATCTGTTCGAAAGCCTGCATTGTTTCTGCCCAAACCGTTCTTCCTTTTACGAAATCAAGATCCTGCTTCAGGAAACCGATGGTAATATTTCCTTCCGGAACCACGTTTCCTTCGTAGAAGTTAATTTCTCCGGAAAGCATTTTCAATAAAGTGGATTTCCCCGCCCCATTTTTACCAACCAAACCAATTTTATCATCCTTTTTAATCGTGAAATTCACGTTTTGAAACAAATATGTTCCTGAATGATGTAATCCTAGACTCTGAACCGAAAGCATGTTAAATAATGATTAATAGTGAATAATGAATTTTCGCGTGCAAAAATACGGAAAAAGAAATGAATTTAATGAATAGAAAATTTTCAAGAAAATTTGCACTGACATTACCTACCATTAGTAATTTCTTACGGTAATATGGAAACAGCTTTGCTGCCTCTCTTTAATGTAATAAATTCTTCCCAAATCATAATAGTATTTTAAAACTTTCTCTAAAGCCATTTCCATTTTAGGGTTGTTTCTTAAAGTACTATTGAACCGCACATAAGAAATATCAAAAGAGTTTCCGTAATTGTGTGAGCTAATTCCCATAGCAGCATTGGAATTCACTCTTCTCAAACGACATTGATCTTCCAATGTTCTTGTAATGGATGAAACCGTAAATGTATGTCCTTTGGTCTCTTTGCTAAAACGGGTTCCAATTTTCTCGAGCATTAATTTACCTTTTGAAACCATCCAGGCTCTGCTGTAATCTAATTTTTGTACGCGATAACCTTTTCCCGTCTTTTTTATTTTATGAAATTTCCCGTTATTAATATATTTCTGTACTGCCTTAGAATCTTGAAGAAGCTTTACTCCAAAACTTTTAGAAGCATCCAAGTGGGGCTTATACAAAGGAGTAGGCTCTACTTTCATCACCTGTCCCAGATCATAACATGGTAATGTTTTTTTTAAAGACTGAGCATGATAAGTATACCAATGAAAAGATAAAAAAAACAGACATACACACTTTTTCATTCAACTGACTTTTGAATTTATAAACAAAAATTACTACTTATTTTACAGCATTCAAATTCCGTGCTACCATTCTTGCCGGCCTACCTTCAACGATTTTATTAAATTAAAAACATTATTTCAAATTACCTATAAATATTTTTTATAATTTATCTTAAAGTTTAATATTTTAATTATAAATTTGAGATAACTTACAAAATTAACATATGATAAAAAAACTTTTCGCTGAATTTTTCGGCACATTCTGGCTTGTTTTCGGAGGTTGTGGGAGCGCAATTTTTGCTTCTCAGATCGCTCCTGCCTCTAATGGTCAAATGGGTATACTTCTTATAGGAGTTGCTTTAGCATTTGGACTTACTGTACTTACCATGGCATACGCTGTTGGACACATTTCCGGAGGGCATTTCAATCCTGCGGTATCATTCGGGCTTTTGGCAGGAGGAAGATTTCCTGCAAAAGATCTTATTTCATACATTGTAGCACAATGTTTAGGCGCCATCGTTGCTGCAGGAGCGTTATACACCATTTTAAGCGGTTCAGGGACGCCCGATTTTTCAGGACCCGGAGCTTTTGCCACCAACTTTTACGGAGATGCCGTCTATTTTGGAAAAGGATATTCCATGGGAGCAGCTTTTCTGACAGAATTTATCTTAACTGCATTTTTTCTGATCATTATTATGGGAGCAACTGATAAATATGCCAACGGGAAATTTGCCGGTATTGCTATTGGTCTGGCTTTGACTTTAATCCATTTAATTTCAATTCCTATCACGAATACTTCTGTAAACCCTGCAAGATCACTTTCCCAAGCTGTTTTTGTAGGAGGTAATGCATTATCTCAATTATGGTTATTCTGGGTAGCACCTATTTTAGGAGGTGTTGTGGGTGGATTGATTTATAAGTTCTTGCTTCAGAACAATCAGGAAGAGGAACTTGCTCATTAAAGAAATCTCATAAATCTATAGATGTCATTCTGACAAAGAAAGAATCTGTTCGCAGTAGAAAAAGATTCTTCATTTCATTTCTGAACTACGTTACCTACGGTTTATGTTCAGAATGACAAATGCCAATAAGCCATTTACAAATAAAAAATCCTGTTAGTTAGTAACAGGATTTTATTTTTTCTATATTTTAATGATTTAAGAAACAAGAAGGCTGCATCCCCGAATATCCGAATGATCTATTCTTCCCAGCACCTGAAATTTATTTCCTATTATTTTACCCAAATCCTGAGTTGCAATAAATGAACACGAATGAATATTGGCTAAATCAATAATATTAATAGCTCCGGTTCTTCCTTCTTTTTCATAAGCAAAGGGATCTTCAGCATTTCTGATCATCACTTTCATCCAATTAGGACAATCATATTCGTTGTTTCCTAATGAATAGGCCTGGGAAAGAAGCTCGGTCATGGAATATTCCGAATAAATTTTTTCCGTTTTAAAACCGTTCATTAAAATTTCCAGCAATTCATCTTTTGTCATTTCTTCTTTTCGTCCCTTCATTCCCCCGGTTTCAATAACAATGAGATTTTCAAGAAAACTCAGAGATTCCTCGCTTCGCTCGGAATGACAGTAGTCTAGGAAGTCAAGTAATGCAAAAGAAACTCCAAAAAGAATTACTTTCTTATCTTTTGTAGTATTTAATAATTCAAATAAATCCGAGTGATTATAAAGAAAATATCCGTTTTCAGGTTTGGCAGATTTTTTCATTAAGTAATCTACCATATAGATCAATGATGAATTTTGTCTTTCAAGATAGCTTGGCAGCAATCCTAAAAATATAAAGTCTTCCGGCTTTCCGATAAACTTTTCAAAACTTTTATAAATACTTTCCTGATATATACTCTCGTCGGCAATGAAATGTTTTGACAAATTCATCTGAGTCGTTCCGGAACTCTGAAAAAAAAGATCAGCCGTTACATTTCTATCAACCACTTTATGATTTTTAAACATTTCTATGGGAAGAAACGGGATTTTCTCTAGGCTTGTCACCTCATCAGGCTTTATATTGAGATAGCTGACAAAATTTCTATACACCTCTATATTTTCATATTGGTAACGGAAAACTTTTAAAGATTCAGCCAAAAAGTCCTGTTCTGTTTGTATGTCAAATATTGTACGCAATTTTCTAAAAATTTATTATTAACTCAAAATGAGACACTTACATCTACGAAGAAAAATTTTAATCATTTCTTAATATTGAAAGTAAATTTTGGTAAAATTCTTGCAATTAATTCACCGGAATATGGATTAATAACTGGATGAATTAATTTTCTATCCGAAGATTACTTCAATATGAGTTAATTTTTTTATTTTT